>NZ_SRRZ01000058.1 GCF_013179805.1 Microcoleus asticus IPMA8 | reverse complement strand
AGAAAGATATTCTGAGCCAAATATCAGCCGAAATGCCTTATATTATTTTAGAATTTTTGCCACCTTACAGCCCAGATTATAATTTGATTGAGTTGGTCTGGCATTCAGCGAAAGAATATATAGCACATCGACTGTTTAAGTCAGTAGAAGAATTGTCAGAATTACTACATAGATTATTAAACGAAGGAGAAATGGTTATCAAATGGTAGCGAAAAATCAAAAATAAAGGCAATGCTATTTTATCCGGTTTAGCTGCGTAGCAGCTTACCCCCCTCAACTCCCTCAACTCCCTCAAACCCAGTACCAGTAACGATTAAAACTCCCTCAGTAACTCCCTCACAACTACCACCGACTACCCCCCTAACTCCCTCAAATGTGGGAGCTAGCCATAAAACGTTTGTAGAAGGCGACCGCGTGACAATTGTGGAAAACGACAACATCTATAAAGGGCAAACCGGGACTATAACCAAATCCCGCAAGGTTGCGGAGTGAACTGAACACACAATCCAATTGGAGAAAGAATCCCATTTTGCCCACGTGGTTGTCGTTACGGTTCCAACAGCCCCACACTTCCCTGTACTGATGAAGCTGTAGCAGTTCTGGCGGGTTAGGTATGTCAAAGAGCGCTTATAAATATCTAACAGCCACAACTGCTACAGGTTACCCAAAGCATTCTGTAACCGCTATATGTAACCGCTAGTTTTCTATCAACTCCTTGTGTCACGCGGTTCAACCTTAGAAATATCCTCTTGAATTTCTACCGCCGGAGAATTCGGGAGAATGTATCCATAATAAGTTGCTGCTGCTTCCCAATTATTTGGATACATTATTTGCAAAGTAAGAAGGTCTGGTCTGATAATTTCGGATTTTGAGGTAATTACCTCTGGATTAACCAAGGCTTCCGAGTACATCTCTTTGAATTCCTGCAAATACTCAGCGTTTTTGGACAATATCGGTCGTTGCGGTCATAAAGCAAGATTTTGGCTCGACAAAAATTAAGCCTTCAATCCAATCAACTCATAAACATTGAATGGGTTTCCTTCGGGTGTCAGTTGGGTCGAGTCTCTTTCTCTCACTTGAACATACTCCGCACAACTTTCATACGTCTTTTGACCAATCAAAATATCGCAGGCATATTGCTGCGTTTGTTGACTCAAATGATTAGCCACATTCACCCCATGCCCCACGGCAGTAAAGTCCATTCGTTGAGGGGAACCAACATTACCACAGAAAACACGATCTGTATTGATGCCGATTCCTATACTCAGCGGATGTTGCTCTTCTGGAAACCAGGAACTGTTGATTTCTGGTAGTCGCTCTCGCATTGCCAATGCCGTTTTAATTGCCATCAGTGGATGGTCTTCTAGGGGCATTGGTGACTTAAAAACTACCATAATCGTTGAGCCAATGTATTTATCTACTGTGCCTTGATGTTCAAAAACAGTCTCCACCATCACTTGAAAATAGTGGTGGAACAGCTCGACGCGAGTTTCTACTTCCATTTGCTGAGTTAAGCGCTCAACTCCGTAAAGATTTACGAAGAAAATGGAAACTTCTTTCTCTTCACCGTGAAAGTTTTTCAGTTGTTCCAGTAAGTCAGGATTGGGGCGAAAGTTTTTCAGTAATTCATCAAACTCATCAGATTCATTCGGCATATTAACCAAGGGTACGTTTTATAGATGGAACACTAACTGATATTCTGCCAAAGCCGATCGCGAGTCCGTTAAGAGCCACTCTAGCTGCCTGTAAAGACTTATGAACGATCAAGATATGAGCATATCCTGACCCAGGACTTAAAAGCGCTAAGGCTAGGTCAGGAAAACCAATATTGCGGGTATACACCAAACTCTGACAGGCATCTTGGTCTTAGATTAAAGTTGAGTTTTGCTTTTCTTCCAAAGTTTAACTAGCCGTTTAAAATCCTCATTCTCATCGTTGCTTAGCATCGCTTTCACCGCTTCTTTGACTCCCAATTCATGGACGCGGCAATAGACATCACGGGCTGCTGCGGGGTCATTGTCGGCGATCGCTTGGAGCGCACGCTCAACCAGTTCTAGTTCGTTTTCGTTGAGATTTGAGTCAGCAGCGGATTCTAAAACTAAATAACGCCTGTCAAGGAATTTTGGAATTAGAAAAACCCCAATAGTTGCCGAGTGCAATTAGCCCGGTTCCTCCTCACCCCCCGGAATTCTCCAAGGATCGATGCCGTTCTCTCTGAGTAAACGCTCAAAGTAGTCGCGCTCGGCTCTGGCTTCATCGTCAACCCAAAACGCTTCTCTGATATTGCGCTCAAGTTCTTGAACTCGCTGGCTGAGCAATTCGTTTCTTTCAGTCTCGGTGCGGGTAACGCCGAAAGCTTCGTCAAACCGACGTTCGAGAGATTCGGTAATCAGTCCCATGCTCATAGTCAAGGCAGCTTTGTTCCCCCGGTGAGCTTGCCACAGCCAGTAAGCGCTGGCAATTTCTGGAGGGACGGACAGAAACCGACTTTGCCCCCGACTACCGGGTTCAGACTCGATTTCGATTTCTTCTCGCTCAAAAATCGTACTCGTGTAACCTTCACCCAGCAAGCTTTCGCCGGCGTTTGAGCGTAAAAAATCGGACACGTTGCGCTGTTTGAGAGCCCGCTGCTTCGGCGACTTGGGTTTGGCTCATCCGATACGAGCCGTCTGGCACCATGAACCCATCGTGTAATGGAACCTATTTGCCAGATCGCCCCCCCAGTCCTTCTAGCTCGGCTCGGTTAAGGGCAGACCGGCTCGAAAAATCAACTCGGCAGTCAAGTTCAATTCCGGGAAAGCCAGCGATTCAACTCGGTCATCTCCCCGAAACTGTTTTACCTGATACTCGCCGTCAACCAACTGGCAAACCGAGAGCGTGGGTTGTTTGGGAGTGCCGATGAACTTGCGGCCGCCCAAACCGAGGTAGTCCGCAATCCAGTATTCGGGGATGCCCATTTCTTCGTAGTCGGCGAATTTGAGATGGTAATCGTCCCGCCAGTTCGTGCTGACGACCTCTACAGCCAGCCGTACCGAAGACCCCATCGCGATGATGGATTCCCTATCCCAGCGCGGTTCTCTCTGGCGCAGAGCTGCTTCGTCTAGGACAACTGCGTCTGGCAGGTAGCCCGCCTCGTTGCGGACGGGTTTGAGCAGGCAGTCGCCGGGGATGGAATAAGGTAAGGAGCGGCGGTCAATTTCGATTGATAGTTTTGAACGGATGAAACCTGTAACGCGGGAATGGCGACCAGTTCCTAAAGGCATTTCAACAATTGCTCCGTGGTGCAGTTCGTAGCGGCGAATAGAGTTCTCTGGATACCAGGCTGCGAACTCATCAAACGTGATTGTTTGGGGGATTGTTTGGGTTTGGCTCATAACATTTTCAGTTGGTAGACATTAGGTATGGAGTCAGCCCTATGATTTTCGGTCGCTTTCACTTTCAGGGCGATCGTTCCGCTGATTCTGTTCTATGTACTGTTTGACCAAATCGATAAGCACTTCATTCATGTTTTTTCCGTTCAACGCACAAATAGCCTTGAACCGTTCTCGAAGCGTCCGAGAAGGAAATGTGACTTTCAAGGTGGGTACTGGTTCTGTAGTTTTTCGCTCGGTCACTGGGATATCTAATGCAATTACTTTATATATCCCAGACTACCCGTTAAAGCTCGTTTTTTGCTTAATGGGTCAATAGACGCATACGGGATGTTTGCATTAAACATCCCGTATGAGTTATCATACACCCACGAACGCCTGCAAACCAAGCAGAAGCATAAAACAGTTATCTGTACTTCCGATATGGTTGCTTCACTAAGCTTTGTTAGCGTCAAAAACCCCAAACCACACCCCGCCCCCTATGACTGGAAATCGAATGGGGCAGGGTGTGGCACTCACATTAATGAGGTTTTTCAATCATGACACAACCGCAGATACCGATACCCGCTGAATCGGCTGCAACTTTTTCGGCAGCACCTGCACCCGCAGCCGCATCAGAACCAGGTACAACAGCAACTTCCGCTTTGTACCGCCAGTTGTTGGCATCTGTTAGCGCGATGCCGCACCGGGAACTGAGCGCTTTGATGGAAGCCTCCGTCTATTCGTTCCGTCAAAGCGATACCCTCACCCGCGCTATCAAAGAATGCTCCACGATCGAATTATTCGGGGATAAGTGGCCTCTGGCTTTCGACTTCCTGCCAACATCCGCTGAAGCTTTGAGTTTGGTGCGAGCGATCGCCGACCAATTCTCGTGCAGCCAACTCCATCCATGCTGGCAAGAACTCCTGACAACCAGTACCGCCACTCAGAAGAAGGCGCTCATTGAAGGCATCGCCTACGCCCAGCACTACTCCTGCACTGTGTGGGAGGCATTAGGAGAGTGTTCCGTCTTAGAGTTGTTTCCAATATCTGAACATTTAAATGTTTGGATGTCTGAAAGTGAAGCGCTGCAAATGGTTCGCTTGCTCTCGGGTTCTCTGTTAGCCCAAAGTTCAGAGACATTGCCCAATGCCGGTGACGGGAGGGACGATCGATGAAAGCACTCAGAAGCCATCAATTTCGGTGGAGCGTTACCGTTACCCGCAAGTACAATCCACCCCGCAAGATCGTAGTGTTCGGGCGATCGCCAGCAGAAGCCCTCCAAGGTGCCGTATCTTCTGCCCGCGAAGTCTGGGGTATCTGGGATGCCAAATCGTTTAGCGCGCCGGAAAGAAAATAATTTTTTTTTGATTCTTCGTTAGCTACTTCGAGCGACTCCGAAAACAGCTAACGAAAGAATCAGAGTTTCAAGCGTTTTAGCTAATAAGTAGCCAATCAAATGCCTGTAGACGTAGCTGTTTTTAACAGCCGATGCGGCCAATGGAACCATCGAGTTTACTAAAATTGGGAGTCACGGCAAGCAGTCGAGATGTGTTTGGCTGCGGTACGGGAGGTAAAGCATTCCAGAAAGCGACAGACTGGTATCATGCCCTTGAGTCAACATTTGGAAAGGTTGGGGAATAGCAGCAAATTGGGGTAAAAGTCAAGCGCTCCATTACCAAGAAATACGGTATTAGTAGTTGTTTTCATTTTCCTTGATGATGCGATAATAAAATGGCAGAGATGGGGAACCTGCAATTGTGGAACTAACAAAATACAGTTGGTGGGGCGAACCTAACGAACCGCCACCACACCTGAAAACTAAAAAGCAACTCGGAGAACTTGGTTTATCGCCTCTGAAACCTTCAGGCGTTATTCCTACTCGAAAATACGACGTGTTCCTTTACGATATCCACAATCTTGAATGCTGCCGACCCAAAAGAAAGCCTACCCAAAAGCAGTTGCAAACCCTTGCTGCCAACCGGCTCAAAGCCAAAATCAAGCGTGATTATCAAGAATGGTATCGCGAAGTAGGTTTCATAGAAAAAGATAGAGTGAGTGCTGTTCTTTGGGCAAGAGAACAATTAAGCCAGAACGATTTGGTGATTCTGGATACTGAAACAACGGGGTTAGATGATGCGGAAATTGTAGAGATAACAATTATCGATCGTCTCGGTGAAATGTTGCTGGATGCGCTCATAAAGCCCTCAATTCCGATACCCGCAGAAGTAACAGACATTCACGGCATAACTGATGCAATGGTAGCCGATGCTCCTACTTTTACCGAAGTCTATCCCCGCATTGCCGAAGTGCTTGAGGATAAACGGATTTTGATATACAATGCCGAATTCGACATCAAAATATTAAATTACTGCTGCCACCTTCACAACTTGCCAAGTTTAAATTTAAAAGAACGTTCCGAATGCCTGATGGAATGGGCGGCACAGTGGGGAGGAGATTGGAGCTACTATTACAAAGATTATAAGTATTTCCCTTTATCGAGCGGGAACCACCGAGCGTTGGGAGATTGCATAGCAGCCCTCCAATTAATTAAGAAGATGGCAGCGGATTCGGATCGAATCAATTGCCCCGTGCCGATTCCTGAGAGTAAGCGCAAATCCAACAGTCAATGACGCCGCCTTCTTCGGGAGAGAATGCCAGCAGTCTGGAAGAAGAAGCTTATGATGAAGCAATTGGAGTTATCCCCAAAACAATGACCAACCCCGAACCCGTTGACTATGCTGCTCTTATCCGCGCTGTGACTCCCAACAGCGAACGAAAGCATCCTGAGTGGCTAGACCCTGGGCAGCCGCTCAGTTCTCCCAAGTACGGACAAGGCGAGGTTATGTCTTGGATGGGTAACACACTTATAGTGAAGTTTCCCGGATACTCGGTTCCCGTTCTATACAAAGATTGGCAGCAAGCTGTTGAAAGGAATGAAATCGCCCCTGGGAACGTACCTAAAACACCTGAATCCTTATCCAAAGCTGAAGAAAATGGTGCAGGTGAAATACAGTCTGCTAGCTTTTCTCAGGTAAGTGCAGCAGAAATTGCCGCTATTCCTCAACCTCAATTTAGAGCGATCGCACTTGAGTTAGCTTCAAATCTTAGCGCTGTTCGCATTACCCCTCCCGCATCTGGTTCGTTGTACGCCATTCCACAAGACTTACCCTCCCCCTTACAAAATGCTCTTCAGGGATTGGGAATTCACCAACTGTATTCGCATCAAATTGAAGCCTTAGATTGCTTGCGGAAGGGCTGCGATTTAAGTATTGTGACTCCTACAGCATCGGGAAAAAGCCTGTGCTACAACCTCCCCATTCTCGAAGATTGTTTGAATCGCCCTCAAACTTCCGCGCTCTATATCTTTCCGCTGAAAGCTCTAGCTTTCGATCAGTTTCGCAAACTGCAACGTATTGTCGAAACCTTTCCCCCGGAACAGCGTGTAAAAGTGGGGCAAATGACAGGCGATACTCCCTATACCGAACGTTTGGGACTCTTTGTGCCTCATCTCCCTAATATTTTAGCGGTCAGTCCCGACTTGCTGCACCATCAATTAGCAAAGATTCCTCGCGTCTCACAATGGGAACCCTGGCGGAAATTCCTGCGACGATTGCGGTGGGTAGTGATTGATGAAAGTCATACCTATACAGGCGCGTTTGGAGCTCATTTTACCAACCTAATGCGCCGTTTGCGTAGGGCTGTTGACAGCGTGGGAGGCAACAGCAGCAAGCTCCAATTTATTTGTTCTTCCGCTACAATTGGCAACCCCCGAGACATGGCAATGAGATTTAGCGGTAGAACGTCTCAACCCGATCGCTTGCATTTAATTGAAAGCAGCGGGGCGGGTACGGCTGGAAAAACTGTTTTGTGTTTAGCTCCCAGCGAAACAGCGAATTCCGATGCTTGCAAGATTGTTTTAGCTTGGCTGCAACAAGACTTGAGCGGAATTGTTTTTTGCAATAGTAGAGGAGCCGTTAAAAAACTCGTAGATTTAATTCAAAAAGAAAGTACGCGACAGGGAAATAGTTATTTAGCGCAAAAAGTGACGGCTTTCTACGGCTCTTTAAAAAGTGAGCGTCGCCAAAATATCATCAGTCAACTGGGAACAAGAAAACTTAAAGTAATTATTTCCACATCAGCACTAGAAGCAGGTCTGGATTTACCGGAATTAGATTGCTGTTTGGTGAAGGGATATCCCGGTTCAATTATGTCCTTTCGTCAACGCCTTGGACGTGCTGGAAGAATCAGTCCGGGATTGGTAATTTTCTTGCCAGTTGCCCAAAGTTCCTTAGACTACTATTACGGCAAGCATCCCGAACAATTGCTCACAGGAGAAGCAGAAAGCGCCGCATTCAATCCCAATTATCCCACCATTGTGAGCAAGCACCTGGAATGCTGCTGTGTCGAAAGCGGTTTGCCTGCTGTTGAGGTTGAAAGTCGATTTGAGGCTGTGGGAGGTGCCGTTGCTGAGGGACTGCTGGATCAAAACAGACTTTCCCTTTCTCCCAATAGTACGCTCCGAGGGCGAGGAGAACCTCATGGGCGAGTCAATATTAGAGGCAACGCTATAGATGCTATTGAATTAATTGACGAGAATACGGGAGAATCCTTTGAAGAAATGTCGCGTGACATTGCCTATCGAGAAGTCTTTCCCGGTGCAATTTATACAGCTTTTGATGAAGGCAATACTTTAGTGACTTATCGGTGTCAAAGCTTAGATATCGAGCAGAACAAAGCAATACTCCAGCCTTTTGAAGAAGACGCTAGCTTATTTACTGAACCTGATGTAGGTTTACAAATCGAACTTTTAGAAAAGCTAGAAGAACCCCGCATTATTCCTACCAGCTTACCCGAAGCAAGGCTGAGATTAACTTTGGGATGGGGGAAGATTACCTCAGAAGTTACGGGATATAAGCTTTGTAAAAGAGAATATCGACAAACTTGCACTAATGTCAAATGCCGTCCCCACCAACAACCTCTTGAAGGCAAAGTATGCCCGTCTTGTGGTCAGACTTTGAAATCGATCGAAATAAGTAAGCTTATTCAAATAGTAAGATTCGATCCGTCCTATCAAATACAATATGAAGCTCCCGTCGTTAAAGTCGAAGTCAACCCGGCTCTAATTGCAGCAATTACAGGCGAAGTTAACCGCCAAAAAGCTAGTGCAAAAGCCCAATATGGAGATGATATACCTCAAGATTTGGAAGGTTTGTTTAAAAGTCATCCAATTGCAGTTGCGTTGCACAGTATGGCTCATCAAATTCAACTAGCTGTTCCCCTAGTCGTGCTTTCCTCTACTCACGATGTGAACTCTACGGTAGAGCAAGATGATTCGGGTATCATCGCCTATTTTTTTGATACCACAGATGGGGGAAATGGAGCATCTGAAGAAATCGGGAAGCAGTTACCGTTATTCGCTGCTAAAGCCATGTTTCTAGCCTTAAATTGCGAGTGTTCGGACGGCTGCCCTAAATGCTTGATTCAGATTGGCTGTCCCCAACAAAACCAGGGACTGCACAAGAAAGTCGGTCTGTTTCTGCTTGAAGCAATAGCTACAAATTCTTCAATTTAACAGCCGATAAATTGTCCGGTTCCGATTCCTGGTAAAAATTCATGATATCCCAATCAATGCCATCATCAGGGAACAGGGATAATTGCCCCGGTGATACGTTAGACTGACCCCTATTGTGATACGAAAGGTGACACGCGGTACACAGAGCGATTAAGTTTTCAGGGCGGTTGTCCTCCGGTATCCGATTGCGGTGGTGCACCGCCAAAGTTAAAGCGCATCGTTCAGATTTGGTTAAGCCGCTTTGTTTGCCGGGTCGGAGTTTACCGGGTCGGAGGCATTGTTGATGGCACTTAGCGCAGCGCCACCCTGCGTTTTCTTTCACCGAGAGCGCAATCTCTTGCCAATTGTCGGGATACCTCTTTGGTTTTGCCACAGCTCATTTCTCCAACAATATGGCGATCGCTCTGTTATCGAAGTGAAAGTAAATTCTAAATTATCAGCAGTCAAGGTCAACTTCAACGCTTTCTTGATTCTCCCACAGGAATTCTACCAGTAAGCGAAAATCTTCGAGTTCGGGCTCGAACCCGCAACCTGCTTCCCAAGCCTCGGTTAAAGCTGCCCCTCCTTCGGGAGTGTCGGGTTTTTGGCGCACCCGAGTGAAGAAATTGGTTTTGATGCGGGCTTCTGATGGGTTAATCCCCGACCTCACCAGTGGCAGCTTGAATGGGCGAAGGCTGCTGTGGGAAGGATGTCGGCGTAGTCGGTGTCCAGCAAATTGATTTGTTCGAGCGACCAGTCAGTCATTTTTTGCATCCCATATTTCTTAGTGCCTCCCCATCATTTCACGCTTGTCTGACTCTTGAGCGATCGCCAAGTGAGAGCACACAAAATACACAGCAGCAGAAACTCGCTTGACGATCGCACACAGTCCCGGCCACCCCTGGGTTTTTTAACTTGCTATCCTCAAGTTGGCTTACTGGTAGAGGTAAGCCTTTTCGATTTATTCGGACTCACTCAATGGCTACGGCTACCAATGTCTATTTGATGCTGTATCCTAAACCTGCTCTTGCCAAAGTGCTTTTGGATAAGCCAGGATTGCTCAAAGAGGTGTGGCAGGCGCTCGATCGCATTTCTGATCAGACGTTGATGGGTGAGGGGCGCGTGTATGGGGGTGGGTTGCATAAGCTGGAGCCGAGGGAATTGGGTAATGCTCTAGCTGAGAAGATTCTTGAGATTAGATTTTACCCGAATTGTTCACCGACTAGCCTCGTAGTCTAACGGTCGTGTTCAGCGGCGGCTAGAGTCTTTTGTGTCTCACTGATAATCTCTATTCCGTCCGCTGCAACACAGTTGTTAGACTGTTTCTAACACCCAAACTACAAGAAAGTGATTTTCAAGGTTGAATTTTGATTGATTTTATAAAAATTCTCTCTAATCACAGTAGCATCACCACTAATGTGAAGCTTATCCAAAAAATCAATGAAATCAGGGAGAGCTATTTGGCTTTTTAAGGATTCATCTAGCATCCCAAAAATTGCTTCTGCTGTCATTTCTCTGTTTTCGATTTCAGGGTTAAGCCTTAATTCAGCAAGAATGTACTTCTCGCTCTTTTTAAGCTTGACTTTCTCAATATCAATAAGCAATGGCAGAACGGTAGGCAGAACATATCCGGGAATACTATCAAACCCAGACAGGTATAAGAGCCCAGCTAGTGATGCAGCCACTAGACTCGTTTTCAAAACGTTATTACTAACTTTCACTGTCCAACCTCCCGGCTCTAAGGCTAGCTGCTGATTAGAGTGGGGGTTTCCAGAATAGTATAAAAACGAGGAAGAGAACACCGACCTTGCTTCTTCATCAAGAAAGCCACTTTCAGTTTCTGGAACATTTGAGTTCCAGAAACGCAATACATCTGCCTCGGAAACAGTAGAATTCGAGGAACCGTCTTCAATCAAATCAAAAATATTAATGAAATCCGTCATTATCAAACTCCTTTCGTGCAAAGTTGGATTGCATTGCATTAAAACTGAAACACATTTCTTCTTGCATAAGATGTTTTAGCACGAGGCTCACATCTGCTTTATAGTGTTCAAACTTTTCTGCATCTTGGGAAAGCTTTTCTCCAAGTTTAAAGCTCTCTACAAAGTAGATAATAGCACTTGCTGTTAGTTCGCTACAAGGAGCCAAAAATAGAATACTATCATTATCGCGCTCGCACGAAAAGACGAGTGTAATAACAGATATCTCCTCTGATTGGAGGCTTACCAGATTCAAGTTGATTTGCTCATACCGATTAATCAGTGTTCTTTCGATATGCTCGAATGGAGACAAGTCAAACAAAATAGTTTTTTGCCCAACCTTATTAATCACTTCTCTCCACTTATTCGTCCATTGTTTAGTCGCCATTAAGATCATTGAGGTATTGCTGAAAATTTTAATAGCGGAATAATTGTCAACCTCTATCAATTGCTCAGCTTCTTCAAGCAAATAAATCCTTATTACCTTTTGACCGTTCTCAAGATCATATTTCCTGAATCCAACGACAAAATCTTCTTCATTTTTCAGTAATAGCTCCCTATCTTGATCTGAAATACTATATTGATTAATTAGACTTTCTTTTGTTCTGGAGACAAGGAAGTAATACTTAATCTCACCGCTTGTATTTGAAAGGTTTTCCCATTCTCTTCTTTCAATAGAACTGAAATCATAAATTCTCATCTCTATTGGAGATTCTGCTATGTAGAGGGCTTCCCTTGTAAAACTTTTTAAGTCATACAATAGACTTTCCGATTCCGTGTTAGCAATAAGTGGAATCCTTGCACGCTCAAATGGATATATTTTGTTTACAGCACTCAATAATTCATCCAAATACCCTAAGTGTTCTCCTGTAATGAAACATTCTTGCCCAACTTGTGAGAACATTTCTTTCATAGAAGCATCCAGATAGGCACTTAATTCCTCAGACAAATTTTCATATTCCGTGTCTGATATAGAGCTAAATTTAAAGTCATTCCTGGTTAGTATACACAACAAATAATTTGTATCAAAGCTATTATTGTTTTCAATAAATACTTCCAACCACTTGTCCCAATGCTTCTGATTTAGAACAGCACTAATTAATCTTAAGCGAGAATCAGGATAGTGTTTGGTTCTTATTTTTGCAACGGAAAAATCTCTGATATTTGGCAAGCAGACTGCATAGAAAATAGGGTTTTGTAAACAGGCTTTTATGATACTTTCCAACGCAATTATCTTCAAAAAAATACTTGCTCTCTGGGGTAACAGGCTCTCAGCTTGATTAATGTACTTTTTGTATTCAGGATATTGATCGATAAAGGTTTCCCGGTTAAGACTATGATTTTCAGAAGCTTGAAAAGCTAACAGACTGGTATAAGTTGCATATATTTCGTGGGATTCCCTACAATTGTTGGTTAAAGCACGGAGGAGCTCCAGATACTCATGATTTTGAGTTTCTCTTGCAAGATATGCGATGGCAATCAATATGTTTCCATATACAGTTGAATGGTTTAAAGCGTAGTGAAGTGATTCATGTAAGCTAGTGAGCTGAGCGAACGTAGGATTGCTCTCTCCCCCATCCAGAATTAATTTCCAGTTGAGATGATCGTATGATCCTTTACTTGCACTTTGCCCACTGATTAGCAACTCGACCAGTCTGGAATAATCACTTTGCATTAGGGAGTGTCTGAATATCTCGACGGTTAACAAACTAAATCTTAACCGTGACAAAAAACTAGCACAGCCACTATCACTATATAAGCAGTCTAACTATTAATTGTGCCGTAGTTGCGGTCTAACACACCATTATAGCCCATAAAACCGCAAACATTTAATTCCTAAATCTACGCTTTTCCACAGGGTCTACCCAAATTGTGCAAAATCCTTCTGTAGCTGGCCTTCCCTCCACCTCCAGAGTCACCCCCAGACGCTTGACATCTTTTTTACATTCTAGATCAGTAAGACTATCCGCATTCCACTTCATCAAATTCCGAGCAAACTTCCCCTCAGCGCTAGTTGCCCAGTCCAAAGCCTCCACCTGTTCTTGAGGCAGGTGAATCGGCTCCCCCGGCGCAAATCCCCCTCAGACCAAAGTAAACCTATCCATCTCATCAAAGCACCACACCAACACACAACGTCGTCAACAGAATACCCGCCATCACCAAAGAACGCGCAGAAGTCGCTACCCTCGTCAATTCTGTCTGACGAACCAGAGAACTGACAGCAAAAGCAATTTCCCCGACTAAGTTTTCATTGCATCGTAGCCAATAAAACTAACGATCGCCCAATCACTATGAACGATCGCCTCACACCGAATCATCGATCCACCCGCAAGCCGAACAATCCCAATGAACCGGGGGCGTTCCGTACTGGGGATAAGTCATTTCACATTGGGGACACCGACCAGTAAACAGTGGGTGCGTGTCCAAAAGTTCTAACTGTTGCTCTGGTGTCCACCGCTGCTGTGGTTGCAGAATGAGTTCGCCGTTGTAGTAGCTTGCCCCTTCGGGTTCCCACAGTTCATCGGGTTCCGCATTAGGGTTTTCTCGAAAGTCAATGCAAGTATCGGTGTTAGGGCCTGTCGGATGAACTGCACAGACGAGGTATGGGTTGCGGGCGTAGAGCAAGCATCGATCGCACTCATGGATTTTGGGCATGGCGGAGGTGTTGAGGTTTTGGGTTTGGGTTTAGTTTCCCAAAAATTGAGGTGTTGGTGGCGATCGCAAATGGCGTTGTGTAGCGATAGCTTGCGTAATTGGGCGTAACTTGTTGCTGAAAGTGCCAGACTAGAAATAGCGATGAGGGCACCATTTTAAGGCGTTGAGGAGGGTTTGATGAGCAAAACAGGATTAGGCATTCAAGAATTACTGTATTATGAGCGATCGCAAATTCTCGCCATTGCCCAAAAGCACGGAGCCTACAACGTGCGCGTATTCGGTTCGGTAGCACGGGGCGAAGCGACCCCAGAAAGTGATATTGATTTGTTAGTGGATTACGATTTAGAAAAAATTACGCCTTGGTTTCCAGGTGGGTTATTGCTTGATTTAGAACAACTACTCAATCGTAAGGTCGATATCGCCACAGTGGATATGTTGAAAGAACGTATTCGGGAGCGCGTTTTACAGGAGGCTGTACCACTTTGAGACGAGAAGCGGAACGGCTGCAAGATATATTAGATGCAATAGCTGCAATTGAACGATATGCTAGCCTTGGCAGGCAGGCATTTGATAACCAAGAATTGATTCAAATTTGGATTGTTCATCACCTCCAGATTATCGGAGAAGCAACAAATGCGTTATCGTCCGAGTTAACTAGCCGATATTCTCAAGTCCCTTGGGCGCAAATTGTAGCGTTTAGGAATCTGGTAGTGCATGAATATTTCCGAGTGTCGCTGAACCTAGTTTGGGCGATCGTACAAAATAATTTACCTCCGTTGAAGGTAACAGTACAACAGATTTTACAGGAGTTGCTAGATACGTGAGTTCAGCAGCGTTTCTGGCAGCAGCGTTTCTGGCAGCAGCGTTTCTGGCAGCAGCGTTTTTCCCCAGAGTTTCTGATGACCGTAAAAGCGCCCCGTGGTCTAATGCACTGCCAGCATCTTTATTCGCCACAGAAGAAGGGAGAACGCATGAGCGAGGGACTTCAACGCCCCTGGACGATCGATTGGGTATTCTGCTCGTCCTGCACATCGACTGCATTTACTGAAAGCCTTGTAAGCGTTACTGAATTCACTGCGAGTTCAAGTGGTTTTTCGATCGGCTTCCCCAAATAAAGAATACCGAGAGAAAAAGCACTTCCTAAAAACAGCGATTCTTCTAATAAGAAGGTGAAAACACGAATCGGTTAGAATGTTTTCTGACAAAGAAGTGCGGGAGAAACTGGTTTCTAGTTGTCGTATCACATTGCGCGACTGGCACGCAGTTTGGGCAAGCCGAGGAAAAAGGTGCAATTTGCGATCGCAGATTCGATCGAGTATCCAAGGCAAACATTAGCAGGCAGGCTTTCTGCGACAAGGAGATCGGACTGCCCAAAGCACAAGCTCTAGCATTGAGATATGCGTTCGCTTCCAATCTGCACAGGACTTAAGCAAAAAAATCGGTTTTCTAGGATCGTCGTGCATAAGTCCTGCTGCATACAGTACAGCAGGCGCGGTGAAACTCCTGATTATTCCTAAGTCTGCTTGTATAAAGATGCGAGCCACTCTTCCGCTATCAACGATGCCTCAAGACTTCTCCCATCAAAATCTCCGAGGACGCAATTTCAAAGGTCAAGACCTTACAGGTGCAAACTTCATGGGTGCAGACATCCGAGGTGCAGACTTCACCAATGCCATCCTCATAGAAGCTGACTTCACCCGTGCCAAAGCCGGACTGCAACGCCGCCGGACAATTTTTCTAGTAACTATCTCACTATTTCTATCGTTAATATCGGGATTGATGTCAGCCCTTGCTGGTTTTTGGGTAGCAGTTTTTTTCACTCCAGATAACATCAAACAGTACACCATTTTTCCCGGTGTGGTTGTGTTGATAGTTGTGGCAATCTTCTTTATAGCTACTATCCGCCAAGGTATAGGCACAGCGGCAGGGGCAGTGGTAGTGGCAGGGGCAGTGGCAGTGGTAGTGGCAGTGGCAGTGGCAGTGGCAGGGGCAGCGGCAGGGGCAGGGGCAGTGGCAGGACTAGGTATTTACATTGCTTGGCGTGCCCTGGCTGGGGATGAGAAACACGCCTTTGTTCGCAAAATTGCCATTGCTTTTGCCACTACAGGCGGCACTAGCTTTCGCAATGCCGATTTAACTGATGCCAATTTCACTAAGGCAACTCTCAAAAGTACAGATTTTAGAACAGCCAATCTCACTCGCACTTGCTTCCGCAATACAGAAAGACTCGATCGCGCGCGAGTCGGTAATTCAATATTAGCTGATACCCGCGTCCGAGAATTACTCATCACTGGCAATGGCTACAAAAAATCATATTTCCGTGCGGATCTCCAAGGAGCAAACCTGACAGGTGTTAATCTCAACGAGGCTAATCTCAACGAGGCTAATCTCAGCAAAGCAACTTTGCATCAAGCTAATTTGGAATGGGCATACCTCACTGAAACTCAAGCTTTAGCAACAGATTTTACAGAAGCTTATTTTACAGGTGCTTGTTTGAAAGCTTGGAACATTGACGCTAATACAAAGCTCGATCGCGTTGACTGTCGGTTTGTTTATCTTCTGGAAAACGCCAAACCGGGAACTGACGATCGCGAACGCCGCCCCAGCAGTGGCGAATTTAGACGCGGAGTATTTACCAAACTGTTTGAAGAAGTTTTAAATACCATTGACCTAATTTTTGATAAAGGAATTGACTGGAAAGCCTTTGTCGCCGCCTTCAAAAAAGTAGAAGCAGAAAATGAAGGCACTGAACTCGCTATCCAGAGTATTGAAAACAAAAGCGATGGCGTGGTTGTCGTCAGAGTCAGCGTTCCTCCAGATACTAATAAGGAAAAAATTCATAGTGAATTTACGCAAAATTATCAACTTGCACTTAAAGAACTAGAAAAATACAAAAACTTCTATGAAGAAGAGCGGAAAAAATATTCAGATATGCACGAAATTGTTAAATTATTAGCTAACCATTCTCATGTAACTCAAGTTAACTCAATATCGATGAGTGACTCTGTGCAAGAAAACAATCAATATAACCTGCCAGATGCCAATAGAGTTAGCTTAACATCGGAGAGTAACCCTGTGCAAGAAAACAATCAATACAACCTGCCAGATGCCAATGAAGTTAGCTCAACATCGGAGAGTAACTTTGTGCAAGAAAACAATCAATACAACCTGCCAGATGTCACAGTAGCAGGCAGCAATATCGGGACAAACCACGGCATTCAAATAGGTACACAGTTTAACTACGCCGTTGAACAAAATCTAGCTAAAGCCGCAGAAGATATTGATAAGCTACAATTTAACACTGAAACAACACAGATTGAAGAGAAGACTAAACATCTAGAGCGACCTAAGTTTTCTGTAGTATATCCAGAAAATATATCTTATGATAAATGGCATTCACTGTATTTTTTTATGTATAGTCAAGAACTTTCAAAAATTGTTAAAACAAAAATAAATAAGCTAACTAAGATAACAAAGATTAAACGTGGCTGGGATTATGAAAAACATTCGTCAATATTCTCTAGTGTAATTCCTGAAGGCAGCCTTGTAGAAATAAGCTGGTTTTCAGAAGAAGTAAAAGTTAATCCAGAAAAAATATCATTTAATTGGTTTGAAGATTTTCAGGAATTTAACTTCAGAATAAAATACCAGAAAAGCAAAGAAATTAATGAAAAAATAAATCTGGGTTTATTAGATTATGTATATTTGCATATTGATATATCTGTAAATACCTTACCTGTCATTTTTCCTATTACCTTAGCGATCGGAATAGGTAACACTCAGGATTCAAAGATATCAACTATAGATTTGGGTTTGATCGAAACTATTTTTGCATCATATTCAGAGGCAGATGACGAAGTAGTAGAGGATTTCAAAGAAAAGTATGAAGCTATTGGAATTTCAATGTTTACAGAAGCAATACCTTATCGCAATCCAGGAGTTAGAGATCAAGCATTGCAAATGCAAGAACTTTTTGGAATAATTGAGTCTAGTGATATTTTTCAGCTTTTCTGGTCATCTTCAGCACAGCAGTGTGAAGGTGTAAAAAGAGAAACGGCGAAGGCAATAGAGTTAATACAGGATGGGAAAAAGCCTAATTTCTTTAGAGGTGTTTACTGGGAAGAACAATTTCCAGAATTACCTGCCGAAATGGTAGGTATGCCATTCTCCAAACTTCCTCGGTTGAGAGCTTATCGCAAGGAAAAAGCAGGTTTAGTGAATGCTATAGAACGGGAAGCTGCCAGACCTATAGCTATAACAACCACAGCTATAGCCGAGAGTAGATCTGACTCAGATAGTTTCGATATTAATCAAAGTCATGCAGTCACTCCTAGCGCAGCAATAGCTAAAGACCAAGCCACACAACAATTCAACCTTTCTAGTGTTACATCAGAACCACAGTGTACACCTGAGCAAATATTGGTACAAAATTTACTTAGAAAGTTGCAACAATTTATTAAACCTATTGTAAAAAAAATAGGTCTTATAGTTAAAAGTTTGCTCAATTTTAGGTGAAAGTTTGAATTATTGTGTTGATTGGCATCTCCTTAAACTTGCCCAGCCTGCTAGATTATAAAAATGCCTAAACTTTCCATAGTAGCACAAAATTATTTTGCAATAGGTCTAATAATATTTTGTACGAAGTTGCATCCAAACTGCGCCAGCCCGATGCTGCCATTGAAATTGCCAACTCTGCAATCTCAAAGTAGGCGTAAGCCTGCGAAAAATCAGCGTTCTACCTTAACGTTCCCAAACTTGACATACAGCCCAACCCGCCCGCCATGCCCAAACTTCCCGAATGCGATCGCTGCCTCCTCTTTGCCCGCAACCCACACCTCGTCTGTGCCGTGCATCCCACAGGCCCTAACACTAATACTTGCATTGATTTTCGAGAAGACCCCGACGCCGAACCGGAGGAACTATGGGAACCCGAAGGTGCAAGCTACTACAACGGCGAACTTATCCTGCAACCGAGGCAGCGGTGGACACCAGAGCAACAATTAGAACTGCTGGACACCCACCCCTTGTTTACCGGCCGCTGTCCCCAATGTGAAATGACTTATCCCAAGTACGAAACGCCGCCGGTGCACTGGGACTGCCCGGAGTGCGGGTGGATGGACGATTCGGTTTGAGGCGATCGCAAAAGCTTTCAGTTATCTGGTTCGCCAAACCAAATTGACTGGGGAGCTGCTTCTTCGCGTTCTTTAGTATCTGCGGTTATCCGGATCTGCCGTTTGGTGTTTGTATTTTGAGAGAATTAATGGGTTTGTTTTGGTGGCAAGGAGAGTTTGCGCTCCTTGCAACGAGTTCATCTGACAAAGCGAGCAAGGAAAAGCTCTGCGCGGTGGATGACTAGCGCCCTTGGTAAAGTTGGCTCGGAATTTGATGAAGTGGAATTCGGATAGTCTGACTAATTTAGAGTGTAAAAAGGATGTTCGGCGTTTGGGGGTGACTCTGGAGGTGGCGGGAAAGCCTGCTACTTAAGGATTCTGCATGATTTGGGTAGAATCTGTGGAACAGCGTAAATTTAAGAATTAATATTAATGGCTGGAGTTTTAGGAGCTTAAAATATGTCTGATATCTTTAACATCGATCAGAGTAAGGCGACCCATCCTAGCACTAACTTGGCGAAAGATAGTTCTAAACAACAAGTGAATGTTACAACTAATGTTCAAGCGCAAAAACAGAGCTTAGTTGATGCTGTTTCAGAAATTGAGGAACTGCTTAATGACTTAGCACAGCGATATCCGCCGAATGCTTCTGAACGTCAGAAGCAGATAGTCTTACAAATGGAGCTTGAACAGCTAGCCCAAAATGATCCATCGTTAAGAGATCGTTTTTTGGCTGCTGCAAAGGCAGGCAGCCTTGAGCTTGTTAAAGTTCTCACTAATAATCCTTTCGTAACTGTATCCTTAGAAACGGCGAAGGGATGGTTTGAAGCAGAGTCAGGTCATAAGTATAAGTAGAAAACGATCGTCAAACTTGACAAATCCAATCCAGCTCCTAGCCAATTACGCGCCAGCATCCACGAAGAAAGAAAATGGCATCAAGTTGCCTAAGAAATCTTACCAGCACAAGACGGGTTATTTGACTTCGGGGAAGTAGCGCAAGCTGAGAACATCGACATCAACATCACTCAAAGTTTTGGGTTCCATCCCGTACAAATCATTCAGCACCGCCTTGACGTTCGGAAACGCAAAATACTCTGTCAGTTTCCCAATGCGATAATTAAAAGCTTTGTAGCGGTGCTTGAAGTACAGCTCCACATTCCCCCGGTGTTCCCACAGTCCCAGCAAATTGACGGTCACATCCGAGTAATGCGCTTTCACATCCCGCTGCACTTCGGCGATGCGTTCCTCGATCGATCGAGTTGTCACCCCAATTTTATAGAAGCAGCTTTCGTCAGCTTTGACTTCCAGAAAATAGAGCGAATTCACCAGAATCCGACGAAGCTGCGCTCGATAAATCAGCAAATCAGCCCGCCGTTCTTCCAAACAAGATAAACCCGCAGCTTCCGCAATCTCTACAGAGCCTTCCAACTTCATTAACTCTGACAGCAGCAAAGGTTCTTGGACTTGGTTGAACAACACCAGGGGAAGCGCGCCGACGGGGATTTTACCCAAGTCGGTAAAGTGATAAGTGCGTAGGAACGGGGCGTAGCCATCGCCCGACGACTCCACCAATCCTTTGAGTTCCCACCGAAAGTTTACCAAGTCTTTGGGAATGGCGTAATTTTGTGCGCCGTACTCTTTCCACAGCACCTTCAACTGTTCTAATTCCTCACCCTTAAGCTGGATGTTGAAGCTGTCGTAGAGAGGCAGCGATGGGAAAGCTTTGGTTTTAATCCGCTGACTGACGAACTTGCAAGTTTTTTCACTGTGTGCGAAGTGATGTTCTTTCACCGAGCCCTTTTTCGCTGTCAATCCGCCACCGCAGTAGAGACAAGTTAGCTGAGTTTTTCCGCGCACAACTTCATCAATGCTCGCCAGTTCGCCACTGGGAGCAACACCAAATTTTAGCCACATTGTCAAAAGTTCTCCTAAAAGCAGGTTTTGGAGATGCACCCGCTCCACATGACCAACGATTCTAACAAATCCAGGGGTTAGGGCTTCTGCCTTGGGAAAGAAAGCGATCGGCACTCGATGCTCTTGATGCGTGACTTTAACCTTGCGTCCAAAATCTAAAATCTAAAATCTAAAATCTAAAATTGCTCGTCACCAATCGGGAATTTCTTCAGGCTCCGAGTCTGATAGGCCTTGTGACAGTTGCTCTCTCGGTAACGGCCCAGCGGGTAATTCATCCTGTACGCGGGGAAATACCTCTTTCCCCGCGTAGGAAAGCATGGAAAGTGAAGCGATCGCTCCTTTGACTTGATCCGGCTTCACCTCTAAGTATTTCTGCAACTGTTCGAGGTTACTGTGACCGCTGATTTCTTGAATAATCCGCAGCGGAATTCCGGCGTTGCTCATCTGAGTCAGAGCAGTGCGACGGAAGCTGTGGGTGGATGCTCCCTCGATGCCGGCGCTCACGAACGCTTCTCTCAAAATCCGATCCGCTGAGTTGGGGTGCAAATGCTTCCAGTGGTGTTTCGGGTAGCGGCCGGGGAATAAATAAGTCTGACCCGCGTTGGGTTTCCAAGATGTTAGGAGACTTCGCAAATCTTCAATGACCGGAATCGTTCGGGTTTGGAGTTTTCCTTTGGTGTTGCGCTTGCGGAAGTTGATTGTAGGTCGGACTGCACCTCTGGCAGTGTAAATATCAATGACTTCTAAGGAACAAGCTTCAGCAATCCGACAAGCCGTGTAGAGACAAACTCCGAAGAGGGTGCGATCGCGTGAGGTTTGCAAAGCTTCGTTGAACAAAAGCTGGATTTCCTCTTGTGTGAATATCTTGGCCTGCCCATGTCCCTCTATCTTCATGCTTGGTAAACTTGACCCAATACCACAAAGTTTGCCGCAAATACTGCATTGCTGCATCGATCGGGGGTATTTCTTAACGTGGTAGGAGAGGTGTCAAGGAAAATAAGGGTCATCGTAGATTCGATGAGCGACGATCGCTATCGGGTATTCTAAAAATAAATCTGGATTTAAGATAGAAATTTAATTGCGCCTTGCGATCGCACTTCTGCCACAGTCAGAACCTCTGCCAGTACCTAGCCGCTAATCCGACACTTTCTGCCGTGACAGGGGGTGTGCCACTATTTCCCGTCTAAACAAGGGTTTGAGTGCTTTTAAGTTTTGTTCTAATTGTCCGGCGATCCTAGTCGGTGTTGTTCTAATCCCTACCAAAAAAGGCGATCGGCTCAGGGTGCAGGGTAAGGTTAGGCAGGGAAATGCTTATATCCTGATGAATCTGTAGCAGTGTTAAGCCCTGGGTCAGGATATGAACCTATTTTGAGAGTTGTAGGGGTTCCAAATCCAAGATGGAGAAATTGATTTTCCTGAGCTAGTTGCACCGATCGCAAACTCTCTAGCCTCATCGTTTAACTGCCGTCAACGAGTGAAGACAGAAAACCCGGACTGCCACCATAGGCTATCCGGGTTTTTCCATTCAATTAGTTTCCCCAGCGAATGGGGAGTACATTCCACTGAGAGTACAACGCACATGAATGAAAGTTTCCATTCAATTAGTTTCCCCAATGAGTGGGGATTAGACCTCCTCTTCAGGTTGAAGTAGTCACAAAAATTCCTGTGTTTCCATTCAATTAGTTTCCCCAACGAGTGGGGAGTCGTGGATCAATTTTGAGGTGTGGTTCGAGTTGTGGGAAAAAGGATTCCCGTTTCCATTCAATTTGTTTCCCCAGCGAGTGGGGAGATTGGGGGTTCGGAGTTCACTATCTAGCCTATACGTTTCCATTCAATTAGTTTCCCCAACGAGTGGGGAGAACATTTACTATCTCTAATCATTAACGGGGATGTTTCCATTCAATTAGTTTCCCCAACGAGTGGGGAGCACATACATTAGCTGGAGTTACTGGTCAAGGAATTAAAATGTTTCCATTCAATTAGTTTCCCCAACGAGTGGGGAGTCTTGACTTTAATGCTGGAAATATCGAGGCATGGTTGCGTTTCCATTCAATTAGTTTCCCCAACGAGTGGGGAGTGACACACATAACAGAGAGTATCATAACGTGAAGAGAACAGTTTCCATTCAATTAGTTTCCCCAACGAGTGGGGAGGTAATCAAGACTACCAAGAAGGTTATGGATAGCCAGCTATCTAAGTTTCCATTCAATTAGTTTCCCCAACGAGTGGGGAGGTGAATCTGTTCACCTATGCAGAGGTATCCATGATGTTTCCATTCAATTAGTTTCCCCAACGAGTGGGGAGTCGCAGAAGATGTAGGTACAGATGCTGAAGAGGTATATGTTTCCATTCAATTGGTTTCCCCAACGAGTGGGGAGATTTATATGCTACTGTCTTTAGACTTTATTTTGAGGAATTGTTTCCATTCAATTAGTTTCCCCAACGAGTGGGGAGTTGCCTAACAAGCTACTCATGTTGACGCTTAATTCAGGTTTCCATTCAATTAGTTTCCCCAACGAGTGGGGAGTTTGCAGTGGTTGTACTTGGTGCTACCTTTACGACGTTTCCATTCAATTAGTTTCCCCAACGAGTGGGGAGACAATCTTTGCGTCGGTCGGCATAAATACATTGATGTTTCCATTCAATTAGTTTCCCCAGCGAGTGGGGAGAGGTTTTGTGCCTCACAAAACAACTAACGGTATGGTGTACCAATTCAAGTTTCCATTCAATTAGTTTCCCTAGCGAGTGGGGAGGTAATTCGGCAGGCGATCGAGGCAGGCAAGAAATTTGACCGTTTCCATTCAATTAGTTTCCCCAGCGAGTGGGGAGCGATGACAATAACCTGACGCTGCTAGGCGGCGACTTTGCGGTTGCTGACTTGATAAAGTTGTACGCTCAGAAGTTTCCATTCAATTAGTTTCCCCAGCGAGTGGGGAGACAAACAACCATCTACCGCTCGGTTTCCAGTGTTTAGAGTCTTGGGGTTTGTTTCCATTCAATTAGTTTCCCCAGCAGCAAGTGGGGAGTGTTGACGTGCTACCTGACGAGTGTACTCGTGAGTGGACGTTTCCATTCAATTAGTTTCCCCAACGAGTGGGAAGCTTTCACCAGAATCCAGAAAAGAAATAGACGAACTGATGAAGTTTCCATTCAATTAGTTTCCCCAACGAGTGGGGAGCATACAAACACGAGCTTTGATTGTCTAACCCGTACTGGTGTGTTTCCATTCAATTAGTTTCCCCAGCGAGTGGGGAGCGGTTTTGTACCGAGATCGCAACTGGCGACTGGGAGTTTCCATTCAATTAGTTTCCCCAGCGAGTGGGGAGCAAAATAAAAATAGCTTGGAGCAGCCGTGGGCTCTTATGGCTTTTCCATTCAATTTGTTTCCCCAGCGAGTGGGGAGCAATCCGTATGATGATTATCGAGATATGAACAATGGTGTTTCCATTCAATGAGTTTCCCCAGCGAGTGGGGAGCTATTGGAACAGATCGAGTATTACGTGCAACTTGTGTTTCCATTCAATGAGTTTCCCCAGCGAGTGGGGAGCCCAAAGAGGTAAGTGTAGGCAAAACATATCTGAAATTGTTTCCATTCAATTAGTTTCCCCAGCGAGTGGGGAGATACTTTAAAAATTGGTGTAAAAGCTGTGGAGTTTCCATTCAATTTGTTTCCCCAGCGAGTGGGGAGTGGCACAATGATGCGTCAAGAAACACTTGACAATTTTTCCATTCAATTAGTTTCCCCAGCAAGTGGGGAGAGAGCCCAAAAAACAAGTTGTTTTAACCACTTCGATTGCTTTTCCATTCAATTAGTTTCCCCAGCAAGTGGGGAGTGTAGATTACGGAAAATCACCCACTGACCCTTTTCCATTCAATTAGTTTCCCCAGCAAGTGGGGAGAACGCTTGAAGCTCAAGCTAACCGTGAGTTGGCTATTGATTTTCCATTCAATTAGTTTCCCCAGTAAGTGGGGAGTCCACGTGGAGAGTTTGCGGTTCATATCGATTCAGAAAAATTTTCCATTCAATTAGTTTCCCCAGTAAGTGGGGAGAGTTCGTCGCACAGACCATACCCAGAGCGGGGTTCAGCCGTCAAATCGACGCACCGCTAAAATATAGCACAGGTAAACGAGAAAAAGCATCGAACTATAAGCCTCAAACCCAATGCCTGCATAGCATCGACGCACCTCAACAAAACCACAAGGGTTACACCAATCAAGCGAGGTGCGTCGATATGGGCTAGATTACCCCCTCAAACTCAATAAAAAAGTCCTCACTTCAGCCCATTTCGGCGAGTGGGCAGATGAGAGTGATAGTGCCGTTGACGGTGGCTAAGGAAAAGTTGCGGATTGTAGATGCGTGCGATGTGATGTACATAGTTGGACTATTTTGTGTTGAATATGGATGGTAAAGTTTGGTTGTAGATAGTGGTTGAGGCCCCCGGCGGCTCTGTGCAGTTGTGGCAGATTTATTGGCGGGCGATCGCTTTTAGGTTTGGAGGTTGTTAGGGGCGATCGCATTTACTAATTTCTGATGTACTTTGAACATGAGGCTAGCTTCTTCTAAAGACTCAAGCTTGTTTGGTATATCTTTCTCAGCAATGAAGTTGAGACAACCTAGAACTATTTCAATCCACTCATCTTTATTGGCTACATCCCAAGCATCATATATTTCTTGCTCTTGTAAACCTTCCAACCGATGAAAAAGATTATTGCGTTCTTGAAAAATATCTTTACCTTGGTAATGTTGCTCAAGGGGGTTGCAGAAAAGAGCAATATTTCGGTTACTTTGCCAATTGGTATTAGTCTCTCGCAGTAATGAAAATAAACACTTACCGTAAAGACCAATCTCTTGTTTATATTTTCCTGTTTTTCCCTTTTCAAACCAGGATTTCATATTATTTATGCTGTCACAGATTGAAAGATTAAGTTGAAGCCCTTTTTTCGGATCTCGTCGAATATGGTTCTGATACGTTCTCTCAGCCCACAAACCCGCTGAACCTTCTACAGCGCGGAAACTATGAAACATCGCATCGACAGGACTGCCTTGCTCTAAACGAACCCAAGCCAAATAAGCAGATTCAAAGCCTAGTCTCCACCAAGGAAAACTGGCTTTAGGTAACAAATTACCATCGTTAACTATTTTTTTGAACTTCTGAAATTCAGCAAAATTCCACTGTTCTCCTGCATCGAGCAGATGTTTTATACGTTTTTCTTCAGGGTTACTGGGAATTGTTTTAGTCAATCCTAAAATATCCCGAACACCTGCATAGTCATGGCGTTTTAAAAGTGCTTGAGCCTCCTGCATTTGGATAGCTCCGAGATAAGTAGAACGGGGAATTTTATCCGTTTCTTGATTATATTCATTGCTAACTAAAAACTCGACATTGTTTCTAAAACGTGCCAAGCTAACAAATTGCACCGCAGATGAAATCGCTGGAGTCCCAGCTTGATGGCTGACATATACTGTCTTGATTTCTTCATTTTTGATTTCTTCACCATCAAACTCGATCGCACGTAGTTTTTCACGAACCAAATCGAGAACGTAATTCCAGTCATCTAATCCTTTATCGCTAGATGTTGGAGGCAAGAAAATAGGTTTGTATTTTGCCTGGGGGAATTTATCCTGAAAATACCTCCGCAAAATTGGCTCTAACTTGCAGGTATCTTGCCAGTAAGCACATTTCTGTTTCCCTCTCGTGTTTTTATCTTTAAAAATCTCAGATTGATCGGTTAAAAGCACGGCGATCGCATCTGGAGAAGAGTTTTCTAACTCTCCCACAAAGTTATCTAGTAACGGAAAGGTTAAGTATGACCAGATCTCATCCCGGACGGTTGAAGAACTTTCCTCATAAACAGTCCCCAAAATTCTTGCTTCAATCCGGTAAGGCTCCTCTTTGTCCTTGTAGGATTGTTTCGGTTCAAAGGGGATGTCATGACAGTCTGGCTTAATCTCATCTTCATACCAGTAACGCCAAACTTTATCGCTTCTCTTTTGCTCGTTTCTGTCTTTTTTACGACATTCGCTGTCGCTATCGAGTTGTACATCACTGCTACCGATCGTGACTATCCAAATATTCATTATTGCTCCTCTCCCCACAGTAGTTTAAATCCATCAGGTTTAGCATTCAGAAAATCCAAAAAATCATTTGACTCTGGTGAACCATCGGGAAAGAGCGTGATCAGTTCCAAATAGCGAGGAGTTGGTTTAATAATCGGCTTTCGCGGATTGTCAGGATTATTTTTAACAAGAATCAAAGGGTAAAGTCGATGCCAGATAAGACTAATTTGCCCAATTTTTCCTGTTACAGATGATTGATAAATTGAGCCTTCTAGCTGAATGCCTTGTATTTTTTGTTGGTAGGGTTTGTGGAACCACCGCACGGCGGCACTTTCATCAGTATCGTCTGCAATTCGACCCCAAACCTGAACATTACTTGGATGCCAAGCTTCTCGCCAATCTTGTGCCCATTCAGTTTGTCGTAGCGGCTTGTTTTGAGATTGTATCCACTCTCTAGCTATTTGTCGGACTATCTCTAAAAATTCACCTACCTTCTCTAATCGGCTAACCTGCAGATTTCGTGATTGTGTAATCTCTCCTAACCATTGCCAGTGACAACCAATCAATGCTTTGTAGTTATTTTCGTAATATTCTTCAAAAAATTTGCGGTGATCAACTCGTCGCCATGATTTACCAAATCCTCCCATAACCATTGCAAACTGCATTAACTTGCTAACCAACTTTTTCAGAAGAGATTCTTGTTCAGGATCAGATAATGGTTTAGCTAAAAACCAAATTAGTTCTCCCTCTACTTCGTAGGCAGGTTGAGCATACTTCCCAGAGCCAAAAGATTTTACCTCTAATTTAGAAGCATGAAATTGGAACCCTAGCAACCCGACAGTTGCTTCTTTTTGCTGGATACCTCCAAACAAGTTCTGTACTAATTCTTCGGCGGTTTCACTATCTGTTATACCACCAAAAATTCTTAAGGCATGACCGCGCAGTGCAGCTCGAAAAATGTTAGGACGAAACTCCCCCGTACCATCAATCAGTTTAGCAGCTTGTCCTTGTCCTTTGAGTTTTGCCCGATAAACAATCGGGTGAGAAGTTTTGGTAATTTGTCCATAGCCTGTAGAGACTTTTGAACCTAATCCGGCCGCGATGGCTGCTTCCCAAATTTGCCAAATTTGCTGCCACCGATCCGATGATAGGGGTTTAGAACAGGAGATAGCAAATCTTAGGGTCGGCTGGTAAAGAGAAACTTGAGCGTATGCACTCTCTCCTCTTGGTTTCTCATCAGTATCACGAGTCATAACTTGCCAACCCTGTTGAGGATGAACTAAGTCTAGTAACCCTTGTGTCCAATCATTAGTAGGATAAGCGCCCTGAAACCGCAAAATCCCTGGTGTAATTTCAGACTCATCGCCACAATAATTATTACAGGTTCCTAGCGGTATATCACCTGCTTTTTCCGCTTGTTCGCAAGCTTGGCGAAACGCTCCTTTCATACTGCTACCAGGATAAAATGGAATCCCTGAAGCACCGATTACAGGACGAAGCATTCCATCATCTTGCCCGCCATTGCAGACAAACCGCCAAGAGATTTGGTAAGATTTTGCTCCGTATGTCTCAGTCTGTACGTCTTGTGCATCTTCCGTAGAAATAAACTCAGCTTTGTCAGTCCATTCATCTGCCCACCTTTCAACATCTTGTTGTTCGCCAGCCCTTTTCTTGTCAGGGTCAAGATATTGCAGTTGCGATCGCCCTTGCACCTGTGCCCGAAACATCATGGGAATCTTTTTGTGTGCATTAGGAATCAATTTCATTGACGACCCTCCCGAACTTTATAGCGTTGTGTCCACCACACAAGACAATCGCATAATTGAGTCAAGACTGCGATCGCCACTCGCTGATCTTCCACAGGCAGTGCCCAAAGACTTTCAGACATAGCCTGAATTTCTTTAGTCGGAATTTTGCCCTTACTGTCAGGATGTAAAGGCTGGTTGGGAATTGTCACTCCTCCCTTGTCCATGATTGTTTCTAGAGCATCCCAGGTTTCTTTCCAGAAAATTGATTTGTTTTCTTCTTTACCTTTAAGTCTCAAGTGTTCGCCCCAAAAGCGCTCTAACCCATAAGCTACAGCCATTCGCATATTATGAGACTGATTGAGGGATTTTGGATCGCGCTCCCGTGCGTGGAGAACTAACTTTTGAGCAGCGCGATCGAGTTCGTAAGATTTCCAACCCATTACTGATAATCTCCTGAAAGTGATACAAGACAACGACCAAAACCAATTGATTCCAAACCACCGAAATATAACTCTGATGAATTCTCATTTTCGCCAAAGGGTTTCCAATCGCTTTGCTTCAACGCGATCGGAAATACTAAAATACTTCCTTCTGGCAAAGCTTCAGTATTGAAAAAAGCACCACCATCAACTTTTTTTTCGTTGGGTTTTTCTTTCGAGCCCAATTTGACACGACTTTGCCGATAGAGTGCCATATCGTGCAGCATGGCAATATCGTTATCGTGAACCACGACTAACTTATTTGCATCTAAATCTGTGCCCGTGGGAATCCAAGCTGATAAGTCCTCCTCATGCTCAAATTCAAGAAACCCTAAATTAAAAAAGAGAATTTTGCCTCGGTCTTCCATCTGCCGACCCTGTAAACCTTTCTGTGCTGTGTAAGGTTCAGGAATATCTGCTGTTACGCCTGCAATGCGTTTAAACCGTTTCAACAGTAGAGGGCAACTTACCCAAACTACAGGCTGACCAGGACAGAACACGGGGAACCAAACCAGTGAAGCATATTCAAACTTCACAAGTGCTTCGGTTGTCCCGCCATCAGAACGACCATCAACAACTTCATGTCCATACCATAGTTGTTCTTCGCCCGGTTCCCTATCTCTTAAGTCTGCGCGAAACCGTCCCCGAATAGAACTGCCTGGAATAATTCCAGTTTGCGTAAACTGATCGCGAAAAATCAGGTTGAGATTGCCAGTTTCTTCCCCTGCGGTTGCGCCCACATGGACGGGTGCAAGGGTTTCAATTACTCCGTAAGCTTTGCGGTACATTGCGGTAATCCTTGAATATCAATGGGTAAACACAAACCACACCCCAAATGTTTGAGGGGAAATCCTTCTTTTGGGAACCACTCGTCTGGGAAATCCCACCAAGTAAGTTCGAGGGAATGTTTGAAAACATAAACGCTTCCTGCTGGAACGGCGTAGCGTCCCCGGCTGAGTCGCCCGGTTTTCTTGGCATCGTAGCGTGAGCCCTCACCTTCTGTTTCTTCCTCTTTCCTGGAATGACCGATACGATAGCGGTAGGGCACTGGTTTATCGGTCAACATTTTCAGCCCTTGCCGAGGAAAACTAGGATGGTGAGGGTAACGGTAGGATAATTTATTCGATCCCCAGACTCCAGGTGTAATCAGAGCAAAGGCTTGCTGAATCTTATTCTTAGAGTTAAGTAATCGATTGATTTTGTGTTTTTCTGAGAGAGGGTGACTTTTAATTTCCACCAGATGCCCTTCACCGCCCAATCGATACCACCCATTAGGTATTTCATAATTAGAGAGATATACCAAGCAGTAATCTTCACCGAGCTGGACTGCGCTTTCTAAAAAAAGTCCATTCTTTTCGACAACGTGACGCTCTTCTGACTTTATTTTGGGATGCAGAAACGAGACAAATTCCCACGGTGCTTTGGCGATCGCTTTTCTTTCTCGCAGTTCTTCAGCGGGTAAATTCCAGGCATCAATTGACTGCCAACTATATTCTGGTTTCAAATCTTTGTTCTGGCGCTCCCATTGATGCTGACCCAGACACCATTTATCCTTATCTACTTCAACAATACCTGGTTCATTAGATTTCTTTTTCACAAAAACCCATTCATCATCCTCTTTTTCAGCAATTACTTGATGCCAAGGAATTGGCACGTAGAATTGTTTAGGTGTATCCTGTTTTGCCCAAAAAGGGCCTGAAATTACGAGCTTATCTCTAAGCTCTTGGTGAGAAGCAAACTTCTGTTCGCGATTGGCATTCAAAAACAGTCCAGCGAGCGCGGCGCTATCCGGTGGAAACTTACTACCCGATCGCCCGACTAGATTCTCTGGAGACAGAAAAGCTCCTGCACTGCCATACATGAATCCCAAGGGAGAAACCGCAATTAAATATTGGAATTCTTTCGACATAACTGCCATCCCACTTGAACAAGGTCATCGATCCAATTCACGATCGCAGAGTTAGAGTTATCCCCTGCCAAATCGCTCCATTTCCTTTCTTGGTTAAACTTCTCTCCAGCGTTATCGAAATATAAATTGAATATGACAAGAGCTAGTTCCTTGTTTATAGAAAGCTCTTCCATTTCTTGAAGTCGAATAGCATGACGTGCTTTTAGTTGAGCCCAATCATTGTAAAGGTGAGTCCAGTTGGGTTCTTCCCCCCAAGTTTTACCATCCCGATCGCGATAATTCCTCAACACATGAAGATAATTCCAAGGACAAGTCCACTGCACAAATTGACCACTGTTAAAAACTACTCGCATCGTAAGCCGATCACGCCCTAAACTCTTTGCCCGTTTCTCGGCTTCCCGACAATGTTGCAAAATGTCTCGTTGCGGTATGCTATGTGCTGCCCAAACAAAACCAACGCTGACCGTAATATCTTGTCCGTGCTGATTCCATTGTTGGTTCAATTCCATTAACCATTTGAGTGCTGCTGAAGTAGGTATAGGTGCTTTGGGATTTTTGCTATAAAGCACTCCCATAAAATCATCACCACCTGCATAAACAACTCGCCCTAAGTCACGCGGAAACTCACCTTTGAAACTTCTACCCCATTTCCGCATTGCATTGCTGAACTCTTTAAGCTGTTGTGTGTCATTAGGATCTTTAACAAGCTCTTTTAGTTTCTTGCCAACTTCATCGCCATCTCCCATAAACCAACCCGTCCAGTGTCCTGGTTGACCTGGTTTAGGTAATCGAACCATTTCAGAGAAACTTTTAAGGCGAAACTCCTTACCCAAATGTTCTCCAATATCGTCATAGCGAGTGACTAATCTTTTTACTAACTCAGGAATACTCAACTTCTCACTTGAATCGAGAAATTTACCTTCAAATGGATCGTTGCTAGGAGTTTCTAGAATTTGAGAGAGCCGCTGATAAAAATCTTTCTGTTCTTGTGTTTCTTTTGGTGTGAGCGCTAGCCCTGGGTCTTTTGACTCTTTACCTAATTGATGCCATGCGATCGCATCCGTCCCCGTCAAACTGGAACTCTCACCTACCCAATTAATAGCTGTCCAATCTCGTTTCAGTTTCCGGCGTTCTAAATCCCGCATTGCTGCATCGGGATTTTTACCAGTCCCCCAAAATACTTCCCAGGTATAGCTACCCCAGCGTTCCCATTCGCCTTTCTGTTGTCCCTTTTGTTCTTCTGTTTGTGACCAGTAATACTTTTCAGCAGGTACGTTCTTTTCTACCCATTTTCGGCAAACCTCCAAAACTTTTTGCCACTCATCCAAGAGAGTCTTCCTCACAATATTTTTGTCAAATACCTTCTCGCCCCTAACCAAAATTCGGTTTGGCATTCCTTCTTTGACATTAGGGAGTCCGGGAGAAATGATCTCTAAGCCAAGGCATTCTGCCTGTTCTACAATTTTGGAACTTAAGTAAGACAGAATGAGTGAAGCCCCAAATAAATCTCGGAGTTTCCGGGATTTCTCGATAAAACCTTGAACGGGTGCAAACGAGATCGCCGTATATACAGACATAGGTTCAATTTTTGGGGATATTTGTCTGTTTTCCTGACTATAAGACTAACTAAGTGAATTTCTCAACGTAAAGTGCGATCGACTTATTGATTTATATACTCCTTACGAGATGACGCAAATCAGGAGACTCTGCCTCCAATTTTCATGAAAGCTGGCGAGGCTCTTCCTTTAGATATTACTTCCCCGACTCAACTCAATATATCAGCCGAGCCAGCTTCGAGTCTCGCAATTTACAATATTTATCAAATCTCTTGGAAAACCTACAGCTATCTACATAAGGGCTTTGAGGTTTTTCTATATTTTTGTGTCAATATTGTCTTTTCCTTGACTTTTACCTGCCTTACCCCCATCATGGCAAAAAAACCAACCCCTCACCCCTATGCCGACAAACTAACGTTCGATCGCATCATGCTCCTCATCGCCACATTGGTAAAGCATCCGGGCATCGGACACTCCGACACAGGAGCCTCCGACACTAAATATCACGACGCCTTGCTAGAAGTTCAATCTCAATTACAGAAAGTTGCTGCCGAGTCCATCAGCATCGATTTTCCAGAAAACTATCCTGCAACTCCTACCATCCGCAAAGATTTAGAAACTCTGCGCCACTACGGAATCCTTGACAAACGAATGTATCGCTTCGGATATTATCTCGGTACTGGCGCAATGAATCGCGAAGAACTACTATTCGCATTTCAAGCCATAGCATCTCAAGCCAAATATCAAGGAAATCCTCAAGCTCGCCAAATTTGTGAAAAACTCACTAAACGGTTGCGCGGATTAGATATCGAGCTCAAAGGTCAATTGTTCTATCCCGTTCGCGAATACCTAAATCGTGCGATTATTTACACCGACCCTGTAGAAATGCTCGATCGCCAAGAATATCGCAATACCTTATTTCACAAACTAGACATCGTAGAAACAGCCATCGTTCGGGGCCAGGCGATCGAACTTCACCGCCAAAGTGATCCTTACGGTCAAGGTCAGGTCGGTTTCCGACGCATCTGGCCCCTACAACTGATTTATCACGATATCGCCTGGTATCTCATTTACGAAAATTACGATAACGGACACTTGAAGGTAGTACGGGTCAATCGCTTTACCGACTACTGCGAAATTATCAATGCAGAAGAGCGCGGCTTAGCTGTACAGGGACAACGTTTGAAAATAGCTCAAAAGTTGTTAAAAAACGGCTGGGGGTTGTTCTTAGGCAATCCAGAGCAACAGCAGGCTGAATTGCAGGGTACGCTGAAGTTAGAAAAAGTGAAAGTGCGATTTTTCGAGAAAGTGGTAGGATTTATTTTAGAGGGCGATCGGCGGCATCCGCGACAAAAGATTAGAGAAGGCCCGAGGGATAGTTTTGGCAAAGTGGCTTATGTGGATTATCAGATCGATTTGCCCGATCGCTCCCTCAACGAATTCAGTCTGTGGGTGAACAAATATATGGATAGCGCCCAAGTGCTTTCCCCGCCGAGTTTGGTAGAAAAACACCGACAAGCAGCCAGAGATTTAGCCGATCGATACAGCTAACGTGAGTTAAACAACAAATCATTGCTAAGAATTGTATAATCCCTTGTAGGTAACACTCTCACGTAAACAAACAGCGACCGTTGCCAGACAATACACCGATGAAATCAGCAAAACTGATGGCGCACCAGTCTTAGTAACGACACATTTATATTCCAGCAATGGGCAACGGTTGGCTGGAAAAGTTAGGCTAGCTGATATCAGTTTCTTGTTGTGGCTAGACGATCGCACCAGTTAATCAGACCTAGAGCCGACATAGGATGCCATTTCACGAGGCCTCTATCTACCAGTTCCAGCCTTAGACCGGAAAACACTATTGACTTTAGGAGACTAATCTAGCCAATATCGACGCACCTTGCTTGGTTCGTGTAACCCTTACGGTTTGGTTGAGGTGCGTCGATGCTTTGCAGGGATTGAGTTTGAGGCTTATAGTTCGATGCTTTTTCTCGTTTACCCGTGCTATATTTTAGCGGTGCGTCGATTTGACGGCTGAATCCCGAGCTGGGTATAGTCTCTGGGGCGAACTCTCCCCACTCGCTGGGGAAACAAATTGAATGGAAACGCAGTAGTCCAACCCCAGGTATCGCCTTTGTTTTCTCCCCACTCGCTGGGGAAACAAATTGAATGGAAACTTTAGCCTTTGGGATTGGACACTGGTTAAATTCGACTCCCCACTCGCTGGGGAAACAAATTGAATGGAAACTTGCCCCACCAGCCAAAAGTGCTAAAACACAACCAAATAACTCCCCACTCGCTGGGGAAACAAATTGAATGGAAACTCAGATTATATTTCCTCCAGCCCGTTTTCAGTAATGACTCCCCACTCGCTGGGGAAACAAATTGAATGGAAACGTTCAGTTTCTTCGTCTTCTGACCCTGAAAACAAATTCTTCACTCCCCACTCGCTGGGGAAACAAATTGAATGGAAACGTAACCTTCCCTCTCTTCATCAACTGAAGAAAACTCATCTCCCCACTCGCTGGGGAAACAAATTGAATGGAAACCCCGCTCTTCCCTTTCTAAAGAAAAGGAGGTTATCTCCCCACTCGCTGGGGAAACAAATTGAATGGAAACCATCTCTGCTCTATTCTCTGCTCTACGGCAGACATGATTACACTCCCCACTCGCTGGGGAAACAAATTGAATGGAAACCTTCCCTTTTGTTTGAACTGGAAGGTACCTATATGTTCTCCCCACTCGCTGGGGAAACAAATTGAATGGAAACTAAATATCAAACTATCCTTCAGAAAAAATCTGCTGTTTAACTCCCCACTCGCTGGGGAAACAAATTGAATGGAAACACAACTGATTCAAACAGTTTAGGTTCACCTCCTTCTCTCCCCACTCGCTGGGGAAACAAATTGAATGGAAACGTTTTGCACTCTCCATGAGTACCTACAATTATAAGGCTCCCCACTCGCTGGGGAAACAAATTGAATGGAAACTATACCTGTTATAGGTATGGACTTAATTTGAGTATCCCCTCCCCACTCGCTGGGGAAACTAATTGAATGGAAACTCTACGGCATTATCGATCGTAGCGGGGATATTCATACTCCCCACTCGCTGGGGAAACTAATTGAATGGAAACCTTTTGTATCTGGCTTGATGACAAACACAAAATTTTTCTCCCCACTCGCTGGGGAAACAAATTGAATGGAAACGCTAAAACAAAATTCGTGGAAGTCTTCTATTAATGCGACAGTTTAAGGGCAACCATAAATAGCTGTTGACAAAAGACTAGATTTCTAATAGTCTAAATTTGGGGGGATGCCTTTTGGGGGACGCCTCTACCGCATAGAGTGAACGTCCTTAAGGCATCGTCCTATTCCCCAGCCGAAGGGTGACGGCACTGTCTAGCAAATTTAACTTGTCACTTGCTAGAAATACATAACTAAGACAAAGTGTGTCGAAGTCTTCTATTAATGCGGAATCGAAGGAGGCTTCGACTTCACACGACACCGCAAACAGAAATCAAAAATCAGAGCCTTCTGTAGTGCCAAAAGCTCTAACTTTTTAAGCTCTGGAAAACTCCAAAGACAAACTTTTACAACTCAAATTTCAGCAATTAATCCGAATTGTGAAGAATTAACAAGCACAAAAAAAGCCCCATACTTGGGGCAAAATCTAACTATCTTCAGTCGTTGGGTGGCAGGTTTATTATATTGTTGGTGAAACTCTCCCCTACGAGAATTGGGGCAGACACGATCGCTTATTACGGAGTCACCAAAACCCAATCGTCCGCTGTTTTGACAATCTCAGAATTCTGCAAACCTAAATCTTTTAAAACAGGTTGAATAGAAACAACCGATCGCAGCCACGGAACTTAACGCTAAATACTTCCCACTCGTGGGGCAAGCTAATTGAATGGAAACGGGCGATCGTCAAAGTTCAAGAGATACCAGGTTTTCATTAGAAGCTCCCCACTTGTTGGGAAAACTTCTGTTTCTTAACCCAGTCAATTCCTCCGAGCGATCGTCACCTTCCGAGTAGAGCGATCGCCGAATATGAAGAGAACCCTTACCCCTCCACCTCCTTAAGCCCCTCCTCCAACAACATCCTCACAATATCCACTTTCTTGCGCCCCGTCCTGGCTGCCAGCATCGACAGTTTACGGTGCAGAGTTTCAGACATATCCACGGTAAACCTGACCGTCGCTTCTTTATCGGGTGCTTGCAGTTTGGTCATCAGGCTAGGCTCCTTTGATTGGATGGAAACTGGTTCTGGTGCTGATACTGCCGGCTGCGATGATATTACAGTGGGCAATGCAATTCTTGGTGGTGTTGCGGGCGATGCAGCTTCTGGTGTTAGCGATGCTGTAGGCGTTGGTGCTGGCGATATAACCTCTGGTGGTGTTTGTGGTGCAGCTTCCTTCTTTGTACCGAAGACAAACTCTTTCATTGCGCTGCCGAGCGGTCTGCGTTTCTTGGTACTCATTTCAGCGCTCCCATGATTTCCTTAAACAGTCGGCTGTACTCTTTACCAGAATATGAGGCAGGTTGACCGCCCAAATCCCACACCGTAGCTGCTTGCCTCGAAGAATCAGCAATCACTTGTTTTTGGTGAACGACTGGGTTGAGCACTTTGATGGTGCGGGCAAGTTTCCCCAACAACTCCATAGCTTCAGTTTTGAGTTTTGTCCCCTTCACGGCGCGACTGAGAAACATTACCGTTTGGGGCAGGCTTTGTCTCACCGAATGAATCGAGCAGGGGGCGATCGCCATTTTTTCTGTCAACCAGAAAGCCTAAGCCATTTTTAAATTTATGATGTTTAGCTCAAAATTTCATCAATTTCCAAAAGCTTCTGTTGTAAAACTTGGCGCAACTCCGTAAGTTGTTCCGCGCTAGTCGAAACCATCACTCCTTTCGATAACTTCTTAACGCCCCGCACCAATGTTGTGACTTCTTTCGAGTCAGAAGTAACTGATTTTAGGTATTTAGCTTTGATTTGTCCCACCAATTCGCGAGTCTTCGCTACTGTCAAATCTTGCTCAATCACTTGGTTAGTCGCTTCAATCCTCTCTTTCTTAGCGTGACGCTCAGAAGTCTTTAAAGTTTTAGCAGACAAAACCGTCAAAGCTAAAGCGTGCGCTCCTTTGAGTCCTTGCTCTCGAATTGCTGTCTTCAAATCCTTTGGCAGGGACAACATAGGAATCAAGTTAGCCTTCACCGAAGCGGGATTTAAAGCCAAATCCAACAAAGCTAACAGCAACTTTTCCTCCGTTTCGCTCACTCCCAAAGATTTCACTCCTTGCTGCTGTCCCTCTGTCGCAGCCGTCACGAGGGCAGTCAGTTGATGAGCCTGGGAAGAACGTTCCAAACGCCGCAATACCGTTGACAGTACAGTAGAAATTTCTTCAGCCTCAAGACCGGTAGTGGTAGCTATTTCCTGAATAATCGCCTCAGCCTTATCCAAAGGGTTGAGATCCTCATGATGGATAAACGTCAACAACGCTTTGCGATGTAGATCTTGAGGCATGGGGGCAGTGACAGCCCGCATTGTTTTCCAACCCAACTGTTTAGCCGCTTCCCAACGGCGCTGTCCGTCCCACAGCAAGTATCTTTCACCTTGAGAAATGACGATCAGTGGAGTAATTTGCCCATCGTGAGCCAAACTCCGAGCCAAAGTTTGAATGCTTTCCGGTGTGATTGTCTGGCGAGGTTGGTAGTGATTGGGGTCTATTAAATCTACAGCTACTTCTAATTCACCCAACTGCGCTTTCAGTTGCTCTCGCAAAGCTGCCATTTGTTGCTCAAGCTCTGGAGATGGTGTGGCTCGCAGCCTCTCTACTTCAGTTTGTAATTGGGCAATCCGTTGGGCTTGGTCAGTCGCTTGATAAGCACCCGCAAAGCGTTCGTTTATTTTGGGCAGTTTAGCCATTAAAGTTTTCCTTTCTTCACTAAGGTAACGAGGTCGTCAACGATCGATTTGAAGTCTTTGCAAGCGGGATGGGATGGGCGGTATTTTTGTAAGGGCAGGCCGTTGGCGCTCGCATTCTTGAATTCTGAGGAATCTCGAATCTGCGGGTATAGTTTTACTCGCAGTTGTTGGGCGACTTCAGGTAACTGCTGGAGGTACTGGCGGTGAATGGCGCGACTGTTGTCATATAAGCTGGGAACTAAGCCTAAGACTGGAGGGCGTGGTTCTAACTTTAAGTCGTCAGAAATTCCAATCAACCACTGCGTCAAGTCAGCTACGCCGGAGACAGATTTCATTTCTAATTGAAGGGGAATTAGTATTCCGGTGGCAGCCGCAACTGCATTTTCGCAAATGATTCCAATGGTGGCAGGGCAGTCTAGGATGACCACATCATGGCGTAGGGGATGGCTCTTTAAGCGATCGGCCAGCACGTACTCACCGCGTCTCCGAATGACCAAATCGCTTGCCACCTGTGCGGTAGCGGGATGACCTTGACAGATTTCGATATCGGGATGGTTCCAAGCCGAAACCAAGGGCCAATTTCCGTCGAATTCTTTGTCAAATACTCGGACAACTGTGTTTTCAACTTCTGCGCTCGGTAAGCCACAGAATACATCTAAAGCTCGTTGGGGGTCGAGGTCGATTAAAGCTACTTTGAGTCCCCGTTTGCATGTCTCGTAAGCTAGATGTACTGCTAACGTTGTTTTCCCAACACCGCCAGCATTGGCTAAAATTCCAATAATAATTTTCTGCTTTGCCATAACTCCACTCTGAAAAGTCGTATTTTAAGATACGACAGAAAGTTTGCCTCGTCGTATTTTAAGATACGACAGAACGTTTGCTTCGTCTTTTAAGATACGACTAGCGGTCAATGCCGATCGCCGATTGGTTAAAAGGGGAAGTTACTCACACGATAGTCCGCTTTTTACAGCACTTGACTTGCAATAAATCATTCCACACAAACACTGAAAAGTACCTACAGTTTTTTTGGGATCACAACTGGTTTGAAATAATGGTCGGCATTCTTTCTGTTAAGTGGCAGGTTGCTGATAAGCTTGGCATAGAAGATGTAAGAGGAGCGGCAGAGAGTGAGGAAATTGTGGCAACGGGGGGCGATCGCTCTGATTTTGTTAGGAATTCTTAGCGCTTGCGATGTGACAGCGCCATCGCCACCGTCTCGGCTTCCTCAAATTAATCGCGAGAAACCGAGGGTACAGCAACCCAAACCAGGCACCAGAGAACCCATCAGCTCAAGCGTCAACAACCGCAACTTGCTCCTGGGCAATCCCAGCAATGCAGCTCCCAGCGCTGCCAGCACCGACAACTACTTGATGGTAAAGCAGCAGTACGTGATGAGCTACAACAACAAAACGCACATTGCTAACTGGGTTTCGTGGCAACTGAATCGCTCTTGGATTGGAGCAGCCGACCGCCAAGACAACTTCCGCCCCGATGATTCCCTGCCGGATGCTTGGTACAAAGTGCGACCAAACGATTACGCGGGAAGCGGCTACGACCGGGGACACATTGCACCGAGTGCTGATAGAACTCGGAACGAACCCGACAACAGCAGCACATTTCTGATGACCAACATGATGCCGCAAGTGCCAGAACTCAACCGAGGTGTGTGGGGGGATCTGGAGGAGTATTCTCGCGAATTGGTGCAGCAGGGCAAGGAACTTTACATCGTAGCCGGGCCCGTCGGGAAGCAAGGCGCGATCGGCAAAACACAAAAGATTGCGGTGCCGACAAAGACTTGGAAAGTCATTGTTGTCTTAGACCGACCGGGATTGGGGTTGCAGGGAATTGACGCAAATACCCGGACGATTGCCGTGATGATGCCGAATGATGCCAGCGTCAAAGGCCGGGGATGGAAAACTTTTCGAGTACCGGTGAAGCAAGTGGAGCGGGAGACAAAACTGAATTTCTTGTCAAATGTATCGCCCCAGGTTCAGCAGGTGATAGAGAGCAAAGCGGACAATCAGTAAAGGATAATTAAGCTAGGGAATTGTTAATTCCTGTCCAGGTTCAATTAAATCCGGGTCATCTCCAATCACTGCTTGATTGGCTTGGTAAATCTTTTCCCATTCGTTGCCGTCGCCGTAAAACTGTTCGGCAATACCGTAAAGCGTATCGCCTTCTTTGACTGTGTAAGATTGAGGCATACATCCCTCTGGGTTGATTAAAGCTGCTTAAGTTTTACTGTTTGCCCGAGCTTTTTTCTCTACCTTGAGACTGAAAAACTGTTAAGTTTCCACTAGCTGAGTTGACAGCCCCGCCCAATCGCCATTTTGAGTTACCCCGATGATGTAAGCATCAATCTCAATGCTGCCCACTCGGTAAACCTGCAACTGCGATAGGTTTTGCTTTAGAATGCTGACCAAGTTCTGAAACCGCTGCACCGTTTCCCGTTCCTCCCGGTCGTGCCAGTCTTCTTGTGCGGTGGCGATCGCAAAGAAGTCGTCAACCGTCCGCAGTTCTACGGGAGCGTCGGGCGGATGGTTCGTCAGTTGCAGCAGCTTCGCCGGGGTGAGTTCTCCCTGTGCCGGCCAGTGAATAACCTCAAAGGGGGCGTCGGTTTCGCTGAGGAAGAGCAAGCCCTCGGAAGCTTTTTGGAGTGGGTCGGCGATGGAGTCGGTCATGGCGGCTGTAGGTTTTATTTCAGCTTTAAAACTATACTTCATGTGACTAATAACCGCTATAGTTTCTTATTATCAAAAATTTATGCTATTCATGTATTAAGCTATGCGTGTAAGTTTTCCATTTTTTTCTAAGTGCTATGAAATCTGAAGAGGTTTTAAGACGTTACGCTGATGGAAATTTTAGTTTTTGTGGGGAAAATATTAAAGGACAAAGCTTTCAAGGAAAAGATTTATCTAAAATTGACTTCAGTAATGCTTATATTCAAGGAGCAAATTTCACTAACGCTATATTAATAGGAGCAAATTTCACTGGAGCAAAAGCAGGACTGCAAAAACGTTGGCTTGTTGGACTCTTGCTTGCTTCACTTTTTTTATCGGGAGTGGCTGGGTTTATATGGTCATTCACTGGTGTTTGGGTAGCATATTTATTTAAGACAACTATTATTAGCGATTTCACGATTTTTCCAGGTCTCTTTGTTTTGGTAATACTTGCAAGCTTATGTTTTATAGCTATTGAGAAAGGCTTAGGAAGAGCTTTGGGTTTTGGAGCGGGAACCTTGGCAGTTGCTGGAACAACTGCTATAGGTATTGCTGTTGCCTTTTCCGGTGCGGGAAGCTTAGCCGTAGTATTAGCAGGAAATGGATCGCTGGCGATTGCTGGAGCATTAGCGGGATTGCTAGGTGGGACTGTTTCGATAGCGATAATTTCTGCCATTGGCAATGCTCTATGTAGATCCGTAGCAATAGTAATTGCATCAGCCTCAACTTTAATGCTAGCTTTAGCATTAGGTTCTAGAACAATTGATGCTGCTGTTCATGTTAATTGGGCTTCAACAGGGGCAATATTAGGAGGGACTTTAGGCATCATATTAAGTAATTATTTAGCTTTAAAAACTTTATCAGGGGATGAGAGATTCTCATTTTCTTTGAAAATAGTATCTGATTTTTGTACAATAGGCAGCACCACTTTCCATGGAGCGGATTTGACTAATGCTATTTTTAAATATGTAAATCTAAAAGGTACTAATTTGGAGGGTGCAAATATTGTTGGAACCTGTTGGCTTTCTGCCCGAAGTTTAAGTCTTTGTAAAAGTGATCAAGGGTATCTAATATACTCGGATGCACGCCAACTTGTTGTTAGTAATAATGGTCAAAACCAAAAATTTGTTAGAATGAATTTGGAAGGAGTAAATCTGCAAAATGCAAAACTGCAAGATGCCAGTTTTATTGGAACAAACCTCAACAGCGCTAATTTACGGAATGCTGATTTGTCCAGAGCCATCCTGAAGCAAGCGCAACTTGACGGTACAGATATGACGGGAGCAATTCTCACGGGAGCTTGTATCGAAGATTGGGGAATTACAGGTAGCACCAAGCTAGAGGACGTGCAATGCGACTATGTATTCATGCGCCTGGAAACCAAAGATAATCCCAACCGATTGCGAAAACCGGATAATTGGGGAGCAACCTTTGCTGAGGGAGAGTTTGCAGATTTCATCAAGCCTTACGTGGATACTCTAGATTTGTACCACAGTCAGGATATTGACCCCCGCGCTATCTCCATTGCACTTAAAAACTTATCCACCAACCATCCAGAGCAAGAGCTACGGTTTGTGGCGATCGAACGGCGGGGCAACAATGGTTTGAATCTCAGGTTTACAACTGCACCGGGAGCCGACAAATCTGAGTTAAGCCATCAGTATTTTAGAGATTACGCTCGAATTAAGAAAGAACTGCCGCTTGCCGTTCAGCTAAGATTGGCCGAACGAGATGCTGAAATTCGCACCCTCAAGGGAACCATCGAGCAGTTTATTGAAACAGGCAGGCATCAATCTAAGATTCAAGCAGAAACAATTCAAATCATTAAAGGAGAATTAATCGTGACTCAGAACAAGGGAATCAACATTCGTTCAGGCGGTGGCAACATTGGCGATATCACCGGGTTAGTTGGCGGTGATGTCAGCGGAGTCGTCAATCTGGGTACGATTAGCGGCAACGTGACTAATACGATCGCTCGGTTGCCCGAGTCCGAAGAACCTTCGGAACCCAACATCAAAGAACTTTTAACACAACTCCAACAAGCGATCGAAAATGATTCCGATCTATCCGACCCCGACAAAGCGGATTTATTAGAGCAGGTGCAAGCTTTAGCAGAAGCTAAGCAAACAGAGGAACCTGCTAAAAAAGAAGGGCTGACACGGAAAGCGAGGAAGATGTTTGAGGCAACATTGAGCAGTTTGCCCCAGACTGCCAGCATTGTAGAGGCGTGCAGCAAGTTATTGCCAACAATATTGAAGGCATTAGGGTTGCCGGCGTAGCGTTGCAGTATTTACAGGCATAGCTGTAGCGATTTGCAACACTAATCTCTACAGCTAACAGGTTCTTGTGGTGTCAAGAAGGACTTTTTGGCACATTTGGATCTTCGCGGCAAGTTGACAGTGGCAAGGCTTCACCGCCTTGAATCTCCAGAATTCTCCTTAGATTGCTGTTGACTTTAACATTCAAACAAGTACAGTTATATCCATAATTGCCGTTAGTTCGCACAACTTCCTTGTCATCAGAATTGGGAATGTTTTCTATTCCTTTGGCTTGATATCCACCTTGCGCTCCAATAGTCCAAGTACCATCTTTGTCAATTAAGTACCTATTACCGGGTGTAGGAACTAGCAACCATCCGCACCTAGTTTCAACTGCTCTAGCAGGAAGCGCAACGATAAAAAGAGATGAAATAATAACGGATATAAACAAATTTTTCTTCATAAATTTAAGTTTAGTCAGTTTTTACCCAACTATAGCAGCAAATTCATCAGCACTGATTAATGTCGGTTAAGCAACAGCCCAATCCCGCAATCCCTATTTGTTCGATTGCGATAAAAATTGGAGTTCCAGGAACTGCTGCTTATGGGCGGGGGATTAACGAAGGTCAGAGCAGAATAGCGCCCCTAATCTCCCACACTTTGTCAAGCATACCGCGCCTCTTCATCAGCTTGAGCCTGTACTATTGGACAATAAGCCAAGGTGTATGAGAGTGGCATAGCAGATTGCTGCGTTGCTACAGCGGGGTTGGAGGCGATCGCCATAGTGCAACTCCTAGAATAGACAATGGTGCCGACTTTATTATTATGCTTTCCAACTGTTCAACCTGCCGATTCCACACATCCCACCAACATCACTGCACGGATATCGGGTGTGCAGTCAATCCGAGCTATTGGGCGCTGTGGAAACGCCTCCACTCTCTACCGCCAGAACTAGAGGGTGCATCGCTCATCAACTACTGTGGCGATTATCAACTAAATGCTCCCATCTCTACGGCTTCTACAGTAGAAAAGCTGGTAGGCTTTTGGAATTACAAAGTTAGTTTTGCCACCACTACCTATCGAATTCAAATTGAATTAAATGAGGAGCAATTAATTGGAAGCTATATTATTCCAGCCGAGAATGACAGCCTTTTTGAATTCACTGTGTACGAATTTCCCGGAAGAGGCAGACCTGTAATTACCATCGCACAAATTGCTCAACTAATACCGAACTCTTCCTATCGTGCTGTCCTCAGTGGTAGGTTGGATAATGAGCGTTTAATTACCGGCGACTTTGTGGATGTCGATGACAATCGTGGCACGTTCAAGATGATGAAACAATAAGGAATCGCCACACCCGCTTCTCTGCTTCCAGGGAATCATGTTAAAAGCTACCGTCAGCCTACACTTCAAGCGCAATCGCTTTGAAGTTTTGTGAGATTGGGTGAAAAGCTGCTGTCCAGCTCGATTGTAGAATGAACCAGAGTTTACAAAGGTGGCATAGCCGATTACTGCTTGGGACAGCGGGTTTGCAGGCGATCGCTCTGGAACTCCTAAAACTCCTGAAACTGCCTATGATGATGATGCTGGGTGAGTTTTGGTGTTTACAGGGAATCGGTCAAGAATGGAATCAATACTTTTCCATCCACATACTCTGAACGTATCCGCTCAATAAGTAGCGGTAGCACAGAAAAAAAAATAAGCAGAGTACACAAAGTGTCATAAAATAGGACACATGACGCCAAAGATT
>NZ_SRRZ01000057.1 GCF_013179805.1 Microcoleus asticus IPMA8 | reverse complement strand
TGCTCGGCTATTTTTTTAATGGCTGCTTGTTTTCTGATTTCACTCTCTATCACTAGCCATCTTTGTTTGATGTTGGCATACTCACTTGATATCGCTGCTATTTTATACCCCTTTATTTGATTTGGCTCCCAGGCATTATCTTCTATATCCCAGATTTTATTTTGGGCTTCTTTGATACTTAATGGCACTCTGGTTATCCATTTCATTCCTGCCATCGCTGACAAATTCTCTGCTGTGTATAAGGCACTGTCTGCTACACAGATACCGTCAAATGTCCACTGAGTTTTAAAGTCTTTCAGTCTATCTACAAATACACTTTTATCGTCGGCGTTTCCGTCATCTATTTTTAGATACAATGGTACGTCTCCATCTCCAGTTACGATTGTGTCTATGATAAATTGTTTCAAGTCTGGTCTTTTATCTCTTGAGTATCCGTGAAGGATTTTTATCGCTTTCATCTCATCTTCTCTCTCTGAGGATTCTGCTTCAATTATTTGGCTTTTTTTCTGACGGCTTTTGTATTCTCCTTCTACTGATATTGAACTGCTGTCTAGGTGAACGCTCTTCATTTCTACTTGAAATCTTTTCGCTGCTTTCAAGGCAATTGCTGTGAATAATTTTGTCGTCCCAGCTTGATAATATTTGTCTAATGCTCTGCCTATCCTGTCATCGTTTAATTTTTCATGGGTTACTCCTTTTCCTATTAGATGTTCTGTTGCTTTTCCCACAAAAAATGTATCGAATAGATATATGGGAGCGCTCAAAAACCCCAATCCGTTCAAAATCATCGCTTTCATGACTTGTCCAGGGCTGACAGTTTCTTTGATTCTTATTCCCACTTCTGTGTTGACTTCTTCTACCAATTCCATTTCATCTATTATTCCTGCTACTATTCCCAAATGGTCTAAATTTACGATGTTTATTGCTTCTGAGGGCTTTTTCATGGTTTTTAGAGTTGGTCTACTGGAGAAACTTATTATATCCTAAAAAAGCCTCAAATGATTGCACCGCAATCACTTGAGGCTTCATTTATTCCGAATCCATCCTCTATTAACGGAACTTAAATATCTGCGGAATGTGGGTTTTAGGAAAAAAATATCCTAGGGGCGGGTTTATTAATATCTTTAATCCACGTCCAGGATCTTCATAAACCCACCCCTCCACAATCAAAAAACTATTTCTTTTACCAGAAGGATGGCTGTAGGGATACTTTTTTAACAAAAAACGTTGATGCACAAGTCTTAAATGAGTTAATTTTAATTTGTAATTAAAATAGTTAAATGTTGTGTTTTATCACTTCACCTTATCTGGTTAATTAGTAATTAATTTAAACTTTAGTAACCAGCAAATTGGGCGATATTTAATGGCTATAATACACCAACTCGAATGCGAAATAGACTTGAGAATGCGGGTAGGCAAAGTGGATTTTTTTTACCGCTCTTTTGAGGCTATTAGGAGATATCAACGGATGGAAGACTGTTTAAACTGGTGCTTTTTTAAAATTATTAGCATTGACGGATCTGTTATGAATTATACAAATTGAGCCTTTACTGGCAATTCTAGCCGACGAACGATCGCCCGCAATGAATTCAGAAAACAGATTCACCGCCACACAGCCCAAAAAATCAGGATTCCCAAGCTGCGACTCTTAATTGGCGTGGAGATCACAAAGGTGCCTTAATTAACACAAATAAGGGCTTTGCAAGACTAGCAAAAAAATATATCATTGAGAAACAAGAATAAAAACTTGCTCGCTTATGGTAGCCCAGGCAACAACACGTATGCCTGAAGTTATAGCCCACAGCGAGACCTACGGGTAGATCTAAATCAATAGGGTGAGGTGGTTGTGTCTGAGTGTTAAGAGGGGCGATCGAAGAGGAATGTTCGGCGAGCGATCGCTTCCCAATGGAGGATGGTAAAACCTAAGAAGGCAAGGAGTTGGAGACAAGGCTAAACTTTTTGAATTCACGAGAGTAGCGTTAGCACTAAACTCTGCCGTATTGTCGGGAACGAGCCAAATTTGTAACAGTTCTTAACTATGAATAATTCTGCCAAAATTGCTAGCATAGTGACACTTTTGCTAACAAAAACAGATAAAGTAAATAAAGTTGGCTAGCTCTAGAGGCCCCGATCCCCATCCTGGGGATGTTGAATCAATTTGATTCGTACCAAAGGGTTTTAGAGTTACACTTGGAAACAAAGCATCGCTATTTAACTGAGTTCTTTAGTTACTTTTACTTTCAGCTATGAACGTGGATTTTATCAAAGCCCAAGTCAGGTTGCTACAGGGTGCAAGTTCATCGGAGCGAGAGACCCTTATTAAGAACATCGGCGTCTGTGCTGGCGTGATCAGACCCGGAGAGTACGTGACTCCTCAGCGGAAGCACGCCATCACTCTCTGGCTGCAAACAAATGCGGTTCGGCTCCGGCTACCCCAACTTCCTCTGGATTTATCGGGCCAAAAGCCTTAACAAGGAAGTAATCAAGTGGTGACGACAGAATGAAAAAAATTAGTCAATCTTTCCTAAAAGTGCTTTTTTATTGAGCTGTACAGGATCAATGAAACACGATTAAGATTGAAAAAATGTTTGTAGGGAGAGTTGGGCTCGAAAAGACGCCTGCGGACAAGAAGCGGCCGACCGCTTTGGCAGAAGCAGGAAGTGAAGGTCAAACCTGCTCGAAAGGTAGATTTGAGTAAGTTTCACAGAACGGATTATTGTGCACAACTATGAACCTGGGTTATTTGCTTTTAGATTTGAGATTCACGATTTAGCTCGTGCTGCATAAATTTCCTATTTGTGGATCGAGTGAAAAATCATCCCTATTCAATAGGTATAACTAATTACAGGGGCAGTCATTGAACTGCCCTTAATTTTGAAACCCGAGGCGAAATTACTGCAAGTTACAATAAACGCATCTACTTGCAGATAGAGTTTAGGTGAACTCTGATGAAAGCTGCAGCGTCTCTATATTATCTGTTATGTTCGAGAGGGGAGGGAGAGAGGATTGAATTAGACGAGTTTTGATAGGGAATTAATATCATCAAACAGAAGGAGTTATTACAATTAACTTGCTTTCTAATATATTTGTCAACGAAAATACTGTGCCGAAGAAACAAAAATTTCCTTATTTAGTGGGTTCCCGATGGACTTCACACCAAAAAACTTGGGGGTGGCGACACTTCCAAGTAGTCAACCGAAAAAATGAGGGTAAATGGGTATTTGCGGAAATGGTGGCGGCTTGCGATCCAAATGTCCGTTTTTGGCTGAACGCCGCACAGCTCAAAGACCGATCGCTCTGGCAAGCTGGATGGCAGTCTACGCAAGAACTAGAGGAATTAGAAGCAGCGGAATAAAAGACAGCGCCTTGGGCTAGAGTGATGTAGAGATTGGTAATGGGTAATAGCAACAGGGTAAAATAATGAAAAAAAAATTTGTGTTATTGGCCTGTTTGCTAATTACTGCTGCATTGGGCGGTAGATTTGGCGAAGTCTCGATCGCAAGTCCAGCGATCGATCGCAGCCATATTGTGTCTGCAGATATTGCAGATCCCGCAGCGGACTTGTCCAGCCTAGTCCTGACTTTACAAGACCTCACCCCAGGTTTTACAGAGATGTCATCTGACTATGTGGCAAGTTTAAGAAATAAACTCAGCCAGGGTCGTCACTTTAAGCCAGCCAGCATCTTTGCGTACCAAAAAATCGATAATAGCAAGCTGTTTGAACTCCAATTGCTGATAGGATTTACAGTGCAACTGTCAGAACCAACCCTACAAGCTATGTTCGATCGAGCAAGCGGTGAAGGGCTTTTTGCAAAAGCATTCTCTCAAGGTTTAAACGATAACAAGGAATTGCAGTTCAATCCTCCCGCCGCTTTAACTTTGCAAGACAAGATTGGCGAGGTATCGGCTGGGTGGAGAAGTCAAGGAAAAGTAGAAAATATACCCATGAATTGCGATCTGGCGCTGTTTCGACGGGGGCAAATAGGGGTTGTTATGGCAACTATATATCTCGACGGCACTAAACCGACTATTACGATTAGCGAAGCAGGGCGCAAATTCGACAGCCGGATGATGGAATTGAAACCTGATTTAACTCAACCGCAATAAGTGGGTGCTGCAAGCTGTAAAAAAATCATTTTTCTACCTGCAGCTCACACTCAGATTAGTTACACTACAAAAACTCGTGCAGAAATAGCCGATAAACTGGGTTTTTCTGGTATCAGTACCGATGGAGATGACCAGAGATTTTAGTAGAGCTAACCCCGCTTCTGCGTCCAGGAATGATATCATGTCTGTTGAATTGCCCGTTATAAAATTTTGTCGCCCGGTTGGGGCGGGTTTATAAAAATTGTGGATGTCAATTACAGATTGTTGGTGAAACCTCCCCAAGAAGTATTGTGGTTAATTTACCGGACATGATATGACTGAGAAGAAAGAGCTTTGTTTCCTCTAAATTATACCGAAATACCTATGTCTGTCTCTGTTTCCCTGCAAAACGCCTGTAAGATTTACAACAAAATCCCCGTTGTCAATGACCTTTCGTTCACGATTGAAGCCGGAGAAATGTTCGGGCTTCTAGGCCCCAACGGTGCCGGGAAATCGACCACAATTCGGATGCTGACTACCCTGACTAAGCCCAGCAGCGGTCAAATCCAGGTAGCTGGATATGACGTGATGCGGCAAAGCTTGCAAGTGAAACAGTGCATAGGCGTCGTGCTCCAACAAATCAGCGTTGATAGTGAGCTTTCAGTATGGGAAAATATGGAGTTTCACGGGCGGATGCACCACATCCCAAACCCGAAACGCCAACAGTTAATTAAACAGTGGTTGGGATATGTAGAATTAGCAGAAAGGCGAGACGACTTAGTAAAAACTTTGTCTGGAGGAATGAAGCGGAGGTTGCAAATTGCCCGAGCACTTTTGCATGAGCCACAAATCTTATTTTTGGACGAACCGACTGTAGGGTTAGACCCGCAAACGCGGCGCCGATTGTGGGAAATTATTTTAGATTTGAACAAGCAGGGAATGACAATGCTGTTAACAACGCATTATATGGATGAGGTGGAATATTTGTGCGATCGCATCGGCATTATGGACGGCGGCAAGTTAATTCAACTGGGAACGTTGGCTCAACTGCGGCAACAACACGGTCAAGGGTTAGTGATGAAACAAATAGGCGATCGCTGGGAATACAAGTTTTTCCCTACTCTGGAAGAAGCTAATTTATATCTGGATGCCAAAGATGATAAGACGGGGATGATGGTTCGTCCTTCTAATTTAGAGGATATTTTTGTAGAACTGACAGGCCGACAGTTAGATTGATTAATGGCTAATTGCTAATAGCAGTCCTGCGATTTTAGATTTTAGATTTTAGATTTTAGATTGCCCAAGTGGCGATTAAAACAGCAATTTTTATAATCAAAAATCCCAGGAGTCAAATCAAAAACTGAAAACAGAAAGAGTTTTCTTTTTTTGATAAACAACCGACATTATCAATCTATTGTGTAATGAGAATGTTTTTTACGAATTCCCTTGATTCACAATCCCGAAGTCACGGATAGACGGATAGTTGGTTTTTTGCTGGTTCCTTCTTCTTTCTTCACGCTTGACTTATTCCCTCAACATCCATCCGTTAAATTCCGTACACTGGTCGTTTCCGAACTTTAACGTCCCAATTCCTAATTACTAATTCCCAAATGACTCGCTTAGCCACAACGATAGAAGCCATACTTTACCTAAAAGGTCAGCCAGTTTCAATAGCAGAGATTACCGAGATTGCCAAGTGCGATCGAGCCGAGGCCGAAGACGCCATCATCGAACTCATGTCTGACTCATCCCGCCGCGAGAGTGCATTAGAAGTCGTCGAAACCCCCACGGGGTACAGCCTGCAACTCAGAGAAGAGTTTGCCAGTTTAATGCAAATTTTAATACCTCCAGAATTAGGTGTTGGAGCTTTGCGGACGCTGGCGGCGATCGCCCTCAAAGGTGGCATCGCTCAGCCAGACTTAGTTAACTTGCGAGGTTCCGGAGCTTACCAACAAGTGCAGGAACTTGTAGAAATGGGTTTCGTCCGCAAACGGCGGCCGACTGAGGGGCGATCGTATTGGTTGCAAGTTACCGATAAATTTCATCGGTACTTTCAAGTAGACCAACTGCCAAAACAATTGCAAATTGACTTTCAGGCAAATTTGGGCCCAAGCAAAGACGAGTAGTTTAAAGTAGAATGTAACAAGCCAGAAATTAAGAATCGCCAAATGGTTTTTCACCCTGACTTTGACAGTTCCAATGCCCAACAAACCGCAGTCAATCCACTGCTCAAGTACCTCCAACACCAATCCCCGGAGGTTCTAGCCCGCATCGCCAAGTCCGCCAGCCCAGAAATCAGAGAAATTATCTCTCATAACGTTCAAGGACTTGTCGGCGTCTTGCCTTCAGAAAATTTTAACGTCGAAATTACCACGGATCGCGAAAACTTAGCAGGTTTGCTAGCTTCAGCGATGATGACAGGCTATTTTCTGAGACAAATGGAGCAGAGGATGCACCTAGAAGAAAATTTAGCAAGCACCAGCTCGATTCAACCAAACTCTCCCAAAGACAAGTAAAAAGATCGACGGGTTGGGGAAGCCAGAAAGATGAAAGTTGTTCAAAAAAATCAATAATCTTGGACGCACAGGGAATTAAAAAACCGGGTTTTTAACCGGATATCCCTAGCGCTACACCGAGGATTTTGGTGAAAAAACCCGGTTGCTGCGTCTAGGACTATAAAGCATCAAATTCATCTTCCATCCTCCACCCTTGCAAGTAATATCAATTTCAAAAAAGAATGCAACTGTAGATAAGCTCCAAATCCTTATCCAGTAAGTCATTCTTAATTCTTTAATCGAAAATCGAAAATGGTATTACCCACCGGCGAGGCTACCCGATAGGGGAAAAGCACCCGGACGTACTGTAATTTTCTGAACTTCACCCAAACGGTTAATTTCCACTTCGAGTTCTTTGCCTACAACAGTGCTTTCCACCCGTTCTTGCACGTCCCCGGGAGTGTTCACCGCAATTCCGTCAACTTTTTGAATGACATCTCCGGCGCGCAAGTCCGCTTTTTGAGCGGGGGAATTTTCCACTACTCGCGTCACGGCTACGCCTCGATCGAGAGTAATTTTATTATTATCGAGCTGTTTGTTGAGTTCTGCCTTGGTGGCTGCAGTCAAGCTGACCATTTGAATGCCGAGATAGGGATGTTCGGCTTTACCTTTGGCGAATAACTGATCGGAAACTCGTTTGGCGGTTTCGATCGGAATTGCAAATCCCAAGCCCTGAGCGTCCGCGCGGATAGCGGTATTGATGCCAATTACTTCGCCTTGGTCGTTGAGCAGCGGGCCGCCAGAATTGCCGGGGTTGATGGCGGCGTCGGTTTGGATGAAGCGGACTCGCTTGTCGGGGATGCCGACTTGGGAACTCGATCGACCCGTAGCGCTGATAATGCCCACAGTCACGGTATTGTCCAGACCTAAAGGATTGCCGATCGCGATCGCCCACTGTCCCGGTACAATATTGTCCGATCGGCCCAAAGCCACCTGCGGCAGTTCCTTAGCATTAATCTTAACCACAGCGACATCCGTCAGCGGATCGACTCCCTGCACCTTACCCTCAAACTCGCGACCGTCTTTGAGCGTCACCTTGACAGTATCCGTCCCGGAGACAACGTGAGCATTAGTAACGATGCGGCCGTCAGGAGTGAGAATAAACCCCGAACCCGTACCTCTCTTGACTCGTTCTTCCGGCTGCGGCAAATTTTCCCCAAAAAACCGACGAAACAAAGGATTTTTGAATGCTTCGGGGACTTGATTCGCCACCTTGCTCGATGCGTCAATCCGCACTACAGCAGGGCCTACTTTTTCGGCTGCTTCAGCAATAAAATTGGGATTGCTGCGATCGACCGGCCGATTTTCCAGAATTGGAGGAGACGCATAAGGTGGGATTTGCTGGCGCACTACTGGCAAAACCAATCCGGTTTCCAGATTGTTTGAGCCTTGCAAATAGCGATTCCCCAACCATCCCACGCCTCCCCCGATCGACAGTAAAGTCAAATAAAGGGTCGTTTGCTTAAAAGATAAACTCATTTAATAACTCCCGCTAAATACTTCATCCCCGCAGACACGTTCCGAATCAAGCATTTTTGTCTTGGCGACGGGAAGGAAGCGGGGCGGGGCGTACCGCTTCCTCAAGAACATAGCTGTTAACAGGCAGGCGCTGATGGGCATCACAGGCAATTTTTGCCTGATTTCCCAAGAGCGACTCAAACTAATAATTCTCATCCTAACTTGGCTTAGCCTGGGATTTACAGTCTGGGGGGTGGCTAGAGCTTCCAAATATGCCGTTTCACTCGATTCAAAAATTGTCAATTGTCCGAAATGAATACTTTTTTTTCTAGATTATGAGGTTTAAACGCTTATTTCTGCTGATTTCTGCACTACTTTGGTCGATCGCACCCGTTGGGAAAACGGTGGCAAATACCGAGATCCCACCTGCAAATCTTCCTTCAGGTACACCTCTAGAAAACCCCGACCCCGCCCGCGATTGCCCGAGTCCGGCTATGTCTCGGTTGCGCCGCCACACTGCGGCCCAGGGCGAAACGATAGAAAGCATCGCGCGGCAGTACAATGTGATTCCTGCGGCGCTGATCGGGATAAATCCGATGTTGCGGGGAGGTCGAGTGTCTGCCGGAAGTGCGATCGTCATTCCTCCGTACAGTGGCATCGAGGTAGAAGTACCTGCGGGCTGGAATTGGCAAAAACTGGCAGAAGCTTACAAAGTGCGCGCAGATTTGTTATTTGAGGCGAATGGGTGCAGGCCTTTGGGACAAACCGTGTTTGTGCCTGCGGTGAATAGGTCGATCGGGCCTTATACCAATCCCGACCCAACGCCCTCGGTGCAAGGATTTCCCCTACCCGCTGCAGCGGTTGAAGCTTTGCGTTACGGGCGGCAATTGCATCCGGTGCGGCGCGAATTTTTTTTCCACAGCGGCGTAGATTTTTTAGCGTCGGAGGGTACGCAGGTTTTAGCAACAGGCGAGGGAACTGTCGCCTTTGCTGGGCCGCAGGGAGATTACGGGAATTTAGTGGTGGTAAACCATCAAGCGGGGAAGCAAACGCGCTACGCTCATTTGAAAGATATTGCGGTAAAAGTCGGTCAAAAAGTGCAGTCTGGAGAAGTTTTGGGAACTGTCGGGATGACGGGGAAACGGGACATTCCGCCATCTCATTTGCATTTTGAAGTTCGCTACAATTCGGGTTTGGGTTGGGTTGCTGAAGACCCGCTGCTTTATTTGCAAGCGACTGTTAAAAAATAGGATGGGCGGTTGAAGAAGCTATTCAACCGCCCATATCTTTTTGTATGGCATAATTTAGCAAAAGCCCGTGACGAGATTTGAACTCGTGACTTCCTCCTTACCAAGGAGGTACTCTACCACTGAGTTACACGGGCATAAAAAATTAATAATGTTAAATAAAAGTTTTCAACTTTTTATTTTTAACTTTTTATTTTTATTTAAATTGTGGTGGGCCGGGCTGGATTTGAACCAGCGTAGGCGTAGCCAGCGGATTTACAGTCCGCCCCCATTAACCGCTCGGGCACCGACCCATTTGTACCCACAGTTAAACATCCTAGCAGCTTCTTCTTTTTTTGCAACATTATATTTAAAACTCTAATCATTAAGTTGAGAACACATAAGTCAGTTAGTGGCAAAAAAATAGAATACTGTTTAAAGTGCGCATTGCTAAGTCTAGGCTTGGTGTCCGCCCGGAGCACCGGAACTCTAGACTTAACCCAAATCCCTAATTCACTAATTCCCCGGTTTCTTGCAGGGAGTGCAGGCGGCGGTAAATGCCTCGTTGATTCAAGAGTTCGTCGTGACTGCCAACTTCGACGATTCTACCGCCGTCGAGTACGACGATCGCATCGGCTTCGCGAATTGTACTAAGTCTGTGGGCAATAATTATGGTGGTGCGCGTACCGAGAATATTCTGCATGGCTACCTGGATCGATCGCTCGCTTTCATAGTCCAAACTAGAAGTAGCCTCATCAAAAATTAACACATCCGGCTCCACCAAAAGCGCCCTAGCAATCCCCAACCGCTGCCGCTGACCGCCGGACAAGCGCATTCCTCGCTCCCCGACCACGGTATAGTAGCCTTGGGGCAACATCCGCACAAAATCATCTACTTTGGCGATGCGACAAGCATCCTCAACTTGCTCGAAAGTTGCGTTTCTGTTTCCGTAAGTCAAATTTTCCAGCAAAGTACCGTTAAAAACATCTACTTCTTGGTGGACAATCGCTAAACGCTGGCGGTAGCGAGTCACGTCTAAGCTGCGAATGTCTTCTCCGTCGATCAAAATGCGACCGGAGTTGGGTTCAAAGTAGCGAAACAGGAGTTTAACTAAAGTCGATTTCCCGGAACCCGATCGCCCGACTAATGCTACAGTTTGACGGGGATGAATCAATAAATTCACATCCTGCAAAACGGGTTTTTGACTGTCGTACCCGAATGTTAAACCGCTGAGTTCAACTTTGCCGGTAAATTTATAAGGTGGCTGTGCCGATCGAGCATTTTCTGCTAAATTAACCGCATCAACACCGTCTGGCGTTTGCATAAACTCGTGGAACCGGATCATTGAAGAATAACGGCGCGCCAATAATTCGGCGATCATGCTAATCGGACGCAGTTGGGAATATGCCATGCTTGCTAACGTGTAGACGGTAACAAAATATCCGAGGGATATTTGGCCTCCTAGGGTTGCTGCTAGGCTAAAACCGAGAACTGAAAACAAACACAACTGGACGATTGTCTGCTGGTATGTCCCCAGGGTGACGTATCCTTTGTGAATGCGGTGGAGCACGACTTTTAATTCGCGATCGAGTCTGGTTGTTTGCCTTTTGAGTTCATCGCTTTCTGTCGCAAAAGCTTTGACTGTTTTGATGTTGGTGATAATTTCCGAGTTGCGGCTTTCGGTATCTTCGATGTATTCATCCAGAATTTCTTCTCGCGCAGTCACCTCTTGCAGGCTTTTGAGGGTGAAACTGAGGATAAATAGGAATGAAACCAAAATTAATAAGCCAATCCGCCACTCAATTAACCAGATAACGGCAAAAATGCCGATTAAGCGGGCAACTTCGGGGATGAGTTCGCCGGCAATTTCTGGATATGTCCAAGTATGGTTGCCGATACCTTTGGCTATGCGGCTGGCAATCCGTCCGGCGTTGTTTTCGTCGTAGAATTCTAGGGGTAAGGTGAGGATTTTCCCGATCGCGCTTCTCATTCGATCGCGCCTCGCCCTCAATGGTATCGCCCAGTGGAACCAATTTGCTACCCAAGGTTGGATCGGTGCTTTGGCTACTGTTACCAGAAAAATTATGCCTAGCAAGACGGATAGCGATAATATTTTGTTGGGTGACTGCTGAGTAACAGAGGCGATCGCTGTTATCAGTTTTTGGGTTACTGTATCTGTAGGTTGACCCGACAATACGTTTAATATTTGACCGATCGCGTAGGGAACAAGCAAATCGGCTAGTGCCAAAACGCTGGATGCGCCTATGCTGTAAACCGATATTTTCCAGTAGCGGCTGTAGTATTTGAAGATGTCCTGAAAGCTTGCCATAAATTTTTGTTGAGATACAACCCTTGCAAACACTTGAGTCTAAAACTGCGATCTCTGCGTATTTGTTGACAACTGTACTACAAAAGTAGTAGATCGGGGAGTCATTTGGATCATGCTAGCGACTCGCCCGATCGGGTGATTTATGGCAATAGTTCGATCGTCAGCGATCGCTCCGCAGTCTTTACCAATAAACTCAAGACTAAGGGCAAAAAAATGCAGAAGGCAGAATTTTTCTTAAATTCTGCCTTCTGAGCAATGCCTTATAAGTTTTACGTTTGAGTAGTCTTTTAGCTGAAGGTGTAGGCTGATTGCAGCGCCCACCAGATCAAGAAGCCGATTCCGCCGGCAATGACGATCGCCGAAATGGCGATCGCTATAGGACTGTCAGCTCCCTTGAACTTCATGATTCCGCGATTTAAATCTGACATGGCAGTGTTCTCCCACAATTCCAGCTTGATTGTAGCTTTGCCGTCGGCGGATGGCGGTCACTCTTCACGGCAATTACTGATTTGGTTCATAATCTGGCTGCTGCAATTTCAGGTGGGCAGTAGCTTTGGGGGGTTGTGACTGGGTTTCAGAAAAAAAAATACTAAAAAGACTTGACAGATTTTCAGAATTAAGAGAGTATTGTTAATACCGCAGGAAATGCGGGTGTAGCTCAGTGGTAGAGCGTCACCTTGCCAAGGTGAATGTCGCGCGTTCGAATCGCGTCACCCGCTTTAGAAAATAAAAAAATCAAAAACCGGAAAGTATAGCAGGAAAGTCTTAGGTATACTCCTAAGGATGGTTGAAAATACCTAAGTTAGTGGTAAATTGGAGTAGAAAACTTGCAAGTCACAATTGCCACTCGGGCGATATCTGAGAACAGGTAGTTGAAAGCCTGGTTAGGGCAGAATTGACAAGTTTGATTAAGTGGATAGGTTAACGATTATTTTTGCAAAAACGCTTTTTTTATCCGATCGCTCGTGCCATCTCAAAAAGCTCCCAAGATTGACTTAAACGATGAGTACCCCTGCCCTTGTCGGCGGCGGGGTCGTCTCGTGCCCATAACGTTGACAGAAGCCTTTGGCTGCAACCGCTGTCAGCAAATATTTGTATTAGAGGAAAGCGGACACGTCATCGAGCAACTATCAACAAACTATCCTTACAAGCAGGCTTGGCGGTGGACGGGTCACCAGTGGAACAGAGCGCATCCGGGTTTGAAGGCACATTACTTGCCACTGGCTTTGGGTATGATATTGGTGCCGCTAGTGATTTGGTTGCCCTTGGCGCTGCACTCCCCAGGCCCGAATATTATTCTGTGGGCAATGGTCGCCGTGCTGCTAGCAATGCTGCCGGCGCTGATGGTATGGCTGGCTTACAGGCGTTAGCTAGATGATAATAGAGGATTTTACCCATTCATCAGATGGAGCAAATGTCGCCCGCCGGGCTTATCAAGCTTCTTTGGAGTTGGCTGCGGCAAAGAGTACGGCTCGCGCTGCCGCTTTGCAGGCGATGGCGCGATCGCTCAAAGGTCGGCAAAATGAAATTTTAGAAGCAAATACTCTGGATCTAGAAGCGAGTCGGGACATGGCGATTCCAGACTTGATTGTGGATTGGCTGAAGCTGACGCCAGAACGGATCAAGACAACTGTGCAAATTCTGGAACGGTTGGGCCAAATGCCAGATCCGATCGGCAGGGTGATCAATGCTTCTTATCAGGTCGATCGGTGTCAGGTTTACTGTCAGTCGCTGCCGCTGGGGGCGATCGCTCTAATTTACGAGGCGTTTCCCGAGTTGGGGGCGATCGCAGCCGGTTTGTGTCTCAAAAGCGCTAACAGTTTGATTCTTAAAGGCGGTAGCGAAAGCTGGCAAACTAATGCTGTAATTGGAGAAGCTTTGATGTCGGCGATCGATGAAGTCGGTTTGCCGTCAGGATGTTTGCAGGTACTGCCGCCGGATCGGGGGGCTTCGATCCGAGAATTGGTCACTCAAGACCAATATCTCAATTTAATTATTCCCTACGGCAGGCCGAGTTTGGTGCAGCAGGTGGTAAGGTTGTGCACCGCACCCGTTTTGAGGTCGGCAATGGGAAATTGTTACCTTTATTGGTCGCCGACTGGCAGTTTGGAGATGGCAAGGTGGATGATTTTGGACAGCCATCAAAGCGTGCCCGATCCTGTTAACGCGATCGAGAAAGTGCTGATCGATCGCAACCAAAAGCCTTCTTCCTTAGTCAGGCTGTGGAACACTTTAAAAGAAAAAGGCTTTCAAATTAGCGCCGATGCGGATCTCGTCGCAGATTTCCCCGACTTAAAGCTGGCGGAACCATACGAGTGGACTCAACCTTATTTAAACAAAACCATAGCGTTTAAAGTTGTCGATAGTTTAGAGATTGCGATCGGCTGGATCAACCGCTACAGCAGCGGCCACGCTGACTGCATCGCTACTGAATCTTACTTAGAAAGTCGCCAATTTGCTCTGGATGTTAACAGTGCCTCAACTTTTATTAATGCCTCACCTCGGTTTTGGCGTTATCAAAATCGGGGAGATGCGATCTTTTTGGGAATGTCCAACCAAAAAGGTTATCGTCGGGGATTGATCGGGTTAGATACGCTGACGACAATTAAAGAAATTGTTCAGGGTAACGGACTATTTTAAGGTCAGTTGGCACTTGGCACTTATATGAGATTGCTTGGCAACGCTAGCAACGAGAGAATATATAGTAAGCCTTAATCAGAAGTTCCTGCAAATATACTTACACAGGCTCAAAAGTCTATCATCACAAAGGTTTCAATTGTTGAGTTAACATTGTATACCCATGTAGATGATTGATATCTGTTTGCGATCGACAATTATATTGGATCTACAACATGGAAGCGCGATTGCCTGCGTCAGCTATTGCTTATACATGGCTACAGATTTTTAACTCAACAGTTGCATCGATTCATAAATAGGAGTTTTAGGGCTTTTAGTACATTTGTATGGGGAAGTCCAGCTTAATAGTTTTTACAAAAACTATTTTAGGGCATATAATTAAATATTTGTACAACAATGTTGATACTTTTTCATGCAAACTGTCAACTGACAACTGCCAACTGAAAACTGCCAACTGACAACTCACCTTAAGACGCATTCAGCGAAAATATGAACTTAGCAAAAAGCATCAATAGTGTATACGAGACTGCCAGCGAAGAAACGCTAATTCATCACTCGGTATATGTTAAAAAATTGCGTCCGCTGCTGCCGTCAGATGCTTTTGAACCGAATTCAAGCAAGTTAGGGATACTGCTGATAAATATCGGGATTTTATTGTTAGGATGGGGAATTGCTGCTAATCTCGATCGCTGGCCTGTCTATCTTTTATGGCTTTACTTACCTCTAGCCGTCATCATGGGCAATAGCATCATAGTTTTGCTATTTAGCTCCCACGATTTGATGCACGGTAGCGTCCAGAAAAAGTCGCGCCTCACTTATCCGATCGCTTTTTTGGGACTAAGTATGCTGTTTATGCCGCTTACTCAGTGGAAAAATCTGCACAACCTCGTACATCACAATAACACGAATTCTTTGGCAGACCCCGATCGCAACTATCTGTACCAGCAACCAGATACTTGGGGAAAATGGATTCAAAATCTGTTTGTACCGTCGGTAGAAGTCAATCCGCTGTGGTTAATCGTAGGGATGGCCGGTTCGTGGTTAGTGCATAATTTCCGCAATCTCACCTCGGTACTATTCTTTAACGATAAATCTGTCGATTACGTACCGGCTGCCTTTACAGTTAGTCCTAAAGATAGATTGACGATCGCCTTTGAATGTGTGGGAATTTTAGGAATTCATGCCAGCATTTTGTTCTACCTAAATTTTCATCCGCTCAAAATAGCCCTCGCCTACTTTTTGCCGATCGCAATTGGTCATGCAGGCGCAATGTTTTACATCTATACCAACCATATGGGTTGCCGGATGACAGACATTAATGACCCGCTGATCAACAGTATGTCAGTGCGGGTTCCTAAAATATTTGACCTGCTGCACTTAAATTTTTCTTACCACACAGAGCATCATATTTTCCCCAGCATCAACTCAGACTATTATCCGATGGTGCAAGAGTTGTTGCAAATTCACTATCCCGGACGCCTGAATTTAATCGATGCCGGTCAAGCTTGGCGGTTGCTGATGTCAACACCGCGGCATTATCAAGATGAAGTCACCTTCACCGATTCCTCTGGTATAATGTCCGTGAATTGCTCGATCGCTGAAGAATACAAAAACGGCTAATACAGAGTAAGGTGCGCAGTGCGCACCCTACATTGAGATATTGTGCTGAATTTTTAATTCTACATACTGATGCTATTTAGTACCAACGAAGGTTTGAGAGAAAAGTAAGGGATTACTCGTTTTTGATTGTTGGCATCAATCTTCTGTTCAGCCATATTCAAATTTTGCTGGAACTGGCTGGCTAAAAGTTCGATCTGCGTTCCCGCAAAAACTTCGTCGAAACTCATCCGGTAGAGTTCTCGGAAAGATTTATCGTAATAACCCAAACGGTCATATCGATAAGCTGACAAAATAAACATAATTTGCAGTTGGTCAGCGGCTCGTTTGTACGGAGGAAGCAACCGTAAAATATCGTTTTCCGTAATCACTTCTAGATTACCCGCAGCGGTAATTCTAGGAATGTCTCGGTAGGCTGCTAAGGGCATATTGGCGGCAAAACTCATGTATTCATACTGGGAAAAATTGACTGCTGAATGCTGCGGGCCACAGGTAAAAATTATAGTTGTGACAATTTCAATTAATTGTTTAACTGTGTTGATTTGGTCTGGCATTCCTTTGACTTTACCGCCACTATCTGATGCTAATTCTTGGGCCCAGGTTTGCAGTTCCACATCTTGTGCGATCGCCCCCGGAGTTGGGTAAAAGAATTGGAGATAGCCCGATACAAAGGTTTCGATCGCATTCCACAGCAGCAATCCATCATCTCGGTAAGGATAGTGAGGCAGTTGATTGGGGTCATCCATTCCCCGATTTTTCAGTTCAGCGGGTAAGGCAAATTCATCAAGACTCCACGTACTGTAAGCCTCTCTACTTATTTCTATTGTCTCTGCCAAGGTGCCAGCTAGCAATTCATCGACGGGCCCGCCGGGAGCGATCAAATAAGAACGCGCCAGATCGTTGTTGGTCAACATAAAGCGAAAGTGCGGTTTCAGCAACAGGTTCAGCGGGTGATTTTGAGCTAACTGTCGGGCGGTGACGATCGCGATTGGTTCCATCACTAGATGAGTTCGAGCTAAATGCGAGCTCATTTCATGGTGATTGGCATCTGCTACTTGGACGCAGAGTTTCGCAAACAGCCAATCGACAGGAGGATCGAATGGGGTATAGACGTGGCTATTTGGCGTCGGATCTAGTTGAATGGCAATAGGTGTCATTTCACCGCGATCGCGGACTCCCGTCCACCGCCAAGCGAAAAAAGCCCGCGGTTTCGGCAAGTATTTTCTGCCTTTTTCATAGGTTCCGCCTCCAACGAGAGCAGGCGCGCGATAGTGTTCGTCAGTACCTGTGTAATCGGCAATGTAAATGTTTTTTTGCTGCAACTCTTGGCCCAGATCGAATAATGGGTGCAAACTTGAAAGGCCCGCCAGTGTTTGTGCGCGAGGATCGCTCGCATCTAAGAGGCGAAGCACCATCGGATTGGCTCCAGACAGGCGCTGTTCTGCAAAAGAGCGATCGGTTTGGTAGATTTTGGCAACAGCAGGTAGCTGCAGCAGAGTAAAGAAATCTTCATAGTCTTGGAGCTCGTCGAGAGGATCGAGAAAAGTTCTCGCGTCGGCTGCCAGCATATTTGCTGGAAGTTCCGATGTTGCTAATATCCGTTCTGCAATATACTTGCTCGAAAAATTCTCGACTGGTGGCACATCTTTCAATAATGCCAAAGGTGATAAACTGTCATAGTCAAACTGATAAGCTTTTTGCTGACGATTCAAGGAATCACGGCGCTGTTCTTTGTTCGGATCGTCTTGAGGAAGAGAAGGTTGCATATTCTGTACCATTGTATAAATCAACCCTTTTTTTGTAGTAAAATATCGGATATCATCACTACCGATCGGGGAGGGAATTTAAAAAGTATTGCGCAGGATCGCGCTTGATATATTCATTCTTCGCCGATCGATAATCTGATTCCGGACTTTTTTAAACTCAAACAAATTTCTCAACAGAAGGCAACACTTCTCGATCGCCTTAAATCAACCTAGAAAACTTTCATTTTCCCGATAAGTAGCTCGCACTTGAGAACCCCGACTTCTCAAAGAAGTCAGGGTTCAGGGTGTTAGGTTGTTTGAGCTTGGTCTACTGATTAGCGGTTAGGCACGAACCATTAAATATTGGCCGTTACCGTTGTATTCGCCGTCGCAACTCGCGAAATTAGCCACAAACCAAATCAAGTAAAACCGCCAAATGCGGCGAAATTTGGCATAGTCGATGCCGTAGTCCAAATCTTTGACTATTGCCTGAGAATCGTCAAAGTTTTTCAGCCAGTTAGCAAATGTTTTGGAGTAATTAGATCCGTTGATATACCATCTCTTAATGGTCTTGAGGTCTTTATTGTGGCTGGGAACTGCATCATATTTCCAGTAACGGCCGTGGGGGAAAATGTATTTGTGGGTGAAAACACTGGATATATTGTTGGGAGTGCGAACTGTGATGATGTGAATGAAAACTTTGCCGTTATCCTTCAGGAAAGAGGCGAGCTTTTGGAAAGCTTGCGTTAAATTGCCTACATGACAAAAAACGCCTATCGAGAGAATTTTGTCAAATTTTGTCTCGAAGTTGGCGTCGTTCAAATCGCCTTCATATAGGGTAAATCGACCTGAACTGAGGTAGCTTTCGGGGTCTTGCATCTTCTGACGCATATAGTCGCATTGGTGGTGACTGAGGTTAATGCCAGTAAAGGTGACATTGGGGAATTTGGAAAGAATGTAATTGGGAACGCAACCCCAACCGCAGCCAAAGTCTAAAATATTGTCGCCATCCTGAATGTCTAGCTTCTCAATCACATCATCAATCATTTGCATTTGGGATTGTTCCAGATTGGTGGCTCCTTTTTCCCACAACCCCATGCTGTATTTAGGATAAATGAGTTTGCCGTCGCCTAACATCGGATTCAGCATGGCTTGAGGTAAGTCGTACTGAATCTTCATTAAATCCCGCGGCCCTTCGGCTGTATTGTCTGTTTCTGTTAGTACCCATTCGTAGGGTGCAAGGAGGGACGGGAAATGCTTAAAAAAGACGGGCATACAGGTATCAAAAAGCGATCGCAATACTGAATCTGGGACTTCTAATCCGTTGATGTAAGACTCTGCTACTGCCATTTGCACCGTGTTAACAGCACTGACTGCGAGGCGGGTTGCTCCGTAGGCGATCGGACTTTTGGTATGCACATCTCCCACGATGGGAATGTGCTTTTCGAGGTTTTGTAGGGCTGTTGATGAACTCATGGTTATACAGGTTTTAAAGATGCTGCTATTCTATCTCACGAAAATTGGCTGGTTGTTAGAGAGCCAAAAAGCTGAAACTATTGCCAAGTAAGGTTTGCACAGCAAAACTTCCCAAAATCCTAAAAATATATGGCGATTGAGGGGGATTTGATAACGGATTTATAGGGTTTTGGGCGAGCTTAATTTTATTAAGAATTATGTCAGCCAATTTTAGATTTTAGATTTTAGATTTCAGATTAACTCCACAGCTTGAATGGGGTATTTTCACGGTGCGATGGCGATTTTAGTGCTCAGTTATACCATTTTAGATTTGAGAATTGGCAATGACTGATGAGCTAAGAGTTGGACTATTGCCTAGAGTTGCATTCTTTTTTTAAACTGGTGTCAGTTGGCCGCTCGATCTGACGCAACCAGAAGCAAATGCCGATCGCGATTTATAGTTAAGGAATCAGGGGATACATAAAAAATGCCGAGAAACCGGGTTTGCATACAGGTTCGCTGCAATAACAGATGTCCGCGAGATTCCTCGCTAATTAGCTAGACGCGCCACATATGCCACAGATTCACTATCTGCCGGACGATCGCACGATCGAGGTAGACGACGACAATATAATTCTCGAAGCTTCCCTGCGTGCGGGCATTCCGCACACCCACATCTGCGGCGGTAGCGGCCGGTGTTCGACTTGCCGGGTATTGATTGTCGAAGGTTTAGAATTTTGCTCTCCGCGCACTTCGCCGGAAGAGGAACTTGCCAAAAAATTGCGTTTAGAACCGGAAATTAGGCTGGCTTGTCAGACGCAGGTTGCAGGTGGCAAGGTGATTTTGCGCCGATTGGCGATCGATTCTGAAGACTTGGAATCATTTACCGACCAAATGGCGGGAAAGTCAATTTCTCCTCCTGTCGGACAAGAGAAAAAAATTGCGATTTTGTTTGCGGATATTCGAGGATTTACGCCTTTTGCAGAATCGCTGTTACCCTACGATGTAATCTATGTTTTAAATCGCTATTTCCAAAAAATGGGTTTTGCGATCAATCGGAATGGCGGGATGATTAATAATTATATGGGTGACGGTTTAATGGCGCTGTTTGGGTTGGAAAATCCCGACAAAGCTGCGGAACAAGCAGTGAGGGCTGGGGTGGAGATGCTAGAGGAACTAGAGAAACTCAATCCCTATTTTGAAAATTTGTACCGTCACCGATTGCGGATTGGGATTGGCATTCACTGCGGCTGGGTGGTTGTGGGGAATTTGGGGGCGTCTAAAAATCAGACAGTGACGGCGATCGGAGATGCGGTGAATTTTGCCAGCCGGATCGAAGCTGCTAATAAGCAAGTGGGAACAAGTTTACTGATTTCCGAGGAGACTTATCAGGAAGTTAAGGAATTGGCGATCGTCGATCGGTGCGTATCCGTGCCAATTCCGGGGAAAAGTGGCGAATATCCGCTGTATGAAGTTGTCGGGATGCCGCCGCTGCCCGTGGAAATCAAAAAAGTTTCTGAAGTAAGGGAACGTTCTATTTGGCAAAGTTTTGTCAATAAATTGTTGGCTTTGTATGCTGCGGTGTACAATTGGATTAATAAAATTTGGATTCAAATTAGAAAACTATAGAGCAACTTTTTTAAGTTTTGTTATTCCCTTGATAAGATGAATATTCCCAATTCAATAGTCCGCATTTTTATCATGCTCCCGAACGGTCAGATAGTCGCACAACTGCGAGATAATATTCCAGGTATTGCAAGCCAAGGAATGCTTTCTACTTTTGGTGGTGGCGTGGACACTGGAGAAAGTCCACAGCAAGCAGCAGTGCGAGAATTGGAGGAAGAAACTAGCCTAAAAAGCGATTGCAACATTGCATTTATCACAACTTTTATTTACATGAAAAACAATAATCCAAAATTTATCCAAAAAAATCACCTATTTTTGGCAAAAGTTAGCAATATTGAAAAAATAGAAATCAAAGAAGGTGTGGGTTTTGTAGTTTTGAGAAAAGATGTCGATTTCGAGAAAGTCAATGCAGGGGAGGGTACTCAAATGGCTTGGAAATTGTTGCAAGAATATTTAAAATCAAATAACCTGTGTATGTAGAGTGCGCAGTACGTAGCTTACACCATACATAAACAGTGAAAAATTTACTCTCTTGCGTAAGTCCTATTTATGTCCGACTACTTAGCTTTTCCCCGCGAGGGGGATGAAACTATAATAGAGAAATTCTTTACTATGTTGTCAAATATGAATTTCGATTACGAATTATTACTACAACGAGCGATCGCGATCGCCGCAAAAGCTCATGAGGGCCAGGTTGATAAGGCAGGCAATCCCTATTTCGATCATCCGCTATTTGTGATGGAAAATGTAAATTCTATAGATCAGAAAATCGTAGCGGTGCTACACGATGCGGTCGAAGATTCTGAACTTACACTTGAGCAACTTAGAAGCGAAGGTTTTCCTGAAGTTCTCGTCTCGGCGATCGAGGCGATTACCAAAATAGAAGGAGAAGCTTATGCAGCTTATTTAGAGCGTGTGATTGCCAACCCGATCGCATTGCCAGTCAAAATCGCTGATGTTAGTCATAACCTCGATCTTCGTCGCATCGCCAATCCGACAGAGGCAGATTTTCAACGTATGGCCAAATACAAAAAAGTCCTCAGTCAGTTGCGTGCCGCCCTAAAATAATTATTAACCGCAAATATCCGCGTTCATCCGCGTTCATCTGCGGTTAAAAAAATCCCCAAATCCTAAGCCATCACCATCCCCCCATCCACATTAAAAACCTGCCCGGTTATATAAGCCGCTGCCGCATCTGCCGCCAAAAACTTTACCATCCCCGCAACTTCCTCAACTTCCCCATATCTCCCCAGCGGGATATACTTCAAAATCTCATCAGACTTGACATCCTTAGTCATATCTGTGGTGATAAAACCCGGTGCAACTGCATTCACAGTAATCCCGCGACTCGCCAACTCCTTAGCCACAGTTTTAGTAAACCCAATTACCCCAGCCTTCGCCGCACTGTAATTAGCTTGTCCGGGATTGCCCATTTGCCCAGCAACCGAAGCAATATTAATAATTCGGCCGCTTCGCTGCTTCAGCATGATTTTACTCGCAGCTTTCGCACACAAAAACACGCCAGTTAAATTCAAATCAATTACCGCTTGCCAATCTTCCAACTTCATCCGCAATAGCAAAGTATCGCGAGTAATGCCTGCATTGTTCACCAAAATGTCAATCCGTCCCCATTTTTCCATGACATTACTGGTGAGTAAATCTACTTGCTCAGTTTTCGAGACATCTGCTGCAAGTGCGACAGCTTCTCCTCCAGCAGCGACTATTTCTGCTACCACCTCATCAGCAGCAGCACTCGAACTCGCATAGTTGACGGCGACTTTAGCGCCCTCTGCGGCTAATGTTAGAGCAACGGCGCGGCCGATTCCCCGCGACGCACCGGTCACGACAGCAACTTGACCCCGCAATCTCTGAAAAGTCTCTGGTAATAATTCCATAATTGTATCCTCGCAATCTACCAGAGAATTTTGCACTAAAATCGAGCCAGAACCCAAAAAATTATTTTGTCTTATGGCAGTTCAAAAACAGTTCAGCAGTTTTGAGGAGTTACTATCGGGCTCTGACTTGCCGGTGTTGGTAGATTTTTACGCTACTTGGTGCGGGCCTTGTCAGATGATGGCACCGATTTTAGAGCAAGTGAGCGGTCAGATGAAAGACAAGCTGATGGTTGTCAAAATTGACACCGATAAGTACGAACAGTTGGCGTCGCAGCATCACATTTATGCTTTGCCGACTTTGGTGCTGTTCAAAAATGGCGCTGAGGTCGATCGAATAGAGGGAGTGATGCAAGCGGCGCAGTTGATCGATCGAGTGCAACCTTACTTGTAGCCGGAGCTAATTATCTCACACGTAGGGTGCGTCAGCCCACATCTGATTAATTATGAATAAGATAATCCTAGTTGACGCACCCTACTTATGAAGACTCCCAGCCACGCTATTATCAATCTGGCAATTCTCGGGAAACCGCAACTGCCGCAAGCTAATCTCATTATTGCGATCGGCGGAATTTTGCCGGATATTCCGATATTTTTATTTTACTTTTGGGCGAAATACATTGCTCGCTTGCCCGCAGCTACAATTTGGTCAAAAGCATATTATGAGCCTTTTGTGCAAAATTTTGTGGCTCTGTTTCATTCAATTCCCCTTGCGGTTATTGGTTTGCTAATTGCTTATTACTTTGGCTGGCAAAGCGTGCAAATTCTGTTTGTCAGCACGATCCTGCACTCTCTGGGAGATTTGCCTGTCCACAATGACGACGCTCACCGCCACTTTTTTCCGTTCAGCAATTACCGTTTTATCAGTCCGTTTTCTTAGTGGGATCGGAAGCACTACGGGTCAATTGTTTCTCTGGTTGAAATGTTGTTAGTGCTGCTGTCAACTTACCGCGTTTTTGGTTTTGTTAATTCTTATGTTGGTAAAGGATTGTTGATTTGGGTGAATTGTTTTTACTTAATTGGAGCGGTGTATTTTTACATTCGTTCTTTAATTTCTCGTTCTTAATTATGCTGCTGCAATTGCTCTATCACCTGATTATCGAGATTGTTTTTGCCCAATTGAGGGCGATCGTACCAGGAATCTAGAAGATGATGTAAAGTTTTATAACAATAATCAACATTTCTGCCTCAACAGCTTGACAAAAAGATTTTCCTATGGTCAGATAGTAACAACAAGACAAGTTTGTACCGCTTGTTTGCATCTACCAAACCAAATATGAAATTTTTAAATAAATCGCCCTTCAACAGTCAAGAGCAATTCCCTATTGGTGAAACGAACTTAATACCTGAACTCGACCTAAATAGCGCAAACTCACTCAATCCTCAAGCCCTTAGCAGCCCTACCCCAGAACCAGCACTCCCCGGACTTCCCGACAGTTTTAACAATAACCCCGAAGACACCGCAATCTCCTCCAAATCCATCAATTTTAGCCCCAAATTAAAGGATTTCAGTTTTACCCCCCCCCGTAAAAAAATCTTTTGAACTCGATACTCTCACTGGCGAACCTGTAAACGAAAGACAAATCGACTACTTCGGTAAAGAGGGTATTTTTGCGGAAAGACGCGCATCTCAACTCGCTCCAAATGCGGCCAATCCCAAAAATTCTCCACAGATTGAAAGTGCCGAACTCAAATTCAAAGACGCAAACAATCAACCTTTTGAGAATAATTTACCTGTTTTGTTCCTGACGGGGAGCAACGTTTTAGCAGACAACTTTGGCGACCCAAAAGGTAGCCAATTCAGCGATTTAGTAGTAAAATTTTATGTTGGCGGCCAAACTTACGAAGGCACAATATTAACCAACCTCAGTCGCGAATTAGCAGACAATCAATTTGAAGTAGCCGTCAGAGTTCCCGACACCGTACCCTTGGGCGATTCCCGGATCGTCCTGGGCCGCAAACAGAATGAAAAAGTCAGTCAAAATCCGGCAGAACCAGCAACAGAAATTCTCTACAACAGCAATTCCTACCGGATTGAAAACGATACAGAATATGTTTTTGGGGCCCAGTGGACAGCGGATAGAATCGCCGTACTCAACGCTTCCGACCCCGAATCTGTTGTGGCAACAACTAACAGCAGCGACTTGCTAATTGGTAACATTGCTGTAGGTACGGACGATCGGCTAGATAGAGCCAGAGATTTGACTGTAACTAGCGACGGTTCTCGCGTGTACGTACCCCTGGAAGCTTCCGGTAGAGTGGCTTTGGTCGATCCGATAACCCGCCAGCAGGTAGATACTAAAGCGGATGTAGCTGGCTTAAACCCGATCGATTTGCCTAGCGGTGCATCGCCTCGTTCAATTGTACTTGATTCCCGCGACCAATACGCTTACATTGCTGACGGCAAAGCTGGCGGCAATTCCATATACGTTCTCGATATCAACCCGTTCTCCTCCAAGTATCACCAAGTTACCCAAACTATTACAGTTGGTGCAGCACCCAGCGGTTTGCGGCAGATGGCAATTAGCAGCGACGGAAAGAAGCTATTCGTTACCGCACCGAACGGTTTGAACAGCCAGATTTACGTTGTAAATATTGACCCCAAAGACCGACCCAGCGACCCCAGTCAGAACCCTAAAAAGTGGAATCAATTAATTGGAAATATAACAGCCGATGAAGGGGTAGAAGGATTAGCTTCTACGGTCGATCCGCTGAAGATGACGTTTACAAACAGCGGGAAAGATAGCAAAGGATTTGGGGTACTGGATATTACTAATAACGAGCCGCTGAGTTTTGCTGCGACTACTCGCTATGCAAATTTAGGGCTGGGTTCCGACTTTGATTACTTTGATCTGAATGAGGGAGTTTCGGTAACTGTTTTACCGGATGCGAGTTATGCGTTTGTTGTGGGTCGCAATTCGGACGCGAAATTTTTCGGTCAGGAATTGCCCAGCGTGGATGGAGACCCGCGGGCCGGGAGCAATATCGGCATTATCAAAGACCCGCTGACGAATCCGCAATTACTAGCAGCAACTCGACCAATTCCTGACGGATTGACTACTGATTTAGTGCTTTCTAGTGACAGCAAGTACCTCTATGCTTCTTATCCCAATTTGAGCGGTGCTAATGGCAAGGTGTATGTTTTTGACACTGAAGAATTCGTCAAAACAGTGACAAACCCCGCTCAATTTCAAATTGATGCTAAAGGTCGGGGTGTCGGGCTGCCTTTGTTCGACAGCACTACAGCACGAAATGCTACGGTTGCTGACCTTTCCACAGTACCCATCGATAATATTAACCCAGCGGTTAGTGTTGCTGCTGACTTCCAGATTCTGACTGATGCGAACAGCCAGTATACTTACGGCGTGCCGCCTGGTAGCAAGCGAGCTCCCGTTGCTGCGACTAACTCTCGCGGTTTGGCGGCGACACCGCTGGATTGGTTGGATTTAACTGGGCCAGGGGACAGTTCAAATGACTTGACTCCTACTTTAGAATGGGAATTTGACGAATTGCCGAGTGAAAATGTAGAAGAAGTTAACCTCTTCCTCAGCGTATTCGATGAAGGTGAAGGACTGCTGCCGTGGGATGAAGTTGTCGATTTACCAGACCCGAATGGCAACGAATTTCTTTTCAACCAAGGATTGAGCAAACCAGAACAGTTGGACTTATTGACAAAACCTTGGAATACTTCTTTTTACCGCAGCCAAGAGAACGACTTCAACCCCAACCGAATTCTAACTGCAACTTGGAAAAAAGGTGACGACGACATTGGCAAGTGGACTTTGGATGGCGGTCAAACATTTATTGAAGGTACAAATACCAGCTTCACGCTACCTGACAACCTCACTTTGACAGCGGGTCAGGAGTACAACTGGGCCGTTGAAGCTTGGAATAAAAATGGCAGCCGGAACATAGAGTTTGGCGATTTTTGGACGCCAATATTGACCGAGCCCGATGATGGTAATGATGTCTTCCCCAGCGTAACTGTGCTGACTCATGGCTTCAAGCCTCCCTTTAGTGCTCCCTTTTTTGATAACCCTGGAATTCCTTCAGAGTTTTACCAACTCGGCAATAGTATTGCCAATGCAGGTGCTGAGGACAACGGTTTGATGATGAGGTACGACCTCGCTACTGGTTATTGGGTTCCTGTCAACAAATATGGAGCGGTTGCGCCAGATTTCCCAGCAGGTGAGAATCCAGAAGATGACGCCGACTATCTCACCAAGTTGGAGAGTTACATAGCTCCATACCTTGACAACAATCAACCGTTAGTGCTGCTGAATGACTGGTCGAATAATAATGAATCGGCAGCTCCTGATTCAGGTTTTAGCGAAGCAGTGGCAGATACTTTCTTTGCTTCCCTCGTGCAGTTAGACCAACTGTTTATTGATGAAAATAGCACGGCCAAACAAGGAGCAATTTTCAATTCACCGCTGCATTTTGTTGGTTTCAGTCGGGGAACAGTTGTTAACAGCGAAATTATTCAGCGTTTGGGGACTCATTTTCCTGAAGCGGGTGGAAAAGAAAACTCTGATATTCGCGACCTTCAGATGACAACTTTAGACCCCCACGATTTCGACCAACCGGGGCTAAATGTGGTGACAGATAATTTCGGCGATTTCCGCGAACCGAAGGTTCAGGTTTGGGAAAATGTCACTTTTGCGGATAATTACTATCAGACAGTACCGGATTTATCAGGAGGTACGGTTTCGCCTGCGGGCCGGGATATTCCCAATCTTCCATCTACAGAAGATGGAAAAACAGCCCCCGGACTTCAGTTTCCGCGAGAAGGTTGGAGGTCAGAAAATCCCGATGCTACTGCTCCGCTGTTGGGAGAACCGGATTTGTCGGTTTTGCTGGGAACTAATAAAGATAATCCAGATTACAATAGCAGTCGTGCTGGGTTTACGAAGGAAACCGATCCTACTGTTGGTATTGCGGGAAGGGGAGCTGTACACGGACGTGTTTTGAGCTGGTATGGGGGGACATCAGATTTGTTTCCAACTAACTTCCCATTCGATGAAAACTTAGATGCTAATCCTCTTTTCCGCCGACGCGGCGATGGGTATCGCGAACCTTTGTTCGATAAGGACTTTTCATTTAGCGAGATTGCGAACAGTTCTGCTCGGGTTACACCTTGGTATACGCCGGAACACAGTTTTGAACATGGTGTTGATGGTGCTCCTTGGGAGGGAATTGGTACGGGGTGGTTTTATTCGGTTTTGGGCGGCGGGAAGGAGTTGCGGCCGCAGACATCTGTAGAGCGCATACCGGTAGATTTTGACAATACTTATGATGCCAGAATGCGGGGAGATTTTGCGGTTCCTACTTTGTTTAACGGCAATTTTGATGCTGTTTTTAATCCGCAGGGTGGTAATCGGACTCTTTTTTCTGATGCGATTCCTGGTTGGTCTTTTCATAATGGTGAAACGTCAGCGAGTGTAACTACAAGCAATCTCGTTGATGTGAATCAGCTATCTGCAACGGATGCTCCGGCTTTGGATGCAGAATTGGATCGCATTGGGGTCGATCGAACTCAAGCAAATTATGCTCTGAAGTTAGAATCAGGTCAAAGTATTACCCACAACCGTTTTGTCGTGCCTGAGTGGGGAACTTTGCGGTTCAATCTTCACGTACCTGAACTTACCACCAATGGAAAAGTCAAAGTTTCTATCAAAGGCAACACACCTAGCGATGAATACCAACTGTTAGAAACTATTGATGATGGTACGATCGATCTCAGAGCAGCAGATGGTCGCGTCAATCCAGGTTCTTCTGAAATAGCTTACCCCGTAGGCTATCCCGACACCGATACTTACAGGATTGGTTATGGAGACCGAGGATTTGAAACATTCCACGTAGACATACCAGAAGAATTGCGAGGCGAGGTAGCGACTCTCAAGTTTGAATTAACTGACGGCACTGTTTATCTGGATGATGTTTTCTTCCAAAGCATTTCTACCAAACTTGGGAATCCCAGCTTTGCCCGGTCTTCTGAAACTACTCACCGTGAAAACTACCTAATCGAGAAGCCACAGTACACGCTTTCATACAACGATGCTACCAAAGGCCCCAATTGGGTGAGTTGGCAGCTCAACAAAAGTTGGCTAGGTAATACAACAAGACCAGGACCAAAGACTGCCCCATCTGGATATCCTCCCGCAGGTTTTCCAGAGGGAACTTATCTGGCAGAGAAAGTAGACTATCCCTGGCTTGGAGATAACGATCTGCCTAGTAGCTGGGTGCGTACAGAGGGGCCTGATTATCGACGGAACCAGCGTGGGATGGAAAGAGGGCATATGACTCCAGTAGCAGACCGCGATCGTACCACTAAGGATGTTTACTCTACATTCCTCACCTCAAATATGCTGCCTCAGCATGAAGATAATAATCGCGGTGCATGGCAAAATTTTGAAAGCAATATTCGTACCTCCCTTAAAAATCCCAGTGTAGCGAGAGATTATTACATTGTTGCCGGCGGATATGGGTACGATCCAAATAAGGCGATCGGAAACAAAGTTTCAGTACGCCCAGATGGTCGCACGGAACTCGATCCCAAGGGAACTTGGACAGTGAATCCCAAAGGAATTTTGATTCCTGATTTTACTTGGAAAATCGTAGTACCTCTGGTTGCAGGTCAGAGTATTGACGACATTACAGCTAACACGGAAGTGGTTGCTATCATGGTGCCTAATCGAGAATCTCTGGTTACTCCGAGAGACTTCCCACTACCGGGGGAAACCAATCGCCAAATCACGAGTTGGAGTAATTGGCAAGATTGGCAGGTAAGTATTGATTACTTGGAAGGATTAACAGGATATAACTTCCTCTCCAACTTACCTGAGACTATTCAAGATAAAATAGAGGAGAGAGATAACGGATTACTGCCTAGTTAGCACAACACTGATTTCTCATGAAGCGGGTGTACATCCTGTCTCCGCTTCAGTCCTCAATCACGTTTGTGAGAGTGTTTCCTCCCGGCATGATAGTGTTTCTCACATAACAACGACCCCACCAGTTATCTTCGTCGAAAATGGCATCTCTCAGGTGGCAGTTGGAAAAACCTGCTTCCTCTAACATAACTTTTTTCAAGTTAGCGCCTTCTAGATCGCAGTTGGTCATATACACTTCCGCCAGCATAGCTCCCTCAAGATTAACTCGCTTGAGACTAGAATCTCTTATGGTGGCGTGGCAGAGAGAGGTCTCACTGAGGTTGGCATCATTCAACTCGACCTGCTCCAAGATGCTTGAGTTCATATCAGCACCGCTTAAGTTAGCACCACTTAGGTTGACATTTTTCAGTCTGGTATCATATAGTTCAGTACCGTTTAAGTCAGCATCGCTGAGATTAACACAACTCAAATCGGCTCTAGTCAAGTTAGCACCGCTGAGATTGATACCGCTCAAGTAATTTTGACCTGGTTCGAGTTCTTCGAGGTCTTCCACGTTAGCAACGTTTAAGTCAGCATGACTTAAATCAACTCCAGGGAAATCTCTCTCTCCCGCAGCGTAACGTCTATATAGTTCTTCAACGTCCATAGCTTTTTTGTGCAAGTTGTTGATACTTTCATATTAGCACTATCCCGGTTGATTTTGACAATACTTATGATGCCAGGATGCGGGGGGATTTTGCAGTTACCACTCTGTTTAACGGCAATTTTGATGCTATTTTCAATCCGTAGGGTGGTAGTCGAATTATTTTTTATGATGCGATTCCTGGTTGGTCTTCTCATAATGGTGAAGAGTTACCGAGCGTGTCTACAAGCGCTCTGGTTGATGTGAATCAGCTATCTGCAAGTGAGGCTCCGGCTTTGCACGCAGAACTGGAGAGGATTGGGGTCGATCGCGCTCAACCAAATTATGCGACGATCGAAACAGATAGTTCTAGCCCTCTTTTATAAATGACTTTTCCTGGCTAATAAGGCACTTAAACTTCATTAGTCAGGACTTACCCCAGAGGATAGAACTTCAGCATCATTTGAAAGTGTAAATAGATTAAAGAGGCAAGTTATGAACGCAGAAGAACTGCTCAAAAGATACGCAGCGGGTGAAAGAGATTTTCGTCGGGTTAATCTAGAAGATGCAGAACTAAGAGGCGTAAACTTGAGTGAGGCTGATTTCAGTGAAGCTGACTTAAGAGGTGCCATGCTGAAAGAAAGCAATCTCAGACGTACTATTTTCAGAGCGGCTAGATTGGAAGATGCTGATTTAAGTCATGCTATCCTGGACGAAGCAGATTTGTCTAATGCTAGTTTAGAAACTAATCTAGAAAGAGCTTCATTGGAGAGAGCTAACCTAAGTAATGCCAACTTGACAGGTACTAATTTCGGATTTACTAATCTCCGAAATGCCAACCTGCAAAATGCTTGTTTATTTGAAGTTAGCTTAGATCGAGCCAATCTGGAAGGAGCAGACCTTAGAGGTGCAATGATGGGTGAAACTTATCTGTACGAGGCCAATTTGAGAGGAGCACTTGTTGAAGGTTGCGATTTAGGCGACAGCTACAAGCGAAATACTATCATGCCAGATGGACAAGTTGTGACTGATGAAGATGCTGAGATAGAAACTGACGATTAAGCAAATCGAGGAGTTGACTGACCTTGACTTTTTCTCAAATATTCCCTCTGGAGATTGAGTAAATAATCGAATCAGAAGGCTGATGGTCTAGACAGCAAACAAATTAGTCTGGAAAGCTGGCTTGACCTACCAGGCTATTGACTTTTAATGAAATTTAGAAGCAGCAAAATGGAATACTTCTAGTTTAGATCCTAACCGCGTTGGCGGTTGCTATACTTATTTTTTGAGGGATAATTTTCATTATTAATAGTACCATCTGGCATGATAGTATCAAGGAAAATCAAACGCCCCTCTACATGAACTTGAAATGTTGCCCCCATCAAGTTAGCTCTGGTTAGGTCAGTACCAGCCAATCCTGTACAAAACAGGCTGGCTTCTCTCCAGTCAACATCAATTAGGTCGCATACCAGGTCGGCATAATCTAAAATAGCTTTCCTCAAATTGGCACCAGTCAATATAGTACCACATAGGGTAGCAGAGTCTAGGTTAGCACTACTCAAGTTAGCAGCGCTGAGATTAACATGACTCATTTTTGCTCTAGTCAAGTTAGCACTGCTGAGATTGATACCGCTCAAGTCATTTTGACCTGGTTCGAGGTCTCTGATATCACCCACGCCAGCAACGTTTAAGTTAGCACGACTTAAATCAACTCCAGGGAAATCTCTCTCTCCGGTAGCATAACGCCTATATAGTTCTTCAACGTCCATAGCTTTCTTGTTCAAGCTGTTTATACTTTCATAGTAGCGCGATTACTTCTACTTTTTATCAATAAATATATCAAGCTGTGCGAGAGGTTGAACCCGATCGCATACCAAGTAATCCAGATGGCTCAGAATGAATACAACAGTCCTAAAATCTCAACTCTCAAATCTAAAAACGCTAACTGCGCCGAATATTAAAACAACACCAATCTTGGCGCTTCCACAGAGTAGCGACAATCCAGCCGTGCTGTTCGAGAGTATCGGCAATTGGCTTAGCTTGTTCGAGCAAAATGCCGCTGAGCACGGCCCAAGTAGTCGGTTTGCTAATTGCAGTGAACTGCGGGATTAAATCAATGATTACTTCTGCTAAAATATTGCAGATCAAACCGTCGATCGGCTCATCTACCATTTCTTTCAAGCGATCGATACTGCCGAGATCTGCAACTAACTGCTGAGAATTAACGCGGTTGAGTAGTCTGTTGCTAATGGTCGATCGCACTGCCAAAGGATCGGTATCCAAAGCATAAACTTTTGTAGCGCCCAACAACACCGCGCCGATCGACAAAATACCCGATCCGCAGCCGATATCGGCAACGATGCACTCTTTGTCATCAAAACCGAGACGCATTTCCAGCGACTCCAGACAAAGTTGAGTAGTAGCGTGAGCACCGGTACCGAAAGCCACACCGGGATCTAAACGCAAAATAACGCGATCGGTATCAGTCGGTGGGGGCAGCCAGGCCGGATTAATTAAAAAGCGATCGCCCACTTCTTGAGGCTGCCAGTGCTGCTTCCAAGTGCTGCCCCAGTCTTCCTCTTCAATCAAATCCCACTGCATCGCAGGTAGGGGCAAGCCTACACACAGAGCATCTTGGCGCAGCCACAGAGACAGAGCGGCCAAATCCAGCAATCCTGCCTGTTCTTCGGGCAAATAAGCCGACATCAGGCAGGAATTGCTTTTGAGCTCAGTAGCAGTTCCCCGACAGTTAAACCGTTCCAGACGCCAAAAGATGATATCTTCCAGCGCCGGGTCGCAAAGAATTCTAATTTCCCACCAGCTATGTGCCATAACGATTTTAGATTTTAGATTTTAGATTTTAGATTGGCCCAGGGGAACTGGAGACTGGGAACTGGGGAGTGAGGAATAAGGATTGGCTAATAGAAAAATTCCCGCTTTCTTGCCAATTACCAACGATCAATTACCCATTACCAATTATCAGTCCTGGCATCCAAAATCTAAACTCCAAAATCCATCAAAGATTTACCGTGTAAGCATCCCGAATTCCCGGAACTTTGAGGATCTCGGCCAGTATCCCTTCTGGTAGAGGGTCATCGAGGCTCAAAACCATCACCGCATCGCCTCGCACGATTTTACGGCCTACCTGCATACTGGCAATATTGACATTAAAACTGCCCAATTGGGAACCAATTTTGCCGATAATCCCCGGCATATCGCGGTGCAGGGTAAACAGCATATGGTGAGTGGGGGAAACGTTGACCGGGAAATCGTCAACGCTGGTAATCCGAATTTCGCTTTCGCCGAGCACTGCACCTGTCACGGTGTGTTCGCCGAGGGTTCCCTTGGCCGAGAGGTGCAGGGAACCGGTATAGTCGCGAATCGAGGCGTCTCTGGTTTCGACGACCCGAATTCCGCGTTCTTTGGCTTCAATGCTGGCGTTGACGTAGTTAACGCGCTCTCGCAGGGCTTGGGAGAGCAGGCCTTTGAGGGCGGCAACGACTACGGGCTGGCTTTGGTTGTTGGCTAATTCGCCTTGCAGTTGAACGTTGAGGTAATCGACTCGGCCTCCCGCTAGCTGGCTGACGAGGTTGCCGAGGGTTTCGGCGAGTTGCAGGTAGGGTTTGAGTTTTTCGATCGAGTCTGGGAAAATGCCGGGTATATTCACAGCCGATCGCGCGGGCAATCCCAACAGCACGTCGCGAATTTGTTCGGCAACGTCGATCGCCACATTCACCTGAGCTTCCGCTGTGGATGCTCCCAAGTGGGGCGTCAGCACGATGTTCTGGCCGACATTCCGCAGCGGGGAATCGGCTTCCAGGGGTTCGTGTTCGTAAACGTCTATAGCTGCGCCGGCGATCTTACCTTCTTTGATGGCTTCTGCTAGGGCTGCTTCGTCGATGATGCCGCCTCTGGCGCAGTTTATGATGCGGGCCGTGGGCTTCATTTTCGAGAGCACTTCAGCGTTAATTAAGTGCAGGGTTTCCGGCGTTTTGGGGATGTGCAGGGTGATGTAGTCGGATTCGCGCATCAGCAGTTCGAGTTCTACCAAGCGGCAGCCCAACTGTTCGGCTCGTTCGGTGGAGATGAAGGGGTCGTAGGCCAGCAGTTTCATGCCCATTGCTTTGGCTGCGGCGGCGAGGTGGGAGCCGATTTTGCCCAAACCGACGATGCCGAGGGTTTTTTTGTAAACTTCTACGCCGATAAAGCGGTTGCGTTCCCATTTACCCGCTTTGACGGATGCGTTGGCTTCCGGGATGTGGCGCGACATGGAGAGCATCATGGCGATCGCGTGTTCGGCTGCGGCGATCGTGTTGCCTTCGGGGGAATTGACGACTACAATTCCTTTGCGGGTAGCGGCGGGTACATCGACATTATCTACGCCGACGCCGGCTCTGCCGATGATTTTGAGTGAATTCCCGGCTTCAATGATTTCTTTGGTAACTTGGGTGCCAGAACGAATCATTAAAGCGTCGTAATCTGGAATAATTTTTACCAGTTGTTCGGCTGAGAGTCCTGTGTTTACGTCAACTTGGGCGACTTGGGAGAGGATGTCAATTCCGGCTTGGTCGATCGGATCGGATACTAGAACTTTAGGCATAGCAAGCAATTGAGTGCAATAGTAAAAATAGACCGAGCGTTGGCGAGCTCAAAGTTGAGACTTAGACTTAGAGCAGTATCTAACAGCTCAGCTCAAGCTTGCCTTTGTGCAGTTTGAATTGTATCTGTATTCGGTCAAGGTCGGCCGTTTTTTGCGTGAAATATTTTAGCTTTGCGGGCGATCGGAGTTTACGGCCGTGTTAAAATCCCCCAATTGCTTAGCTAGTATGTCTTTTCGGGATATAATAGACTTTGGCTATTTCAGCCTAACTATCAGGAATTATTGTCAATGAATTATCTTATCGCCGTACTGCCCGATCGAATTCAAGCCGAAGCTGCCTACTGTGCTCTGGAAAAAGAAGGCTTGCCTATGAAGCAAGTGAGCATTTTGGGCCGCGGCTACAAAACTGCTGATGAATTTGGCTTGATCGACCCCAACCAGCAAGCGAAGAAACAAGCTAAACTCATGGCTGTTTGGCTGATTCCCTTTGGCTTTATTGCTGGCGTTACTTTCAGTCTGATGACTGAGTTGAAGACTTTTGCGTGGGCGGGCGAAATTGGCGATCACGCGATCGGTGGCTTACTCGGTGCGATCGCCGCTGCGATGGGCAGCGTTTTTGTAGGAGGCGCGGGCGGTATGGCTTTTGGTAGCGGCGATGCTTTGCCCTACCGCAACCGTTTGAATGCGGGTAAATTTTTGATTGCGGTTAAGGGTACTGACGATTTGACTGGGAAAGCTGCGAATATTTTGCAGCAGTTTGAACCGGAAAATATCCAAGGTTATACAGAGACTTAGTTATTTGTTGACTGTCAACTGTTGACGGTTAACTGTTAACTGTTAACTGTTGACATTTTACTCGTGTAATATTTGGAGGCAGTTATGGAATCACAAACTATCGCCCTCAATTCTCCCCTAGAATTAACGCTCGAATTAACAGACGAGCAGTTTTTTCAGTTGTGTCTAGACAACCGGGATTTGAGATTTGAGCGCACTGCTAGTGGAGGATTGATTATTATGCCACCTACAGGTAGCGAGACTGGTAATTTCAACATTGACTTATCCTATCAACTTCAATCTTGGAGCAGACAAAATAAGCATTTGGGAATTGCTTTTGATTCTTCTACTGGATTTAAACTGCCCGACGGTACAGATATTTCTCCCGATGCTGCTTGGATTCGGCGCGACAGATGGGATGCTTTAACTGCTGAAGAAAAAAAGAAATTTGCGCCGATTTGTCCCGATTTTGTGGTGGAATTGCGATCGACCACTGACTCCCTAGAAAAATTGCGGGCTAAAATGAAACTGTATGTGAAAAATGGAGCGAGGTTGGGATGGTTGCTCGATCGCAAAAATAGAAAAGTAGAAATCTCCCGTCAAGGTAAAGAAGTAGAAATTTTAGATGAACCTGCAACTTTGTCCGGTGAAGATGTACTACCCGGTTTTGTGTTGGATTTAACGGATATTTTTTAAATTTGTAAGAAGACTCGGCGGTTGAAACCGCATCTATCTAGTCAAAACCCGCCTCTGCTAGTTAAAGAGGACAAGTGGGGTAAAATTACGTTATTCTCTATAGTCGGCATCCAGCAGACATGGTTTGTATAAACCTGCTTTCAACCGCCTTTTTATCTTTTCCCACTCATTCATGATATGATAGGCGGCAAAAGGTTGCGTTTGGTATGACCTATGAAAATCCTCCACGGGACTTGGATTCCTCAAACAGAAGAGAGTTTTGTTCAAGGTGGAACTTTTTGTCTTTGGGTTGAAACCACTCAAAAGAAAAAACAGCCTGCTAAGGTTCATCCCCGACAATTGGAGACGGCACAGTTAAGAGAGTTTCTAACGAAAGAAGCCGGGATGCAACTGCCACCAGTCAGCAATACAAGTGCGATGGGGCGAGAATACGCGATCGTCCCTCGGTATTTTTTACTGCCCACTGCTGACAACCAGCCGCTGCCTTCTTTAGAACTAGCGCGATATTTAGAGACAGAGTTACCCGAAACATTTGAGTTGGAGTATTGGCAAGTTGATTGTGTGTCCATCGCCACCCACACTTTGACTAAAGTATTGAACGATCTGCATTTTTTTGCCCTCTACGATTTAGCAGAAGTTCAGTTTGGTTCAAACTTGCTATTTTGGTATCACTACACCCAAAATTTTAAGCAAATTGTTCTGAAAGATCATTATATTCCGGCGTTGCGCTATCGAGAAACTGCTCCGATCGCGATCGCACCCATCGAAACATCCGAACCCGCTGAGAAAGCCACGCGCGGGCGTAAGAAAGCGGGCGAGACAAAAACCAAAACAACTGCAAAAACTCCAAAAATACCTGCCAAAATTGCACCCAGCTTTGAGATTTATCCGGGATGGGAAATTGTTTCAACACAGTACGAAACTGATTTACAACGCTATGTTGAATGGATGCCTTTAGTTTGTGTGTCCGGTTTTCGGAAGATCCAGCTACAAGATACACCAAAGTTCTACGATCGCGAACGGTTGCTGCGGCATTTTTCCGAGTGTGCGATCGCGGAAATTGTCACTCAAACCCCCATCCCAGCATCGTTTGAAAATAAGATTGCGGATTCTTTACTGCAAATCTGCCTCAACCAAACACGAAAAATCGCGCGAGTAAGCCTTGAACAATACCGGCAATGGCAAACCTGGCGCGATCGCATTACGCGCAATCAATCTGCTGACTCATTCTCCCTCTGCTTTCAACTACAATCCCCCGAAAACCCCGAACAGCCTTGGATTTTAGAGTTTCAGGCGGCTGCGAAAAAAGACCCATCTCTGCGGGTGCCGTTGCAGGATTATTGGCGATCGCGATCGACTCAACAAAAACAGTTGCAAACACAATTCGGAGACAACTTTGAGCAACATTTGCTGACAAATCTCGGCTACGCTGCCCGCATTTATCCCCAACTTTGGCAAGGGCTAGAAACCGACAAACCCGTTAACATTACCCTCAGCTTAGATGATGCTTTCACCTTTCTCAGCGAGTCCGCTTGGGTATTAGAAGATGCCGGATACAAAGTGATTGTCCCCGCTTGGTGGACGCCGAAGGGACGACAACGGGTGAAGATTCGCCTGCAAGTCAAAGGGAAGGGCAGCAAGAGCGCTGCAATCAAGGGTAAAGGATTGTTTTCGGCGGATTCCTTGGTGGAATATCAATATGAATTGGCGATCGGGGGTGAACGGGTTAGCGAACAAGAATGGCAGGCGTTAGTAAATAGCAAAACACCGCTGGTGCAGTTCCGAGGACAATGGATGGAACTGGACAAAGACAAGATGCAGGAGATGTTGGAGTTTTGGAAAAAACATCGCCAAGAAAACCCCGATTTAAGCCTGATTGACTTTATGAAGTTGACGGCAGAAGGAGAAGCGAGCGAACAGTTGGAGGTTGAGCGCGATCGGGCTTTATCGGATATGTTGGAGAAGCTGAACGATAAGAGTCGGTTAGAGTTAATTGCAGATCCAGCAAAGTTTCAAGGCAAGCTACGGGATTACCAAAAACGGGGCGTTTCTTGGTTGAGTTATTTGGAAAGTTTGGGATTAAATGGCTGTCTTGCCGATGATATGGGTTTGGGTAAATCGGCGCAGGTAATTGCTCGATTATTGCAAGAGCGGGAAGTTTTATCTACTAAAAAAGAGACGGAAAAAAAGACAGAAAAAGCGATCGCACCTTCGGTTCTACCCACGTTGCTAATTGCGCCCACATCCGTAGTTGGTAACTGGCAAAAGGAAATGGAAAAGTTTGCTCCAGAATTGCGAGCGCTCATACACCACGGCCCTGGGCGCTTGCAAGACGCCAAGGAATTCAAAACCGCCGTCCAAGGTTGCGATATGTTGATTACTTCCTTTACCTTGGCGCGCAAAGATGAGAAACTGTTGAGCAGCGTAGCGTGGCATCGCTTAGTAATTGATGAAGCGCAGAATATTAAAAATCCGAAAGCGGCGCAAACAAAGGCGATCTTAAAGTTGCCTGCTACCCATCGGTTGGCGCTGACTGGAACACCCGTGGAAAATCGATTGCTGGATTTATGGTCAATTTTTAATTTCCTCAATCCGGGCTATCTGGGTAAAGAGGCGCAGTTTCGGAAGTTGTTTGAGATCCCGATTCAAAAAAATGGGAGTCGCACGCAATCGGCAGCGCTCAAAAAATTAGTGGAACCCTTTATTCTCCGGCGCCTGAAAACCGATAAGTCGATTATTCAGGATCTCCCCGACAAAGTTGAGCAAAAACTCTACTGCAATCTCACCCGCGAGCAAGCTTCGCTTTATGAAGCGATTGTCAAAGAGGTAGAGCAAGAAATTGACGCGGCGGAAGGGATGAAGCGCAAAGGGATGATTTTGGCGACACTGCTGAAGCTGAAGCAAATTTGTAACCATCCGCGCCAGTTTTTGCAAGATGAAAGTGAGTTTACACCAGAGCGATCGCACAAACTGGAACGGCTGATCGAGATGATTGAGGAAGTCAAAGCAGAAGGCGAAAGTTTATTGGTATTTACGCAGTTTACAGAACTGGGAAGCGCGTTGGAAAAATATATTAAACAAACGCTACATTACAACACTTACTACATCCACGGGGGCACCAGTCGCGAAAAACGGGAACGGATGATTTCAGAGTTTCAAGATCCAGAGTCTGAACCTTCGGTATTTATTCTGTCACTGAAGGCGGGCGGCGTGGGAATTACGCTGACAAAAGCCAATCACGTGTTCCATTTCGATCGCTGGTGGAATCCGGCGGTGGAAGATCAGGCAACGGATCGGGCGTTTCGGATCGGACAACAAAAAAATGTGTTTGTGCATAAGTTTGTAGCGATTGGCACTTTGGAAGAAAAGATTGACCAAATGATTGAAGACAAAAAGAAATTGGCAGGGTCAATTATTGGTGCGGATGAGTCGTGGTTGACTGAGTTGGATAATGAGGCATTTAAGAAATTAATTAGGCTCAATAAAAATGCGGTTCTAGATTAGGAGAAGCCAAAAAATATGTCACAATTTACTCGGACTTGGTGGGGCAATAAATTTATCGAGGGTCTGGAAAGATTTACTGATTCTGGGCGGCTCGGACGGGGACGTTCCTATGCACGGAATGACAAGGTAAAAAGCTTTAAGATTAATGATGGCTTAGTGAGGGCAGAAGTAAGAGGCTCGGTTAATCCTTATTTTGGGGTTTATAAGGAGCCTCTGTACAAAACTAAAATTGAGTTTGAGCCGATTAGTCAGGAAAAGTGGAAAGTGGCGATCGCCCAAATGGCATCAAAAGCCAGCTTCATTTCTCGGCTGCTGCTCAACGAAATGCCCGACAATATTGAAAATGCTTTTGCACCCCTCGGATTGCACCTTTTACCCAGCAGCCGCGAGGACTTTAAGACTACTTGCTCTTGCCCAGACTATAGCAATCCCTGCAAACATATTGCCGGAGTTTATTATTTGGTGGCGGCCGAATTGGACAAAGATCCATTTTTACTGTTTGAATTACGGGGGCTTTCTAAGGAAGTGCTGCACCGCGAATTGGCAAAAACGCCTTTGGGAATGGCACTTTCTGCCGAGTTAACGGCTGATGCAGCGGCTCCTGTGGCGGTGGATTCCTATTACACGCAGGCGATCGCCAGTGAGGCGCAAACGGTCAGCCTGAAAGAGTTTTGGCATGGTGCGAAGCGATTGCCACAGACGATTGAGGTGGCAGCGCAAAGTGGGGTAAGTGCGATCGTGGTGAAGAAACAGGGAGATTTTCCACAGTTTTGGCACAAGGATGGTTCGTTTATTGAGGCGATGGAAGAACTGTATTTGCGGGTGAAGAAGAATAAGTAGTTGGGTGGACAATTTTGCTGCCATACTCGATCGAGCTCTTGCAAAAACTTTAACTCGAAGACTTCATAGATTTGGTACAATAATCGTGCTCATCATATCAGCTTTACCAGCAACTAAAATCCTACGATCGTTATTTGATGATCTTAGACTATAATTAAAGTAGCGTGACTGTTAAAAAAGTAGACTTTTTACTTACAGCAATTTTTGGCAATTTCAAATTAGAATCTAGCATTAACTGATGTTACAAAAAGAAGAACTGTTAAAAGGCATCGAAAACCGCGAATGTGTGGCGCGGGTACTCGACCAAGCGGAACAAGCAATTAAAACTTGGGAAGTTACTCAGACTGATTTTCTGTCTCCTCCAGAATTGGCGGACACTCTGACGGTATTTAAGCGCTTAACAGACGTGGAATTAGTGGCTTGGGGTGGCTACCCGCAAGCTGAAAGACAAAGAATTGCGATCGCGCGATCGGATATCCCGATCGACTCTGCTAGCGTTAACGTTGCTGCGGTAGAAATCGCTGGCAATTTCTTGTTCGATACAGCTTCTCACCGCGACTTTTTGGGGGCGATGTTAGGTACGGGAATTGTCCGGGAGAAAACTGGCGATGTGATTGTTTTGGGAGAACGCGGCGCGCAAGCCATTGTCATGCCGGAGATGGTAGAGTATTTGGAGATGAGTTTGCAGCAAGTGCGATCGGTTCCTGTACAAACGCGGCGCATTGAGTTGAGCGAACTCAAAATTAGAGAACCCAAAAAGAAAGAAATGACAACCGTTGAAGCATCCATGAGATTGGATGCTGTCGCCTCGGCTGGGTTCGCAATGTCTCGCAGCAAAATGGCCGATTTAATTGACAGCGGTGACGTGCGAGTTAACTGGAAAGACATTACTCAAGCTAGTTATAATGTCAAGTCTGGAGATTTAATTGCTGTTACCGGCAAGGGAAGATTGGAAATTGGGGAAGTTGCTGTTACTAAGAAGGAACGCTACCGAGTCCAGTTAACTCGATATTTGTAATTTATAGCCCAGAAACCGGGTTATTTTACCAGCAATTGAGGACACGGCAATGCCCTTTCCCTACCCCAAAACATCGTAGCAAGGGCGAGGGATCGGCCGCGATCGCCCTTGCGAGGATATAACCATCGCCCGAGGATTAATTGTAGGGAAACGGCACTGCCGTGTCCTGATTTCGGACGTGTCCTGATTTCGGCTAACTCATTTATCGGGGAAAAGTTTTCCTTACCCACACGGCGATACCCAGCATTAACAAGCCAAATAGTAAGCCAAACAGCAGACTCCAGATAATAGTCGCCGCAAAGGGATGCAGCGGTAGAGAAAAATCGAGTTGCCATTGAATCGGTTTATCCTTAATTAGAGGATAGGCGGCGGAAAAGATTTGTCCGCCGCCGATCGCAGTTCCGACAAAAAAGATGATATTCTCAAGCTGGCGATCGTGCTTTTTCTCCCCGTCTTCCTGTTCCCTGTCCAATTCTACTTGTTCAATTTCCACCATCCCCCGCACAGTGGATATCGACTGCTGGAACAAATCTTGACTAGCAATCAAGTAGTTTAAATCTATTTCAATTTGCCGCTGATATTTATTCTCAGCCAAATCTAGAAACTTCTGCAAGAAATCTAGATTATCGCCTGGGATGCACAAACTTTTAATTTTTGTCAAGGCATTACCATAATTTTCAGCATTAGTGTCAATAGTATTTCTGTCTTCTTGCAAATACCGCACTTGCTGAGCACAATCAAACATTTTAGTGCGGACTTCAGCCAGCAATTGCTTTAACTTCTGCAACTTAACTTGTCGATTTTGTTCGCTTTCTATTTGACTGAATTCGGGAAGCTTCTTTTCTAACTCGCTGACTATTTGCTGTGCTTTTCGATACTTTTTCCTAGCTTCGCCATACACAAATACAATTTTAGCGCGAGAGCACAGCAGATTCATCAAGTTAGAATTAAACGCCAGGGTTGCGAATTTCAAAGTTTGGGAATTCTCTCGCAACCATACTAAAAAATGACACCGCTGACGCGCATCATCTTCGCGGCTGTCATACTCAAAAATCGGACTGCCGAATAACTTTCCTTCGGCGCGAAACTCTACTAATGGTTGCTGTTTATCTTGTACAAAAGCTTTAACCGATTCGTCAGCTAGTTTGCGGTAACTATCATAAACTGCTGGTTCGGCGTATAATAATAATGTTTGTCCCAGAGAGGGTTTAATTGCATTTGGCAACAAGCAACCTTGGGGATTTAATCGAGTTAAGTCCGCTACTTTCATTGTGACATTTTTATAGTAAAATGTCAAGTCTGCGGTGTAAGTGTCGTGAATTCGTAGGGCATAGATAGAACCATCAAGTTTCTGGTTATCTGGCTGAATAATTTGCGGAAACTTCAGAGTTTTTCCACCATCTGGAATTAGCAATTGTTCGTTAGTCAGATTTTCCCGTTCGCCGTCGGGATAATACACACCGTTTTTGTAGCAAATTAGCTTGTCTCTGAGGGATTTTAGTTCGTGGATGTTAAATTCTTTGCCGACATTATCTGCTAGATTGTCCCACAAGGATTGAGCATTTCTGGCTACTTGTCCGTAGCCTGCGTCGCTATCATCCCGCAGGTGGAAAGGAAAGAGGGTAATGCTGGGATTTTTAATTTGCCATTCTTGGCTCATAATCAAGTTTGTTAATTATTTTAGGGGATTCCGTGGCGGTTCAAAGTCCCCCTTATTAAGGGGGATTTAGGGGGATCGAGACTGGAGTGCAAGCGAGATTTATCTGTGACTCCACATTCCTCCGATCCCCCCTAGCCCCCCTTAATAAGGGGGGGACAAGAGTTTTTTATGTCGATTCTGTGCCCGAAGTATCAGTTTCAACCACATCCACAGAAGACTCAGACAAACCCAATCGAATCTTATTTTCCTTCAGCGTTTCGTAAAACTCCCTCACAACTTCCTCCGGTGCATCACTATCAGTCCCGCCCGCAGCCGCTTCATAAATTTCATTCTCCAAATTATCTTCAATTTGAGGGTTATTTTTGCACCAATCCTTGATTCTTTCAGCTATAACATTCACATTATCCATCGCACCAATATCAATCGCGGATAATTCGGCGACAAATTGCGGTTCCGATATTTTCAATAACTTACTAAAAGCGACCACAATTTCTTTAGGTTTATCATCGGGAAGTGACATGACTAATCTCCTTAAATCTGTTTTTTCAGTTGATAGCGGTAAAGTTTCGGTTTCGCCAATTAAAGTGAATGCAGCCCAAGCTTTCGGATTCGGAAATTGAGCTTTTGTAGTTAGCATAGCACACCGCAAAGCCGCTGCTCGATTGTCGCCCCGTGCTAAATTTTTGTAGAATTCCGTCATTAGCAATTTGGCTGTTGGTGTACCTATATTCCACAGGGAAACGATGATGCTGGGGACTCCGGCGAGGATGAAGCAGCGCGACAATCCGACAACTCCATCTCCGGTAATTTTACCGCGCCCGGTGCTGCACGCGCTTAATACTACGAGTTCGGAATCGAGTTTTAATTGCAGGATTTCTGCGGCGTTAAGTGCGCCGTCGTCATCTCCTGATGGTGCTAAAATAATCGCGCCGGGGATGCCGGAACCTTGGAAATCGTCGAGGAGTCCGTGGGCGGATAAATGGACGATGCGCGTGTTTAGCATCCTGTCTAAAATGGCGACTTTTGTGGCATTGTCTCCGCTAATTGCTTGGGTTCCTAAAGTTGCGGCTATGGCTTCGGCGGCTTCTTTTGCCCTGGGGATTTGGCGGAGTTTGTAGGGGTTTTCGTTGAATTTGGCGGCGATGGTTGGATCGCCGACAATTAGGGCGGCTTGTCTCAATCCTCGCACTCGCTGTTGATGTTCGGCGGTTTTTTCTAATACTTGGATGGAAGGGGCGGTGAGGATGGTATGATCTTCGATTAGGTAGCGGTTGTTGCTATCTTGCAAGGCGGCGAAAGGAACTAAAAATAAGTCGTAGTGGGGGATGAAGATGATGGGATTATTGGCATCGGTGGGGAGTAAGTCAATGATTGGTTCGATTAGGATTTGATGGAGGAGTTGCAGTAGGGGAAAGCGGCCTGTTTCGTCTCGTTTGTACTGGGATTCTAGCTGAATTTTGTTGCCTTGGTCGTCGGTTTCTTCGGTGCCGATGGAGACGCGGGTTTTGAGGATGATTTGTTTGAGGGTTTGGTTTTGTTGGTTGAGGGGTTCGAGGTTGGCGGCGTGATGGGTGATGTTGCCGTTTGGTTGGATTACCCAGATGTAAATGATGTCTGAATCAATAATCGAATATTCAACGATTGTGGAGTTTCTGTCGCGGGCGATTTGTTGGATTTTGGGAATTGATAATCTTTCTGCTTGGTCATTCGCTGGTAAATCATTTGTTAATAAGGTTTGTTGCAATAACTCGACGAAGGCACGGGTGCGCGACATTTCTGATATTTCTAAGGCTTCATCGAATTTAGTTTGGGCGACTAGGACTTGTTGCAGCAGGCGATAGGCAAATACTTGGGTTTCAAAGATTGAAGCTTTATGGTCATTATTAACTAATTCAGAACGCAGAGTTTCAAGAATTTTGATTGAGGCACGAAGTGCTGTTTCAGCTTGCTCAAGCCAATAATTATCCGAAATAATGAATATTTTTTTAAAAATGAAAGCTAAAATTTTGGAAAGACTTTTATAACGCATCCTAAGTCCGTTGCTGACTTGATAGTAAGCTAATCCCAAATTGCCTAGGGAATTGGCTTCCCATTGGCGATTTCCTATTTCCCGCGAAATCTCTAAAGACTGTTGGTGAAATTCAATCGGGAGCATCCCGGTTTTGTAAAAGTGCTATCCAGAGAGGATAATAGGTAGAGCGTCAACAGAAGCGTGAACTGCATTTGTAGGAGGAGTGG
>NZ_SRRZ01000056.1 GCF_013179805.1 Microcoleus asticus IPMA8 | reverse complement strand
CCTTCTTCCTTCTTCCTTCTTCCTTTTTCCTTCTTCCTTCTTCCTTCTTCCTTCTTCCTTCTTCCTTCTTCCTTCTTCCTTCTTCCTTCTTAATTACAATTCTCGCAGCAATTTTTGGCGTTTTTCTTCATATTCTTCAGCCGTAATTGCGCCCATATCGTAAAGTTTTTTCAATTCGCCGATCGCCCCTGTTACATCTTTTGCCGCTCTGAGGACATACCCAGACGGCAACATTCCGCCATTGTACTGTACCTGAAAAGCTTGTTCCGACATCAGCAGCAGGCCGATAAAATCGAAAAATGCGATCAGTGAGGGAATTAATGTCCAAGAAAATAGCAAGTATAATACCCCTGCTAAGTTATTGCCCAAATAAAATTTGTGAACTCCGAAACCTCCAACAAAGAAAGCTAACACAACTGCTACTGTTTTATCTTTTACCATTTTTACTTTCCCCAGTTTTTTTATTTGAACTTCCGCGCTCGACCTTTAACTATCGACCTTAAACGATCGAGCTAAGGAATCTTACTAATTTTTACTCATTTATTTGGGTTTTTGCGAAACTTAGACATCGCAAAATACAGCAGAACTATACCGGCTTGAGCCTCTAGAATGACCAAGTAGCCTCTCAAGAAATAATTGAGTTCGCTGCCTGAATTGAGAGAAAATATTAAAATGCCTAGGGCTGCGTAGGGTGCGAAACGCATCCAACTCGGCGTTCCCTCTAACTTGCGGCTGTTAAAATTGCTCATTGGGTTTAACCCTCATCCTAAATTAAAATTTAGCTAGAAATTGGCCGGATTGTCAACTTCCGCTTGGTGCGATCGCCCGGGCCAGTCTCTCAATCATCAGCCGACAAGATATTACTTCCATGTTAAACCAAGTTTTTCCGCTAAAGTAAGCGACCGGGGCGGGTCTATCTCGATCTGTTGCTGATATTAAAGATGAGGGTGAACCAGCCCCTACTGGAATTCGGATTATTTTACCGAACTAGATATTAGGGGCGCACCGAGCACCCTACTGCTGTTTTTGGCAAGAGTCGATCGCCCTCACGAAAACTGTCAAAAAAACAACGTTAATTCACAATTATTAACAACCGCCAGAATTAAGTGGCGCCGCCGCCCAAAAGAAACAGACTCAGGAGAGTACCGCTGTTCCAAAGACTGTGGAGAAGCATGGGAGCGAGGAGATTGCGCGATCGCGTGTACACAAACCCCAAAACCGCACCCAAAGTCGCCAAAGGCAGAATCTCAGACACATTCAAGTGAGCCACCGCAAACAAGAAAGCAGAAGCTGCGATCGCCCCCCAAACAGGCAAATAGCGAGTCAGAGAAGGCAGCAGAAAGCCCCGAAACACGATTTCCTCAAAAACCGGAGCGGCGATCGCAGCAGTGCCGAAAAACACCGCCAAAGCCACGTTGTCCCTACCTTCGAGAACGATCGGCAAAATCGGATTGCTGCCACCTTGTCCCTGCCAGAATTGCTGATTGATCAGCGACACCAAAACTACCAAAGGCAAAGCAACAAAATAGCCGCCAAAACCCCACAAAAACCAATTTCCCCGCCAATTAATCCGAAACCAACCTTCCGGCAAAGGCAAAAAAGACTTGACCGAAAAATACAGTACCGAAAGCCCCCCAGCCGACAGCAACAAATAAGTAGCAAAGATATAAAAAGCCTTTTCGCGCGGGTCAAAAGTAGCAGGATTGAGTTTTAAAACAGCCAGAGAAACCGGCAGCAACAAATAGGGAATCAAGATTTGCCCGACAAAGAAAAAGCCGACCACAAGTACCTGCCAAACAATCTCACCATCCCAAGGCACATCCCAAATCAAGCTCGCATTTCGCGCCAACAGCGGGCCGGAACCTGCTGTCTCTAACTGCTGCCGCTGCAACAGCCACTGCACGGTCAAACCAACCAGCAAAACCGTACCAATACAAAGCGCGATCGCCGGAACGCCAACTATAATTGCCAATTTTTCTACAGCTTGCTCAGCCGTTGCTTGCTCTGCTGCTTGCAGCGCCACCAGCTCTTTAGAACGTTCTTGCAGCTTGTAAAGTTGAGCTAGAGCGCGATAGCGAAACCAGCCATCCAAAGACTTTTGAATCCGCGGCTCGGCATCCGGCAGCAGTTGAGCCGGATTGCTCCAAATTCCCGTTAAAACTTGAGCAGTTACCACCGAAGAATCGTCATCTATTTTAGTTTGGTAGCGCTCAACTAAATTTTTCCAAGTTTGGAGAGCCGCCTCAGTTTTACCGCTGCTTGCCTGCAAAATTCCCAGGCGCAAGTCAAGTTCGTTTTGCAGCGCTGACTGTTGCTCGATCGACTCTGACAAAGCCTTTTGTTGAGCCAATTTGAGAGTAGAATCTTCAGACTTGAAGGCGATAGTAGTCTGAATTTCTTTAAATTGTGCTTGAGTTGTTTCGAGAGTTTTGCGAGTCGAGTCTCGCGCTGCTTGATATTGTGTCAAAGCCGTATTTAAAGGATCTGCACCGACAATATTGTTGCGCGCCGAACTTAAATTAGCACTCTGATTATTTTCTCCTTGCCACTCGGAGGCGTGAAGCAGCAAATTTGTCTGGTAGAGTTCCAGCCGACTTTGAATTTGTGGCTGGTTCCAACTAGCAACTAAAGATAAACCGACCAGGGCGATCGCGATCGCCGTTAAAATACCTAAAATCACCCGCTTCAATGTCATTCCTGCTTTTCCGTCCCGCGCGAATCCGTGGCTAAATCTTTTCCGTCTTTAATCATAGGTCGTTGCAGACGAGAGTATCCCGACAACTGGTAAAATTTCACTGGCTCATCTTTTTGACTCGCCTCAACAAGACTTACGCCACAAATCCTTGACCCGCCATGTATGGGTAAGGTGCGCACTGCGCACCCGCAGCGGGGTAGCAGGCTAAATCTAAAATCTAAAATCTAAAATCTAAAATCGAATGACTCGCATTATCTTAGTCCGTCACGGCAAAAGCACCTACAATCAAGAACGCCGCATCCAAGGCCGCCTGGATAAATCGATTTTGACAGAAGCAGGCCGCAGCGCCGCCCTGCAAGTAGGCGACACACTCAGCAGTATCGCCTTTGATGCCGCCTATACCAGTCCCCTGCAACGAGCCAAAGAAACAGCGGAAATCATCCTGTCGCGCTTGACAAATCCGCCACAACTCGAGCCAACTGATAATTTGATGGAAATCGATTTGCCTCTGTGGGAAGGAATGTTGCGCCAAGATGCGATCGACAAATTCCCCGAAGCATATCAGCAGTGGCAAAGACAGCCAGACAAATTTTCCATGAAACTGGCATCTGCTGACGGAGACATCGAACACTTTCCCGTATTGGCAATTTTTGCTAACGCCCGTCATTTTTGGCAAGAACTTTTATCGCGCCACCAGCACGGCACAATTCTAGTAGTAGGTCACAACGGAATCAACCGCGCTCTCATCGCCACCGCGTCGGAAATTACCCCGGATTACTATCAATCAATTCAACAGTCAAATTGCGGAATTAGCGTCATTAATTTTGGAACTTCCCCTGTTACTAACGACGAACTAGGACAGCCAAAAAAGAAAGTTGCAGTTCAATTAGAATCGCTGAATTTAACTTCCCATACCGGGGAAATTTTTCCCAAACCGAGGGACGGACACCGAGGCCCGCGCTTGTTGCTGGTACGTCACGGCGAAACCGACTGGAATAAAGCAGGTAAATTTCAGGGGCAAATTGACGTGCCTCTCAACGATAACGGCCGCGAACAATCCCGGCGGGCGGCAGAATTTCTCAAGGATGTAAAATTAGATTTTGCAATCAGCAGTTCGATGCTGCGCCCGAAAGAAACTGCGGAAATTATTCTCAAATATCACGGCGGTTTGCAACTGGAACTGCGCGATGAATTGAGAGAAATCAGCCACGGACTTTGGGAAGGAAAATTTGAATCAGAAATAGAAGAATCCTATCCGGGTTTGCTGGAGGAATGGAAAACATCTCCTGAAACAGTGCAAATGCCCGAAGGAGAAAATTTGCAGCACGTTTGGACTCGGGCGATCGCATCTTGGCGAGAAATTGTAAATTCTGTTTCTGGTACTGGGATTGTCGTTGCTCACGATGCCATCAACAAAGCAATTCTCTGCCACCTGTTCAATTTAGAACCCGAACATTTCTGGAAGTTCAAACAAGGAAACGGCGCGGTTAGCGTGATTGATTATCCCCACGGCCCCGATGGTTTGCCGGTATTGCAGGCGATGAATGTCACAACTCATTTGAGCGGCGGCGTTTTTGACCAAACAGCCGCAGGAGCACTGTAATTAGTAAAGTGTTCAGCGCGAACCCGTAGCGGAAGGAACGCCCACCGCTACGCTTCGCCCGCCTGAAAAATGTTTGAATTTTGATAACAACCGCGCCCGACGCTTAGGAATTTCTTAATTCCTGAAACTAATGCGGTGGATTGCTTCTTCCTTCTTCCTGACATCCGTTACATCCGTTACATCCGTTACATAATCCGTTGCCGAACTTCCTTCTTCCTTCTGCTATATGAGCCGCGAACTGCTACAAAATGTACGAGTGCTAGATCCAGTTTCAGGGAGCGATCGCATCGCTGATATTCTGATTGCTGAAGGTAAGATCAAAACAGTCGAAGAAAAAATTGCTGAGTTTCCCGCTGATACGAAAGTGCGGGATTGCCGGGGACTGATTTTGGGGCCGGGGTTAACTGATATCTACAGTCACAGCGGAGAACCGGGTTTTGAGGATCGCGAAACGCTGGAATCTTTGATGCAGGCTGCGGCGGCTGGGGGTTTTACGCGAGTGGCGATTTTGCCGGATACCTCGCCGCCTGTTGACAATTTGGCCGGTTTAGCTTTGTTGCAGCAACATATCGGCAATTTGTCGCCCGGGCGGCCCCGCTTGTATTTTTGGGGCGCGCTGACAGCGGGTGTTAAAGGGCAGCAGATGGCGGAGTTGGGCGAGCTGGCCTCCTCTGCGGTGGTGGGTTTTGCGGACGGTTTGCCGCTGTCTAATCCGGCTCTGGTGAGGCGTTTGCTGGAGTATATCAAGCCTTTGGGCAAGTCTGTGGCTTTGTGGCCGTGCGATCTAACTTTGGCAGGAAATGGTGCGGTGAGGGAGGGTGCGGTGTCGGTGCGCTTGGGTTTACCGGGAATTCCGGCGAGTGCGGAAACTTCGGCTTTGGCGGCAATCCTGGAGTTGATGGCATCTGCGGGCACTCCGGTACACATTATGCGCGTTTCTACGGCGCGCAGCGTGGAATTGATTCGGGATGCGAAGGCGCGGGGTTTGCCGGTGACTGCGAGTGTTACTTGGATGCACTTGCTGTTGAATGTCGGGGCAATTTCAGGAGACTCTAAAGATTCCGGCGGCAAAAATGCTTTGACTGCTTTGTTCGCCTACGATCCGAATTTACGCCTAGAACCGCCGCTGGGCAATCTCAGCGACCAATTAGCGCTGATTCAAGCTGTGAAAGATGGCGTAATTGATGCGATCGCGATCGACCACAACCCGCATACTTATGAGGAGAAAACTGTGGCTTTTGCTGATAGTCCGCCCGGGGCGATCGGCTTGGAATTAGCTTTGCCTTTGCTATGGCACGGACTGGTAGAAACAGGCGAATTTTCCGCTTTAGAACTGTGGCGAGTGTTGAGCGCAGGCCCTGCCGTTTGTCTCGGACAAACCCCTGCCACGGTTGCGCCGGGAGTCTCTGCTGAGCTGATTTTGTTCGACCCGGAAATGAGTTGGACTGTTGACGGGCAAAGTCTGAAGTCGCGATCGGCAAATACGCCTTGGTTGGGACAAAAAATTGCAGGAAAAGTTGTACAAACCTGGATTTATTAACATTTGGAATTGCAATTCATCTGTTGTAGAACAGGCATCTTGCCTGTTGCTCAAAGTAGAACAAGCATCTTGCCTGTTTCTGGGAATGCTGCATGAGGTGAGTCATAAGAGAAGATAAATACATGATTACTGCTTTTGATTCGTGGAATTCCCCACCGCTCGACTTGACATTGGATCGGGGCGAAATTCATGTTTGGCGTGTGTCTCTGGCTCAAACAGAATCTTGCTTGCAGAGTTTACAACAGACTCTCTCTACCGACGAGCGGACAAAAGCCGAGGGTTTTCACTTTCCCAAAGGTCGATCGCAATTTATTGTAAGTCGTGGCGCGCTGAGAGCGATTTTGAGTCGCTATCTTAACATAAATTCTCACATTTTACGCTTTGACTACAATCCTTACGGCAAACCCTCTCTCATCGCCGCCCAAGGTGGAAATACCCTGCGTTTCAATTTGTCTCACTCTGGCGGAATGGCTCTAATTGCTATTACCAAAAATCGAGATATTGGTGTCGATATTGAAGGCATAAATCCCAACTTTCCTTATCTGGAGATTGCTGAAAAGTTTTTTTCACCTTTAGAAAGCTCTGTGCTGCAAGCGCTCCCTGAATATCTCCAACCCACAGCTTTTTTCACCTGCTGGACTCGCAAAGAAGCCTATATCAAGGCAGTCGGTAAAGGACTTTCTATTCCCCTGAATCAGTTTGATGTCAGCCTCGCACCAGGAGAACCAGCAGCATTGTTAAATGTTGAAGAAAACCCTGATGAAGCATCAAGATGGTCTTTAATTGAATTAATTCCCTGTTCAGATATGGTGGCGGCTGTTGCGGTTGCAGGAGATTGCTGGAAACTTCATTGTTGGGAGTGGACAGGGGAGTTTTGAGTTATGGTTTGCAGCCAGGAATGCAAGTCCTTCATCATCAGCTTAGAGAGCACTGGGTGCGCAATGCCAGCCCGATCGGGAGTGACTGCCGAGCCTGGTCTAAAAGTCTTGCTGTAGAAAGGTGACGGTGGCGCGAGTCCACAATCAAAGGTGGTTTTTTCTTTTTAGGCGAACGTGGCTACTTAGCGAAAAAGCTCGCGCCACACAACTTTAAAAATAGTAGGTTCGTCGCTTATTTCTCAAATTTACCCAGCGATGAACCACGAAAGTGCAAGGGTTTTTAGCCTTGCTTATGCTATAACTTGCACTTGCTAGGTCAAAACAAAAACAAGATTAAAACTTTTATCTGGCCAGCCTTCTGCTTTTATTCACCAAGCCCTACACAGACCAATAAGGACACAACATTGTTGTGTCCCTACGTCATATTCGACTGCAATTTGCCACCCTACCACGCATTTAAAAAATTAACCAAATCGATAGCCGAACCCGCGTACAGTAATGATATATTCCGGTTTGCCCGGATCGATTTCCAACTTTTCGCGCAGCCAGCGGATGTGCACGTCAACGGTTTTACTGTCTCCGATAAAATCTTGACCCCAAATTTTTTCCAGCAAATGATCGCGAGACCAAACTCGCCGCGGATTAGTCATAAATAGTTCTAGTAAGCGAAACTGTTTTGGAGAAAATTTCACTTCCACACCGCGAACCAACACCCGGCATTCTTCAGGATACAGAGTTATGCTCTTATATTGCAGGCTCACGGGTTGCGGCAACTGACCGAGGCGCTGGCGCCGCATCAGCGCCCGACACCGAGCGATAAACTCCCGCATTCCAAAAGGCTTGGTCAGATAATCATCCGATCCGGCTTCTAAGTAAAAAGCGCAATTGTTGGCACTTCCTCTAGCACCGATAATCAAAATAGGGACGGGATTTCCTTGATGCCGCAACATTCGACACAGATCCAAACCGTTAATTGAATCCATAATTAACAGGTTAAAGGCAAATTCACCGTGGTATGAAGAAGAAGCCTGTACAGAAGGCAGAGCGTTGCGCCCGTCGCTAGTAACCACCACCTCGTAGCCCTGTTCTTTAAGGGCGAAAGCTAGCATTTCCCGCAACAGGTCTTCACCTTCCAATAACAAGATTCGGCCGGCTTGTCCAACAGCCAACCTCGAAGGACTTTCGCTTAATTCAGCAGAAGACATAAATATCCGTGGGAGTTATGTTTGTATGTAGCTAGCGAGAGGGGCCTTGTTCGGTAGCTGAGGCACTCTCGCGCTGCGATCGCTTGTACGATCGCGATATGTTCGATCGCTTAGAATCCTTCTCCAGTCCATCCCACAGACACGCGCTCGACTTTTGCTACTTGCTCGTGCAAGGAATACAACCGTAGAGCAGTTGCCGGAGCCGCGCTGTCTGCCTGCGTCCTGGCCTCAGAAGTCTGGTCATTTTTAGGGGTCGGTGTTAATTTCATAAAACATTGCCCGCTGTTAATCGACCAGGTAACACCCAATCTATAGGGAGATGCTTGTTATACTACTCTTAAAAGGTTATTAAAAGGTAAAGTTTGGGTAATCAATTGGTTAAATTATTAAGGTTAAGTAATATAAATGTAAAGTTGCGCTCGCACTGTAAAGGTTTTTTTAAGAATACAATAATAAGTTGACCCAGAGTCCTTTTTTTCCCGTGCCCGCTACGATCGACTATAGCAAGTAAAAATTCTGTAGACTCCCTATCATGTTGCTGCATTTGAGTACCTGGCCCGAGGTAGAAGCTTATCTCGATAGCTCCCGAGGCATAATTATCCCGATCGGCTCCACCGAACAGCACGGGCCCACCGGCTTGATCGGCACTGACGCCATTGCAGCGAGTGCGATCGCCCGCGGTGTCGGCGAAGCTGCCAATGCCTTAATCGGCCCGACAATTAATGTAGGGATGGCCTTGCACCACACCAGCTTTCCCGGCACAATCACCCTCCGACCGCAGACGCTAATACTCGTAATCAGGGATTATATTACATCTTTGGCAAAAGCGGGATTTGTAAAATATTTTTTCATTAACGGTCACGGCGGCAACATTGCCACGATGAAAGCAGCATTTTCCGAGACTTACGCGCATTTGTCAGACTTGAATTTACCGAATGCCGATCGAATCCAGTGTCAAATCGGCAACTGGTTCATGTGCGGTTCAGTCTACAAACTAGCAAAAGAATTGTACGGAAACCAAGAAGGCTCCCACGCCACCCCCAGCGAAATCGCCTTAACCCAGTACCTTTATCCAGAAGCAATCAAGCAAGCTCCGCTTTCGGAAGAAGTCGCTTCCGGGCACAAAATTTACGGTGCTGCTGATTTCCGCCGCCGATTTCCCGACGGTAGAATGGGTTCAAATCCGGGCTTAGCAACCCCCGAACACGGTCAGCAGTTTTACGAATTAGCAGTCAAAGAATTAACTGATAATTATTTGGAGTTTGTAAGTTCCGATTAACGTTTTTTCTTCTCGTTACCAGGAATATCCTGGTAACCATAAAAAATCTCAAGCTCTATCGCTTTTCCTAATTGTTGATAATTTGTCGTGTTGATAGAACTGAGAATAATTTTAAGTTTTGACCATAAATTCTCAACGGGCGAGAAATCTGGCGAAGAGGGCGATAAGTATTATATCTCCCGATTAATCAATCGGGAGAATATCAAAACTACTCCACAATCCAAGGAGTTAAACAAGGTGTCCAAGCACTCAATTCTTCTTCCTTGAACCAGAGACTAATTTCATCACGGGCAGTTTCCACAGCATCAGAACCGTGAATAATATTGCGGCCGACATTCACAGCCAAATCGCCGCGAATTGTCCCCGGTTCTGAATTCAGAGGATTTGTTGCGCCAATCATTTTCCTCGCCGAGGCCACAACGCCGTTGCCTTCCCACACCATCGCCACCATCGGCCCGGAAGTAATGAAGTCTACCAGTCCCGCAAAAAAGGGTCTTTCTTTGTGTACGCCATAATGCTGTTCGGCAAGTTCGCGACTCGCCGTGATTAGCTTCATGCCAACTAGCTTAAAGCCTTTGGCTTCAAAACGACCGATAATTTCGCCGACGAGTCCGCGCTGTACGCCGTCGGGCTTAATCGCTAAAAAAGTCCGTTCCAAGATTAACTCCTATAATTTTCTTAACTGATCCAAAAGATAGATTAACCCAGAACGCATCCAAAGGCAATTCGTCATGGAAAATTGTCATCTATACTCATTGCCACACAAGTAACTGTAGGTAAGAGTGCCCTGCTTCTCAACCCCGATTTAGTGGTGGAACACAATATGATGCAAATCACACTTTGTCCTGACTACAAACACAAATAAACATGATATCAAATACAAAGATATTTCCTACAATACCTCGATAATCAAGCCAGGTGTGGAACCCCAGTTTAAACAACTTAGTGAGAGTGCGAGGCTATGAAAGAAGTTCTAGAATTTATTCAAACAAAAAAGCAAGAATTTGCAGACTTACCCTTATTTGCATTTCTAGGCGATCGAAATATTTACCTGCAGCAAAGACTAATTTTTGCACCTATTCTCGCTCCTTTGGCTGTGAGCTTGAGCGATTTAAATAAATATGTAATCCGAGAATCTTATAGTGATAACAAAGTTCAGGAACTAATTAATAAATATACTTATAACCAAAACTATTACTGGCACGATTATCTAGAATACCTACAGGAACTGGGCTTTAACCAATCAATAACTTATGGTGATTCTAGACTGCTTTGGGGTGAAGAAACTAAAAAAACGCGATCGCTGTGTTCAGTGCTCGAACGCTACGCTTGGAAAGCCTCTCCCATTCAGAAACTGGTGTTAATGGAAGTCCTCGAAGGAACGGCTAAAGTTTTTTTTGAGGCGGCGCTAGCAGTGGTAATGGAATTACAGCAAATTACCAAAAAAGAATATGTTTATTTTGGAGGAGGTGATGTGGGTTTAGAAAATTATCACCTTTTAAACACGCCAGAGATGTTGCAAGTTTTAGCAGAGATAAACCTTACTAATGCGGAACGCCAAGCAGCTTTAGAATTAGCAAAAAATGTATTTGAAGTGTTTACAGAAGCGATGAACGAGCTGTTCCGACACAGCCAAACAAATTCTTGCAATACTGTGCTGCAAGTATCCTCAATTTCTGCATTCGCTCATTGCGCGATCGACTGTCTCGATATGTAGCAGTTTAAACAATCACTAAATTATCTCGGTGTACCGCCGTTTCTACACCCGCATAGCCTAAAATCTCAGCAATTTTATCGGACTTGCAGCCCTGGATTTGTCTCAATTCTAAACTGCTATAATTCACAAGTCCTCTAGCAATTTGCTTGCCTGTTGCGTCGCACAACTGCACGGAATCATCAGCTTGAAATTGTCCTTCTACTTGAGCAATACCCGCAGCTAAAAGCGATTTTCCGCCGTGGGAAATTGCCTTGACAGCACCCGCATCTAAATATAGTTTTCCTGCCGGAACTAGCACGTTAGCTATCCAGTGCTTGCGAGCGTTTACAGGGCGCGGTTGAGGCTCGAATTGAGTACCGATCGACTCTCCGTTGAGTATTTTCTCGATATTACCAGGAAAGCAGCCGTCAGTGATGACGGTGCGCACTCCCGATGCAGTTGCTATTCTCGCGGCTTCAATTTTTGTCACCATTCCGCCGGTTCCCCAACCGCTGCGGGAATCTCCTGTTTGCACCTGAAATTCTGTGAGCTGTGCCATACTTTGGACTAGGGCGATCGGCTGCGCGTCGGGATTGCTGCGCGGATCGGCGGAATACAGTCGATCGACATCTGTGAGCACGAACAACCAATCTGCTTCTACCAAACTCGCCACCAGCGCCGAAAGCGTGTCGTTATCGCCAAATTTGAGCTCGTCTACGGCTACTGTATCGTTTTCATTGACGATCGGAATCACGCCCAATCTGAGCAGTTGCTGAAAAGTATTGTAAGCATTAACATAACCGTTACGCTGCACTAAATCGCGCCTGGTGAGCAATACTTGAGCGATCGGCTGTTGCAGAGTAGTAAACAAGTCATCGTACACCCGCATCAGCCGCCCTTGGCCCACGGCCGCCACAGCCTGTTTCAGAGCAATGTTTCGCGGGCGTTCCGTCAAACCCAAGCGCGCGCAGCCAACCCCAACCGCACCCGAAGAAACCAAAACTACTCGATGACCTTGCTGCCGCAAACCGGCTAAAATTTCGACCAATGCAGCAATAGTTGAAAGAGCTAAGTTTCCCGTAGTCGATCGAGTCAGCGTCGAAGTTCCTATTTTAACAACAATAGTTTTAGTCATTGGTTTGTTGACTGTTGACTGTTGACTGTTGACTGTTGACTGTTGTTTGTTGTCATTAGTTACCAATGCCCTATGCCCTATGCCCAATGCCCTATGCCCTATGCCCAATTTAATCTTTAATTTTCAGAGTAGCCCCCAAAGCTTGAGAAACCCAAACTTCAAAAGAGCGCACCGGATACTTGCGAAGCGCATAGCCAGCATCAACCATTGGTTCCACTAAAATAGTGAACATACCCAAACGATTGCCAGCTAAAACATCAGTAAAAAGTCGATCGCCCACCATCGCCACCTGTTCCACCGGCAAATTCATCGCACTAATAGCCCTTCGCAACTTGCGGCGCGACGGCTTAGCAGCACCAGTGATGTAAGGTAGATTCAAAGACTCAGCAATCCGACCGATCCGAATCTGGTTTACATTATTGCTCGCCAACCACAGCGATACCACCGGTTTTATTTCTTCCACCCACAAGGTGAGTTCAGGAGAAGCATTCATTGCTGTAATGGGAACGAGAGTTTCGTCCACATCCAAAACTAATCCTTTAATATTATATTTTTGCAGAATCTCAGCCGTTAACTTCATGACTGAATCGCCTAGAACTAAGTCCGGCTGTAGTATTTTACCCCAAGTCATAATGATTTTAGATTTTAGGTTTTAGATTGAGAAATAAGAAATTGGAAGTTAAAGATTAAGAAAGTAAAAAATCAAAAGTGAATAATTATTGCTTTTGCTGTCTTACTTTTGACTTTTTACTTTTGTATTAGTCATTACCTATCTATTGGGTCGATCGCAACTGCTGGTCAACTTTAGCAATCGCAGCATCGTGTTCCGCCTGCGTGCGGCTAAAAATGTGAGTGCCGTCGTACCGCGCCATAAAATACAGGTATTCTGTATTTTCTGGATTCAGAGTCGCCTCCAAACTTGCTATTCCCGGAGATGCGATCGGAGTTGGCGGCAGCCCTACATTCACATAAGTATTGTAGGGAGAAGGCGTTTCCACCTGCTTAAAAGTCAGAGGTTTTTCCTTAGTTTGCCTGATGCCGAGGGCGTATTCAACAGTCGGATCTGACCCCAACTTCATGCCTTTATTCAAGCGGCTGGTAAACACTCCAGCAATGCGATTGCGCTCGGAAGCAACTACAGCCTCTTTTTCCACAATGCTCGCCAGCGTCACCCACTCTTTCAAATCCAGCTTAGTATTCTTCTGATTCTTTTGATATATCGGCAAAGCCAACTGCTCGAAACGACCGAGCATTTGCTTGATGACAGCTTCCGGGCTAATTGCATCGCCGTCTAGCTGATAAGTATCCGGGTACAAAAAACCTTCCAAATGAGGTAAGCCGCTCGGCAGCCAAGGGTACTGAGCGTAGGGAACTTGACTCGCCACCGCAATAAAATCTTTAGCGGGGAAAAAACCTTGCGCTTCAAAATAAGCGCTCATTTGTTGCAGCGACCACCCTTCTGGAATCGTGAAACTCTGCTGTACAACTTCGCCCTTCCAAATTTTATCAGCCACTGCACTCAGAGGCTGAGTCGGCGACAGTTGGTAAGTTCCTGCTTGAAAACCTCCCTCGCGGTTTTGCAGAGTCAGCCAGCGGGCCCACATATTCCATGCCGAGCTCGATCGAATCAACCCTGCGGCCTCTAAATCCCGGCCGATTTTTTGACTGGGAGTACCCTCCGGGATTTGGATAGAAACAGCAGCATCCTCTGCCGGGGAAGTTGACGTTTCAGCTATTTTAGGCGGCGCCGAAGCCCAGCTCCACCAAGCCCAGCCCTGCCAAGCGCAAATCCCCCAGATTGCCGGCAGCAACGCCAGATAAAACAACCATTTAGAGACTTGCGGAGTACCTTTTCGGCCCTCGCGCGCGCTGCCTGTTGTCATTTGTTCTTTATTCATAGTCCGTTGTCCTGGATAAGTGGCGATTAACTAGCGACTAATGACTGATGACCTGCGATTGATGACCGAAAAGTTACGGATACAAGCCATTTAAAAGACTCAATTCACGCGGCCCAATTCAAAAGCCCGAGCGTAAAGGCTGAAGGCACAATCTCGAAAAAATTCGATCGAGCGAGCAGTTTACTTTTTTATAAAATAGTAAAAAATTCTGCTTTTTGCCGTCAGACCTTCTGCCTGCAATTAATATCTAATCAAGCTCGTCAAAAAACTGGTCTTCCAGCATAGGCAACATCGGTTCCAGCCTTTGGAACTCTTCTTCCGAGAGCAATTCTGGCTTGCCGTCGTCATTCATTCTAGCCAAGATAAAGAACGGGTCGAGAGGCGTATAAATGGCGTATTCCTGTTCTTCGTGGTAGAAGCTGGTCAGCCACATCAGCTCCTCGAACTCGGACTCCTCATCCGGATCGACATCGGATGCCATATCCTCTTCGGGAAATTCCGGCAATTCGCCAACCACAGTCAGCGTCACCGCCGTGCGTCGAAGGGTCAAGTTCTGCTCTTGCAGGACAACTTTAGCTGTATCAAAAATTTTGTCAATTTCGGTCTCGTCTTCTACAGGAATTGCTGCTTCGTCGGTATCGTCTCCCTGCCAAGTAAAAATTTCTACGGGTGAGTCAATCGGAAGCAGCAAAGCGTATTCTTGACCTTCTAGGTTCATAGAATATTCTATGTTGCAAGTCAGCGATCGCCCAACTTCATCCGTCAGGGTGACGGACTCTTCGTTGGAATTGCCATTCTCTTTTTTGCGGTATGGGGATGAGGACATCGCGTGTATCTTATTTTCCGTCAATAATTCAGTAACGTTTGCTTGACAATTGGGAATTTTCGTGGCGATATTCTGGCTAAGTGGGCGACTATCGCCAGTCCACAAGCTTAAACCGCGAGACTCGCGGCTTTTTCCACAGGCGAGGAGTGCAGCGTTTAAATCTCAGTCGAGTCAGCAAGCGACACTGAGGACAAATCACGATTTTGTGCTTCTTTAGTACCGAGGGTACAGCAGAATTTTCTCCAGTTTGTCAAGGGTTACAGGTGTGCTTCGCAAACTTGCACAACCAGGATATCACGCCTCTGTTACAAGCTATCAAGGATTGGGAATGGCGCAGATATTTTGCCTCCGTTCGTCTAGCCACTGCTGCAAAATCAGGGCCGCTGCTTTGCGATCGATCGAACCCTTGTTTTGCGACAGCGAAATCCCTTGTGCTTTCATCAATTCCTCTGCCTCAACCGAAGTCAGGCGCTCGTCCACGTATTCTAGGGGGAGTTCTAAGGCTGCGGCGATGCGAGTAGCATATTTCTGCACCTGTCGGGCTTGAGCACCCAATTCTCCGCTCAGGGAGTAGGGCAAGCCTGCAACCAAAATTTGCACTCTCCGCTCTCGGACGAGCTCTCTGAGATAAGCTACGTCTCGATCGAAGGACGATCGTACTAGAGTAGTAATCCCCGTAGCTATTAAACCGGTGCCGTCACACCCGGCGATGCCGACTCGTTTGAGACCGATATCCAATCCCAGAGCTGAAATCCATAATTTATCGTTGGACATTCAATTTTAGATTTTAGATTTTAGATTTTAGATTTTAGATTTACTGTTTTTTGCGGAAATAATCTTCTTTAACGAACCGCGAAGACGCGAAAAACGCTAAGCAAGAAGAGAATAAAGCAAGAAGAATATAGGTAATCTTAAGTTGATATCAATCAAAAGCAGAAGGGATATTTTGGGATTATGACAGAAAAAAAGGAATTTCTTGGATGATTAATTTTCTTTTTTTCTGCCTTCTACCTTCTACCTTCTGCTTTCACTTATTAAGAATTGAGTTCTCCGGGCCAGCCTCCGTCTAGAGGCAATTCAGGCAATTTTAGAGGCAAAATGCTGCTATCTGTTGCTGCTGATTCGGAATTCTGGAAGTTCAAGGGGTTAACTTGATTTGTTTGGCTGTTTCCTGAGTCAGCCAACAGGGGTTTAATCTCACAGGACGGGGGCCCTGCTGTCGCTTCCCCAGCCATCGGGCCGAGCCAGGACATCCGGCCCGGTACGGGTTTGCGAGTTGGCTGGAAGCTTTGCAACATTTCTGATAGCTGGAGTCCTTCGAGAGAGACCAACTTGGACTCGCGCAATTTGTGCCACACCGATCTAGACATCAGCAAACTGTGTTCCACGCGCACTGCTCCAAATTGCTCTAAATAAGCTTCCCGTTCCGGCTGATAGTCAGCGGAAGCCAGTTGCAGGCTTTGAACCGGGAAATCTTGAACGAGGCGCGCCATCTGGGACAGTAGTTCCGGGTACAGCCAAGTGTAGGCCGGGTGTACCGTCAACTGGGCGACGTGCGGTTGGTGGCCGTTGCGGGATAGCTGCACCTGAAAATAGCCGATCGCGGCTTTGCGCTGGGGTTCAAACACGTAGCCGCTGACTACCTCGGTTTTGCCCAGCCACTGTCTGGCACCTTCGACTAAAGCGCCGAAAAAACTGGTTTTGAAATCTTGAATGTGGCGATCGAATACTTGGCGCACCAGCGGCGGCATAGAGGCGGTATCCAGTTGGTAGAGCAACTGAGCGTCGGCGTTGCTAACAGGCAGCAGGTTGGGCAAATCTGGCGTCGAGTTTGCCATTTCTTGAAGGCGTTCTGGGGCGATCGTCCAGTATGTCATCTGGGCCAAAGGCTGAAACCCGTTCTGCCGATACAAAGCCAAGGAAGTTTTGTCGCCGACATTCACCTCCAACAGCCACGTCCGCGCCTCCCAGACTGCCTCAAAGCAGTAGCGCAGCAGCATGGAACCAATTCCTTTGCTGCGGGCTTCCGGGTCTACTCCTATGCGATCGATCCGCCAAGTGCTGCGGGTGCGGTTGAAAGGAGAAATCTGAATTATGCCCTTAACGCTCCCCTCTTCTTCGGCAACGTGGGCCCGGAACAGAGACTGACAAGGGTTGGGAAACCAGCTAAAAATCTTTAGCAGTCCGTACCAGCGGCGAATCTGCTGCAACTTTCTACCTAGTACCAGGTCGCAGCTTCCGCCCTTGCGGTTTTCTGGCTCTTCGGCTGTTTCCGCGCACAGTTGTTCCATCACCTCGATGTCGCGATACTGAAACGGGCGAATCACAACCTGGTTTTGGTTTTGGGAGGGAAATGAAGTCATAGCAGGAAAGTGGGGAATGGAAATTTAAAAATAAAAATTCAGAAAGGGGAAGAGTTAGAGAAGTTTTGAGTTTTGAAAGCGTATATTTTGAGTTCAAAACTTAGAACTTTTGATTCTTCTCCCTTTCTCGATCGATCGAAAATTAAAAATTTCAAATCATCTTTTTGAATTTTTAATTTTCTGTTTTCAACTCAAGATTTTTGTGGCAGAGGTCGAATTAAAACGACCGGTGTGCGCTCGTCAGCATTCCCAGCGGGGTTGCTGCGCAAGGCTTGCTCTAAAAATGTTACCGATAAATCGGAGGTCGCTGCTAATATCTTAACTGCTTTCAAGTCATTAGCGTCTACGATCGCCGCCGCAAGTCCGGTTTCTCGTTGAATTTCTTCTACAACTTGCTGGGGATTGTCCGGGCCGAGGACAATAAATTGGTCGAAGGGCGGCAAAGTCCCGGTAACGTCGTCGATCAGCCTGGCTTGTTCGCCTGCTAGTTGGTAAAAGACTCCCGGTTTGCCAAATATTTTGGCCACAGCGCCGATCGCAAATGCCGCGACTACCCGCCAAGGCCCAACTACATCCACCAACGTCTGCATTCCGCAAGCCGTGGCCAAACTCGACGTGGGCAAGAAAAACAAGCACACTCGCTTTGCCGCCCATCCGGGTTTGACTTCGCTGGGATGGCGGTAGCGTCCCTGCATCAAAGCTAGGGGAGTTTCTGCCAGGGCGACAATATCGCCTTTCTGGGCGCGCGGCAGCACGTACCGCTTGACAATTTCTACGGGATTGTCCAGTTCCGCCAGTATGTGAGTGCGAATCGGCAAGACTTCTGCAACTCCGACATTTCTGGCTGTGGGTACGGTGTCCGAGTTCGGAAATTGCAGCGGGACTACTACGTTACGGACTTTGGGGATGCGCCCGCCGGGGCCGTAGGTGACGAAGTGTACTTGCACCCAAGCTGACTGCAATTTGGTTAAATCTTGCCCTTGAATGTCTACAGAAACTTTAATTTTCGTGTTTTTTTGGGCTTTAACAATATAGCCGAACCAGTAATCGTCTGCTCTGGCTGCTGCCTCTTTGTGGCACGGAATCACCTTTGTCTGGGAAGTAACGCCATCCAAACTTCCGTCTGACAGCAGTTTCACCTGTGCCCGCACTTCCGGCAACATAATCTCAAAGCGCTGTGTCAGGTTGCGGAACTCCATTTCCCCGACTAAAAGATAGCGGTTGGGTTCGGAGATGGCTAAGTGCCATTCTCCGGCTGTTAGTTCTAGTTTATTTGCACTCCCAGTCCGGCGATAGTTCAACTCTAGGCCCAATCCGCCCAATGCTAGCAGCGAACCGGCTGCTGCGATTCCTGTTGCTAAAGTCTCAATCACTCAAATCACCGCCAATAATATTTTGTGTTTACTGTAGTCGATCTCGGGTACTTTGAGCGACGATCCGGTAGTAATTGGATTGCGATCGGTTTGTTGGGGGCGATCGAGCTTAAGTTTATGCTGCGTCAGGGCGATCGATCGAAAGTCTGCGGTAAAATATCCGACGAATACACGTACAGTATTTGAGGTTTATGGCACTTGCTAAAAAAGGCACGAGGCTAATCAATGTTAATGATGTTGAATACCGCTGGGTTGTCCACCCGAACGATGAACCTGGTATGGCAATTGTTGTAGAGTGTGCGGACAATCCAGGACAGAGAATGATTACCTGGGTCGAGTACGGTAACATCATTTCACCTTGGTTGGTAAGGAGAGCTATCTTACACGCCCTCGATCGAGGTTGGTATCCACAACAAAAAGGGGCAGAGATAGTTTTTCGGCTCGAAGGCATCGTCTCAAGGGAAGGTAATTGGACTGGAGTACCATCTGAACATAAAGCAGCTTGGCAAGAGGTGTTTCAGGCATCTCAAGAGTCGTCGCTCCATCTATCAGCACCGTGTCCTGTTTGTAGAGTTACTGCTTTGTGTCGCTGGTATTACATAGGAGGAAAACCCATTAAGACAGAAATTCAAGGGGTAACATTCGTTCTAAATGGTGATTTATGGGAATGGTGTAGTAACTGTCATATCTTTCAACACTATTGTTGTTTAGTTCCACGTTGGTGGTCATGTGACTTAGATGTTGATACAGAGAAACTTACCGCTTTACCTAAAGCGATTGAAAAAGCCATGAAAGCGAGAGATATAAGCTTCTATTCCAACTCTAGTAAAATTGCTAGTTTTTGACCCATAATGGGAGGTAATTGAGCGATGGATAAATTAGATAGTTCTAACTAAGCCAACCTAAAAAAATATAAAACCACATACCCGACTTTTTTAAGAAGTCTGGTATCTAACAGATTCCGTATTTTATATTGCCAACCTTGTTCTCAATTCATCCGCCGATAACTGAGGCAATTGTTCTACAAACAGTGTCAATTGTTCCACCGGCATTGCTAGTAAATTGGTAAGGGCGGTAGGCAGAATATCCCCCAATTCATTTTGGCGAATTCTCAAAACATTTTCTGCTAATAATCTGACCGCTTGTTGTTTTCCTGCTTCATCGACGGTTAGCATGGATATTGCCAGCAACAGCACTGTAAATTCCGCAGCGGGTAACTTTGATATTGGAGATAAGAAAGCAGTCATTTTTGAGTTAATTTCTCCCAATCTAACTTGCAGAAAATTTTCTAAAATTAAGCGCTGTTGTGCTTGTCTGCCTTGTTCTAGTCCTCGTTCAATTCCTTGTTCAATTCCTTGTTCAATTCCTCGTTCAATTCCTTGTTGTTGTGCGGCTTCTAACTGTTCTCTAAAAAGTGATGGGATCGCCATAATTAACTCCCGCTCTTCTGGCTGTAACTCTTGTTGGGTATCGGTTACTAAGTTTGACTGTAACTGATACAACAATTCTAGCGCGATAATCCGTAACGGATCGTCGGTTGCTAAAGAGCTCAACTCGCCGATCGCCCTTTGCTGCACTTTCCCTTTCCCCAAAATCCTCAACCACATGGTTTCGGGAGTTTCGGGCAATTGGTGAATCACCACAATTGCCGATTTCAAATGCCTAGGCAAAAAATAAATGCCCTCCATCCAATGCTCAGGCTTGGGTATCGCGCCAAAACCCTCCAGCATTGCTTTCGATGCTGTAGGTGTCAAAATCCACAGTGTCGGCAACTTAGCATCATCATAGCGAGTATTTTCTCTTCTGGCTTGCCGCTCCAATTCACCTCGCAAATCCCATAACTTACTCATACAGCTAATGACTTCGCCGACAGTTACTGGATTGCGAAACGGTTCAAAAATTGCCGTCGTCTCAGCCATTTTTCCCAACAATCCTAAAGTTGCTGAGTATTCAGGAATTACAGTCATTGGAATGAAATAAACATCGATTTCTCGGACTTCGGCAGTAACATCATGCCCGATAAGTAGGTAGACAGAATTAATTATACAAAAAACTGATAAAATATAATGAAATAAAACAAGTTGTGTATCAACAGAGATTTGACATGATATTTTTTCGAGAAATTAATCCTCTTTCATTAAAATTGCTGAAGCGAGTTCATCGCCAAAGCCGACATCATCAGGTGCGTCACGCGTGCTCATTTCCTAATTTTAGCATCAGGAGGGGCAAAAATCGAACAGTTAATTAAAACTTTTCAAGTAACTCGCAAAACAATTTATAACTGGTTTGAACGATGGGAATCTGAAGGAATATTAGGACTATACAACAAACCTGGAAGAGGCCGTCAAGCCACATTTGATTCTGCACAAGAATACCAAATTAGAGAATGGACTAAACAAGAACCCAAACAATTAAAACACGTAGTACAGAAGATCAAAGAAACATGGGGAATCAAAATCAGTACCAAAACAATCAAAAGAATTCTCAAAAAGTTTAATATGAGTTGGCATCGAATGCGTCTAGAGGTTGGAGGAGAGCCAGACCCCTCAGAATATCAAGAGAAAAAGACTCAACTCGACGAATTTAAACAATTAGAAGAGCGAGGGGAACTGGATTTGTATTACTTACGAATGAAAAATAAATAAGTTGATGAGTTATCGGTTATAATAAAAAAAGTGTGAGATGACAATTTTTACTCCTACAGAGATCGACTCACAACGGATTTTTCTACTTAACTATTATAATTTACTTTAAAATCCATGTCTTATTCTATTTCAATTGAGTCAGAAATGAAAAAATTTTATAAATCCTTATCAGAAAAGGATAAAAGAAGGTATGCAGCTATAGAAGCTCAAAAATTAGGATGGGGTGGAATTAGCTATGTAATGCAACTTTTGGGATGCAGTCGAAATACCATCATCAAGGGAATAGAAGATTTAGAAAAAATGGACTCAGAGACACTAAATAATTCCAGGATTAGAAAGAAAGGAGGGGGAAGAAAAAGTATTCTGTCTACTCAAATTGGCATTGACGCAGCATTTTTAGAGGTTTTAAAAAACCACACTGCCGGAAACCCAATGAATGAGTTAATCAAATGGACTAATTTGACGCATAAAGAAATAGCTTCTGGACTACGAGCAGCAGGTTTTACCATTAGTCTCCCCTTAGTTGCAAAATTATTAAAAAAGCATGGGTATGTGAAACGAAAAGCTCAAAAAAAACAAACAATAGGAATTAATAAAAATCGGGATGCTCAATTTAAAAACATTGCTAGACTTCATGCAGAGTATAGAAAAGCAAGCAATCCTATTATTAGTATTGATACCAAAAAAAAAGAAGTTATAGGAAATTTGTATCGTCCGGGAACTCTCTATACAAAGGAGCCTGTCACTACTTTCGATCATGATTTTTGGAGTTTAGGTCACGGTAAAGTCATTCCACATGGGATTTATGATTGTCAACAAAACCGAGGATATATAACATTAGGAAATAGTAAAGATACCAGTGAATTCGCCTGTGACTCTTTAAAAAATTGGTGGAATAATTATGGTAAAGCTACCTACCCTAACGCTAATTCTATCTTGGCAAAATGTGATGGGTGAGGTAGTAATAATGCCAATCATTATATTTTCAAAGAAGATTTGCAAAAATTAGTTAATGAAATAGGAATTGAGATCAGAATTGCTCATTACCCTCCTTATACATCTAAATATAATCCCATAGAACATCGACTTTTTCCTCATATTACCAGGGCTTGTCAAGGAGTAATTTTTACAAGTTTAGAATTAGTCAAAGCTCTCGTCGAAAAAACTCAAACTAAAACGGGACTCTCTGTAGCTGTAAATATCCTTAATAAAGTTTATCAAACTGGTCGAAAGGTGGCTGATAATTTCAAAAATACTATGCAAATTGTTTTTGACGAATATTTGCCCAAATGGAATTATCGAGCCGTACCCCAACCTGAGTAATTCATTAAGTTATTTATTTTTCATTCCTTAGATGAAACTGGTTTTTGTCTCATCCCTTGCGTTCCCTATGGATGGCAAGAGCGGGGAAAATACTTGAAAATAAAAAGTCGTCGTAGTCGTCGAATCAATGTGTTGGGTATCATGAATAGAAAAAATAATCTTGAAACTTATGTTTCACTTCAAAGTATTAATTCTGATGTGATTGTTGCTTGTATTGACGCTTTCTTTCCTATAGTCAATAAGCCCACGGTGATTGTTGTAGATCGAGCATCAATTCATACCAGTGGTTACATTCTTGATAAAATAGAAGAATGGAAAGAACGTGGGATTACCATATTTGAACTACCTACCTATTCACCCGAGTTAAATTTGATAGAAATTTTGTGGCGGTTTATTAAGTATGAATGGATTGATATAGATGCTTACTCTAGTTGGGAAATTTTTACTGCATCTGTGGAAAAAATCCTCAGAGAATTTGGTGATAAATATGTAATTAATTTTGTCTAACTACTTATTCACCGTCCCGATGGGAGACAGCAGTTCTGTTAACAAGTCTTTGGCAAAGCGATCGTGAATAAATCGCGTCATAAAAATTGCTTGTCATATTTTATGATTAAATTTTCTCATGTTATCGTCAGATATTTAAGATATTTTATCTAACAACCAGCAGACAAACATAAAACATAAAACACTCAGATACCCGACTGTTTAAAGAAGTCGGGTATCTAACAGATATCGCATTTTACGTTCAATTAAAATGCAGCCCGCCATCAATACCCAATTTGCAAAGTCACAAAAGCTTCTACCTGCTGTTCCCCTCCCACCACAGGCGTTGTAGCATCAGCAGCAGCAGGGCGAGCATTAGCCAATTGCCGGTACATAGGAGGCGGCGCGATCGATCTACAACTGACCAATTCTTGTTTTTCCAAGCCAGTACAGTAAATAATGTGGGTAATCCCAAAGTCATGCCAGTAGTCACGGTGGAATATAAAGCAAGCCAATGATTGTGGCAGGTACACCATACAATAGTTTCCATACACCAATTCGCCAAGCTACTAAAGGTAGACCAATCAAGAAAACCAAATTCAGAATGCCGAAAGGTTGATAACTAAAAAAAACCGGTTTCTTCAAGAAACCGGGTTTTTCATACTCAAACTGCGTGTTTTCGATACCAATCAATCGTATTTTTCAAACCTTCCTTAAACTTCACCTCAGCAACAAAACCAAACTTTTGCTTAGCCCTTTCCGTATCCAAACAGCGGCGTGGCTGACCGTTTGGTCTGTCTGTTTCCCAAACAATTTCTCCCTCAAATCCCATCAATTCGCAAATCGTTTCCACTAAATCGCGAATTTTAACTTCGCTATTCGTTCCCAAATTTACAGGGTCAGATTCACTGTAAGATTGAGCCGCCATCACAATTCCCCGCGCGGCATCTGTGGAATACAAAAACTCGCGGCTAGGGCTGCCATCGCCCCAAACTGGGAGTGTTTTGTCTCCCCTTTGTTGCGCTTCGTGGACTTTACGAATTAATGCGGGGATGACGTGGGAACTTTTCGGGTCAAAGTTATCTTCCGGGCCGTACAGATTTACTGGTAGCAAGTAGATACCGTTGAATCCGTACTGCTGGCGGTAGGATTGCAGTTGCACTAATAAGGCTTTTTTGGCAATTCCGTAAGGTGCGTTAGTTACCTCTGGATAGCCGTTCCACAGGTCATCTTCTTTGAAAGGAACTGGGGTAAAGTTGGGATAAGCGCAAATCGTGCCGACGCAGACAAATTTTTCGACTCCTGCTTCGTAGGCGGCGTGGATTAGTTGCGCGCCCATCATCAAATTGTCGTAAAATAATTCAGCGGGCTTGAGTTGGTTTAAACCGATGCCGCCGACGTGGGCGGCGAGGTGAATGATGAGATCTTGTTGGTCGGCGGCGCGCTTGCAGTTTTCCATAACGCGGAGGTCGCAGTCGCGCGATCGAGTCACCGAAATTTTATCAGCATCGGCCCCTGCTTTCACTAACTGGTCGATTACCTGACGGCCCAAAAAACCGGCGCCGCCCGTGACTAGAATGCGTTTGCTGCTTAAATCCAAGCTTGTCATAATTTTAGCCTCGGGATTTTGAATAAGGGTCGATCGACAATTCCAATTCTAAAATTGTTGCTTTAGCAAAAAAAGCTTTCAGCTACAGAACGCGGTTGCCCACAAATCAGTTTTAGCTGCTGCAGATAGGGAAAATGTGAGCCGTGCACACCCGAAAGTTAGATTTATGAGCCGCGAGTCCTCAACTATCATTTTAATGTTTTTGTTAGCCCGCACATCTGAAAATTTTGCGAGCAATTAAGCTGGTTCTTTGAATGCCGATCGCGCTAATGAGTAGATGCTGGAAAAAAACCATAGTATATTGTGGGGGCGAGTACGGCTTAAGATCGCGAGATACAAGCGAGTAGAGCAGTGAGTTCACCCGTCCTCCCATGTAGTGTTTATTTGTCGCCACCTACTTAGCTGTAACAATCCTCTAATCCTTTATGGATTGTGTGCAGGGGCAACCCCCCCGGTGCGCGCCTTTCGCGAAAGGGGGTAGACACGGGGCACTACCCCTACAAATTGTTCGCACTGACGGCTTTGTTTAGCTACTCAATCAAATCCGTTGCCCGAACCCCGACCTTGCTGGTCTAAAGCTTTCATGTCAGCATCTACCATTAAATGTACTAACTCCTGAAAAGTTACAGAAGGTTCCCAATTTAATTGCTGGCGCGCCTTAGTCGAATCGCCAATCAACAGTTCGACTTCTGCCGGACGCAAGTAGCGTTCGTCAAACTCCACATATTTTTGCCAATCTAAATTGACGTAAGTAAAAGCCAAATCGAGAAATTCCTTAATGGAATGGGTCTCGTTAGTAGCAATGACATAATCGTCAGGCTTGTCTTTTTGCAGCATCAGCCACATCGCCTGCACGTAGTCTTTAGCATAACCCCAGTCCCGCTTGGAATCGAGATTGCCCAAGAAAATCTTTTTCTGCTTGCCTGCGACTATTCTGGCAACGGCGCGAGTAATTTTTCGAGTTACAAAAGTTTCGCCGCGGCGGGGAGATTCGTGATTGAACAAGATGCCGTTGCAGGCAAAAAGTCCGTAAGATTCGCGATAATTTACTGTTTGCCAGTGACCGTAAACTTTGGCGCAGGCGTAAGGACTTCTGGGATAAAAAGGAGTTGTTTCCTTCTGCGGAACTTCCTGCACCAAACCGAACATTTCCGAAGAACCTGCTTGATAGAACCGCACTTCTATGCCGGTGCGGCGCTGATAGTCCCGAATTGCTTCTAGCAGGCGCAATACTCCCATTCCTACTGTGTCAACCGTATATTCCGGCGAGTCAAAACTGACTCGAACGTGAGATTGAGCGCCTAAGTTATAAATTTCTACCGGCTGAACTTCTTCCAATATCCGGCGCAGAGTAGTACCGTCGGTTAAGTCGCCGTAGTGCAGAAACAACCGCGCTCCCTCGCTGTGAGGATCTACATAGATGTGGTCAATTCTATCGGTATTGAAACTGGAACTGCGCCGGATAATGCCGTGAACTTCATATCCTTTCTCTAACAGTAACTCGCTCAAGTAGGAGCCGTCTTGGCCTGTAATACCTGTTATTAGCGCTCGCTTGCGTTGCGTCATCTGATTTTCCTTTGACAGGCTGTGTTAATTCACTTCGGACTTTGTGGGCAGAGGCTGTTGTTGCCTGTAGATCCTCTTCTCAAACTCTACGTTAACTCACAATTCTTCGATCGGCATCAAGGAACTGTTTAGTTTTGACAAAGAGTTTGTCGCTTGCTGTCAGTAGTCAGCATCAGTGGCTAGTAACAAATAAAACTAACTACTGATTGCTGACTGCCGACAAAAATTAATATGCGCCGTTATTTTTGGGAAATATCACAACTCCTATTGTTTTGAAAACAATCCACATATCCATCCAAAGGTTTTTGTCATTTGCATAATAGAGGTCGATTTGGACTCGGCGGGGATAGGGAATGTCGTTGCGACCGGACACTTGCCACAAGCCTGTAATTCCAGGTCTTATGGTGAGAATTTTGTTGATGTGACGGCCGTATCTCGGCAGTTCTTCTTCAACTAAAGGTCTCGGCCCGACGACGCTCATATCTCCTTTTAAAACATTCCAAAACTGGGGAAATTCGTCTAAACTTGTCATTCGTAAAAATCTTCCAATCCAGGTAATTCGAGGGTCTTGTTTCAGCTTGAAATTGTCCTCAAACTCTTGACGCAAATGCGGAGAATTTTCCATGATTTCCAGCAATATGTCGTCCGCATTTTCCACCATCGTTCTGAATTTAAGGCAATAAAACCTTTTACGGTTTTTGCCTACTCGTTCCTGTACGTAAAAAATAGGCCCGGACGAGCTTAAGGCGATTAAGAAAGCCAAAAGCAGGTAAACCGGAGCAAACAGGATCAGAACCGATAAGGAAAACAGGATGTCAAATAACCGCTTGAAAAGTTCTCCGTCGAGGCTCTGTAGAGAACGACTTATTCGTCTATCTCCTTGCAGGACAGGCCCAAAACCGCGTCTTGCGATCGCTCGAATTACCTTGCCGGAGATTAGTTGGCTGTCGGCAGTCATCTTACTCCTTCACTTCACACCACACACAGTCCTGATCATAAAGCCTCAAGACGCTTTGTTCTCTGAATTATGTTTCAAATACTCAATTTTCTGCCTTCTGAATACTTGAGAAGGCAGAATGCAGCTATTTTGAAGGCAGCGGAAGCTTAAGGCATAAGGCTTCTGAAGGAAGAAGTCCGATGGGTGAAGAGGGCACAAAGCGCTTATACAGAGGGCTTCTGAAGGCACTTATGCAAAAGGCACAAGGCAGAAGGCAGATTTGCCCCTTCTGGCCTTCTGGCCTTCTCCCCCTCTCCAACTCTCTCAACTCCCAGACTTGGTAAAATCGCGAGATTGAAATTCCTGATAGCAGCTTTCCACAAAAGCTATATAGCGCTGCCCAAAGACTTCGGGGGCAAACTGTTCAGCGCGCAACCTGCTGATTTCTGGCTCAAATTTGCCTTGCAACTGCTCAAATTCCTCGACAGCTTCGACTAATGCTGCTGCGGTTTGGGAAGAAAAAAATAAACCTGTCCCAGTCTCTGGATGTTGGCGAATGTCGAGCACTGTTTCTAAGGCGCCGCCTGCTGCATAGGAAATTACCGGCGTTCCGCAAGCTTGAGCTTCTACTAAAGCTATGCCAAAATCTTCGCAAGCTGCATAGACAAAAGCTTTCGCCTCTGCCATGTACTTTTCAACTATGGAGGCGGGCTGCCAGCCGAGCACTTGCACGTTGGGTTTGGCGATTTGCCGAATCATTTCTAATTCTGGCCCGGTGCCGATGACAATTAGAGTATGCCCGAGTTGATTGAATGCTTGGACGATCGCACTAACGTTTTTGTAACTTACCAACCGGCAAACTGTGACGTAAAAGTCTTGTTTTTGCCGCATCAAGGAAAATCGATCGATGTTTACCGGCGGATAAATCACCTCAGCCCGCCGCCGGTAGCACCGCCAAATTCGGCGCGCCGTGTGTTGGGAGTTGGCGATGAAATAATCAACGCGGTTGGCGGAAATTACGTCCCACTGCCGCAGTCGATGCAACAAATATCGCGTCAGCAGCCCCGGGATGCCCCGTCCGGCTTTGCTGCTGCGCAAATAGTCAAAAGTTAAGTCCCAAGCGTAGCGCATGGGCGTGTGGCAGTAGCAGACGTGCAGTTGCTGGGGACTGCTGAGGATGCCTTTGGCGACGGCGTGGGATGATGAGAGGATGATGTCGTATTCTCGCAGATCTAGTTGTTCGATCGCGATCGGCAGCAAGGGCAGATATTTTTGGACACCGCTGCGGGCTCCGGGAAAGTGCTGCAAAAATGTTGTGCCAATCTGTCGCCCGAAAAGATAGCTTTCGGGATTGGCCGATTCAAAGTCGATGAGGGCATAGACATCTGCCTCGTCTACGTGTTTGAGGATTTCCTGCACTACGAGTTCTGAACCGCCAGTAGCTAAGGGCGTCAACCATTCGTGAACTAAGGCGTATTTGAGTTTTTTCACTTGTATTTGTAGCCGATCGAACGATTTGTTAGCGCCAGTTCTGTCAATATTAATCTTACCGAGGGATCACTTACGCACCCTAAAGCCATCAACTGGGTTTCTACGTAGATATCTAGATCGAACCAAGGATTTTTGGCATAAACGGGGGTGTTATGAAATCAGAGACAGCCAAACCGCCATCTGCGACAACGATTCCCCCAATTGTTGACAAGAAATACTATTAGGCGGAATACTGAAGGTGATTTGCGAGCGCCTAAATCTTCGGAACGGGCGATCGGCTCAATGTGGTGTGAGGAAAAATGTCCAAATTTTTGTGGAAGGGACTTTTCGTTAGTCCCGCTGTATTGGCAGCAAGTTTAGTCGTATCTTCGAGGGCGCTAGCAGCAGAGCAACCTGTAGAAATTGCCGCGACAGCTCAAGCTCATCAATTGCAATTACCCGGTGCTGCAACCGAGGCTGCAAAGTCTGAGACGGCAGCGGTTACAGCCGAACCAGCGCCACTAGCTAGCAACTTGACTGTTGAGACTATTGATAAAGAAAGTGCGAACCTCTACGAGGGCTTCGCTAACGAAGCGATCGCCCCAGTTGCCGAACAAGCAAAAGCACCGGAAGTTGCAGCAGCAGATTTAGGCGAAACCAAACCCGCAGTCGCGCCCGCAAATTTAAGTGCCGAACAACCAGTCGCAGAGCAAATCCCCGCAGTCGCGCCCGCAGATTTAAGCGAAACGCAACCCGCCGTTGCACCTGCTAATTTAAGCGCGGAAAAATCCGTCGCACAACCCGAACCGATTGCCCAATCGAGCGATCCAAGTGCCCAACCTCAAGCACAGCCAAATGTTTTAGAACAAATCAACCAATACAGCGCAGAAGACAGCAGCAGCGAAGATGCGGCCGGTCAAGTAACCTCTGTTTCGCAACTTTCCGACGTTCGGCCCACCGATTGGGCGTTCCAAGCTTTGCAATCCCTAGTAGAGCGCTACGGTTGTATAGCTGGGTATCCTGACGGCACTTTCCGCGGCAACCGGGCGATGACTCGCTACGAGTTTGCAGCCGGTTTAAATGCGTGTTTGGATAAAGTTAGCGAACTGATTCAAGGCGGTTCGAGAAATCTGGCGACGCGAGAAGATTTGGCTTCTGTGCAAAGGTTGCAAGAAGAATTTGCGGCGGAATTGGCAACTTTGCGCGGCCGCGTCGATGTTTTGGAAGCGCGCACCTCTGAATTAGAAGCAAATCAGTTTTCAACTACAACTAAACTCAACGGCGAAGTGATATTTGCTTTGACGGGTATCGCCGGAGGAGATGATGCCGAGGGTCGCGAAGCTGATAAAACGACGGCTTTTGGCAGCAGGGTTCGTCTCAATTTCGACACGAGTTTCTCTGGCGAAGATTTGCTCAGAACTCGACTGCAAGTTTTGAATCTGGGTTCGTTTTCTACTAATAATACGAAAACTGCTGAAGGAGAATTGCGGTTTAATGCCGGGCCTTTTGGCGAGGCTAGCAATACTGTAGGTTTAGATGCGCTGCTTTACCAATTTCCTCTAAGCAAAAGCACTACTGTAATTCTAGAAGCCAACGCCGGCGCGGCTGACGATTTTACCAACACAGTCAACCCTTACTTTGACGGAGACGGCGGCTACGGCGCTCTTTCTAACTTCGGTACTCGCAATCCGATTTACTATTTGACTGGCGGTTCTGGCATAGCTCTGCGACAGCAATTCGGGGAAAAACTCGAGCTGAGTTTGGGATATTTGGCCGGCAACGCGGCGGACCCGATGCGGGGTAACGGTTTGTTTAACGGTTCTTACGGCGGTTTGGCTCAGTTGACTTTCAAACCGAACGATAACATGGCTTTAGGTTTAACTTACGTTAATTCCTACAACTTTGTTACCGGTACCGGCAGCAATGCTTCTAATTTCCCGGCGCGTCTCGGTTCCTTCGGGCTCGACAGCGATAGCAACCTGCCAGTTTCTAGCAATTCCTACGGCGCGCAAGCTTCGTGGCAGTTGAACCGGAGATTTGCAATTGGCGGTTGGGCGGGTTACACCAACCAGCGCATTTTATCCAACTTGGCTACTCCTACCGGTTCTGTGCAGCGGGGGGATCAAAAAATCTGGAACTGGGCAGTTACTTTGGCTTTTCCCGATTTGTTGAAAGAAGGAAATGTGGCGGGGATTCTGGTAGGTATGGAACCCAGGGTGACGAATTCTACTAATCGGACTTTGCCGGAAGATAAGGATACTTCGCTGCACCTTGAAGGTTTTTATCAGTTTAAGTTGAGCGACAATATTTCTGTCACTCCTGGTCTGATTTGGCTGACTGCTCCCGACCACAATAAAGATAATTCTGATTTGGTGATTGGGGTAGTCAGAACGACGTTTACGTTCTAGGAGCAGCCCACACCGATTTTAGATTTTAGATTTTAGATTGGCGGTTTTAATCTAAAATCTAAAATCGCCAATCTACAATCGGTGGGGGCTTGGGTTTAATGTTTAAACAGAAACGACCAGCTTTTGCTAAAGCTGGTCTGCACAAATAGTTAAATCCGTTGTGTTCCCACAGTGTTTTTCTCACAGTGAGGAAACCCAAGTTGCACGTTTCTTTGCAGCGGGTTCTCAAAGAAATATCATCTCTCTTAAGCGGTATTATAACAACAAAATTTAATTTTGTGTAATAAAACTTTACATTACAGACGAATTTTAATATTTAGGGCGATCGCACTCCCGGTCACTTTGTATAATCCAATGTGGCTTCAAAAACCCGGTTTCTGCGTAGGTTTATCGGTTCCAAACCTGTTATTTTGCCTAAAAACCAAGTTGCGATTGCCGATCGACCATTTTACTCACTTTATATAAATCAAGCCGGAGCTTGCTGCGGTCTACCCCAGACAATTCGCTCCTGCTTGTATACAACCATACCGGGTTTAGCACCTTTCGGCTTGTATACATATTTCGGTTCTGTATAAACCACGGGGACTTGTTCGCTGTGGCGGGCGCGACTGTAGTAAGCAGTCATGTCGGCGGCAAATTGCAAATCGGTTTCTTCAGCCACAGTACCGGGTTTCAGACGCAGCAAAGCGTGACTTCCGGGAATCTCTAGGGTGTGGAACCACAAGTCGTAGTCGTTGGCGGTGCGAAAAGTGAGTTGGTCGTTTTGGCGATTGTTGCGTCCGATTAATAATTCAAAGCCGCTGGGGGTTTGGTAGCGGTGAAATTCGATCGCAGCATTTTTGTCGGTACTGCGGTAATCTGGTACGTCTAGATATTTTTGCTGGATCAGTTCTTCGCGGATTTCGGCGAGGGTTTGCAAATCTTGGGTGTTGCGGTAGGTTTCCAATACCGAAAGTGCGACTTCAACTTGTTCTAAATAGTCGATTTCTTCCTGTACGGCGGCTAACAAAGGTTCTACTGCAATGCGGGCTCTTTTAAGTTTTTGGTGTTTTTTGTAGAGGGCTTGAGCGTTTTGAACTGCGTTTTTTTCCGGATTTAGGGGAATGATAACTGGTTTTTCGGTTTCAAAGTCGGGGAGAGAAATTGATTTCATTCCCGGTTCCCAATGCTGCAAATTTGCCATCAGCAAATCGGCTTGGGATTTGTGGGTATCGGCGTCTGCGGATTGCTGCAAGCGTTCTTTAAAGGTGTTGGCTTTGAGGCGCAGTTTTGCTAAGACATTGTTGAGTTTTTGGGTAAGCTGATGCCGCAGTTGGGCGAATACTTCTTGATTGATTTCGCCTGTGTAGTAGCTGTTAAGTAATTCTTGAACGGAAGAGAATGAAGAAGGAACAGAGGAGTTAGATTCGTTTCCAGGTTCTGCCTCTTTTATATCGGGTGTCGGCCAGTCGATGACGGTGTAGCCTTCGGGGGTAAAACTCGGGTGAAATTTGGAGTTTTCTAGGCATTGCAGCCAGTATAGCCAGCGCTGGAATAGTTGCTGCCATTGGTCGGGATTGAGGCTGTCGGTCGATTGTTCAGGGTCTAAAGAAGCCGATCGAATCATTGACAAAACTAAGGCTTTACTCATCCCTCGGTAATTCTTCAGCAGATTGCCCTTTAATTGACCGGGAACCAGGCTAATTCGCGATTGCCAGCGGTTTTGAGATTCGCTCAGACTCGGCACTGCATCGGTCAAAGACGGGGGCATTTCGTAGGGCTGCCCGGTTTGGATGGGACGGACGGTGGACTGTTTGGCGCTGACTTGGTGGGCGCAGGTGACAACGAGGTTGTCTTGGGCGGTGAGGATGACGTTGCTGTACTTGCCCATGATTTCGGCGTACAGGTGCCAGAGGGCCGCTTCTCCGGGGCGTTTTGCGAATTGCAAGTCGATGACTCTTTCCCAGGATGCAACGGGGGCGATGGAAACTAAGGCTAAACCGCTGAGTTGGTGCCGCAGTTGTTCGCTGAAGGTGAAGGTGTCGGGAATGCGGGGCGGGGGGTCGCCGACGCAGATGCGGGCGGCGACAGGATGCCAGGAAAGGTCAATCCAGCCGCGCCCTTTCATGGTGCGGAGGGCTAGGGACACGGTAAATCGATCGCGCTGGTAGACTTGTTCTAAGCGCGCTGGCAGCCATTGGGCTCGCAGTTCGCTGCAAGCTGCGGTTAAAGTTGTAAAGTCTACGGGTTGCACGGTGGCCTCTTTGCGATCGAACTATCTATTTCTATGCTGACAGATATCCGTCACATTTTACTAACTATATTAAATTATTGTTGGCTCTTTCTTCGCCTCCTTCGCTAGGAAAGCTCTTCAATAATTTAGTTAACAAATAACAAATAACTAATAAACATCTCCTAAAAAGCAGATTTTGAACAGAAACGGTGCTTGTTCCACAAGAATTATGGGAGATGTCTAATAACAACTAACTAATAACTTCCCGAATCAATTGCAAATGTTTGTACAAAGGTGCGATCGTATTGGCTGCGATCGCCCCGCTAGCAGCAACAGCCGGCAAACCAATTCCCGGAAACGTCGAATCTCCGCAGCAAAACAGCCCAGCTAAAGGCGTTCTCGGCCCGGGAAACAAGCCGCTACCAGCCCGAATTCCGGGCCCGTAGGAACCGCGATGGCGGCGCAAAAACCGTTCGTGGGTGAGGGGTGTCCCAACTAAGGTGACTTCGCAGCGCGATCGAATATTGGGGATAATTCTCTCTAAGGCTTCCCACATTACCTCGGCGCGCGCTTGTTTTTGCAGCTTGTACTCTTCGCTGGTGCGATTCCCTACGGGATAGCTGCGCTTCACGAGCTTTTGCCACACATCGTAAGGCTCGTTTCCGGGCGTATATGCGTGAATGACGTGCTTTCCCGGAGGCGCGAGGTGGGGGTCGAGGAGGGAGGGAATCGAGACGAGAACGACGTTCTGAGGGGCGGAAACGCCCTTTTCCCAGTCTTTGACGAAGATGTAGTGACAAGCCAAGTCCGATCGCACTCCGGCAGCATCAATTCCCAGATGCAGGTGCATGAAGCTGTCGCACTCGGGCGTCGCCTGCCTCTCTTGCCGAAACCTTTGCGGGACTGAGGTTTCAGGCAACAGTTTCAGTGTATCCCAAACGGAAGCGTTGGAGACGACGGCTTTGTGCGATCGAATAATTTTGCCCGATCGCAGCCGCACGCCCGCAGCCCGGTTGTTTTCCACCAAAACTTCTGCAACGTGGGAATTTAGCAGCAACCGCCCTCGGTGGCGCTCTAAACCGCGTACCAGGGCATTTACCAAAGCTGCACTACCGCCGATCGGATAGTCCAAAACTGCATTGGGGCGATACCAGTCGGCGAACATGAAAGCGACTTCGGCTGCGATCGTTCCGTCGGCGGGAAGTCCAGACAGCAGGAAACACAACAAATTCAGCCAATTTCGGACAAACTGATCTTTGACATTTTTGTCCATAATTTTGCTGAAAGGGCCTGCAAGTGCGATCGCCTCGCCAGCACTTTGCAGGAAAGCCGGCGCAAATTGGCCGAGGGTAAAAACAGCGCCCAAATCGAAGCGCAAAGCCAGGGAGGGCAAGGCTGTGGCAGCTTTGGCGCAGGGCTCCATGATGCGCTGGAGTTGCCGCCATTCGGCGACTGCTGCCGCGCCGCGCAGTTGTGCGAGCACTTCGCTAAATTGACTCGCACCGACGGATGTGTCGAAGTCGCCTTCTGGCAAACAGCAACCCCAGGTATCGTAGGTGATGCAGGGGAGTTTTTCGCCGATCGCATCCAAAACTTGCCGCAGGGGATTGGCAGAGGGGCTGTAGGATAATCCTGAGTACAGGGAGGGCCCGGAGTCGAAGCTAAATCCGTCGCGTTCAAAACCGTGTGCGGCGCCGCCCGCGATCGAATGGCTTTCGCAAACCACAACCTCAAAGCCATAGCGGGCGAGCATTGCAGCGCAAGTCAGACCGCCAATCCCGCTGCCGATGACGATGATTTCTGTGTCTGTGGGGGCGATCGCAACCATGTTTTTCTCCGCTACTTCAGCTAATATTATCAATGTCTTGCAGCTTTAGGACTTAGGCATTTAACAGATGCGATCGTCCCTAGCCCCCCTTAATCAGGGCGAAGAAGCAGTAAAAGTCAACCCCTAATCCCCGATTTTTTGGGGTCTTTAGGGGGAGTTCGACTCAGCTAATACCCTTAAAATACAAATCTGTATATTATTAAATGGAAAATCTATCTATTCTAGAACAAGCTGCCCAATCTAATTCTAAACCATCTCCTGACGCTGTAGTCGCCGCCCTCCTAGAAGCTGAGAAAACCGGCAAAAAAAATAAAATTCGCTATTCTTTTGAACAATTAACCGGCAACTGGCAACTCTGCTTTATCACCAGCACCAAAAAGACTCGACAAAAAGCGGGGCTTGTGTTGGGTGCGGGACGTTACATCCCTCAGTGGATTGCGAAAATTCAAATTGCTTATGCGGCCGAACCTGTTGCTGAAGGAAAAGAGAATAGCGAAAGCGGCAGGGTGGAGAATTCGGTGCAAGTTGGGGCGATCGTACTAACTCTTTCCGGGCCGACTAAATTTTTGGTTAATAAAAATATTTTAGCTTTTGATTTTACCAGAATTACCGTGAAATTGTTGGGTAAAACTGTGTATCAAGGATTTATTCGCGGTGGAGAAGCCCGGGAGGCGGAATTTTTTAGTTTGAGTGTGGGGAAACAGGCATTTTTTGCATATTTTCTGGTAGAAGATGGGATAATTGCCGCTAGGGGAAGGGGCGGTGGCTTGGCTTTGTGGGGGAGAGTTTAGCGTTTCTTAATTGCCTGCAATACAGCAGGGAAATAACCTTGTTCATTGGGGAATTGGCGGGATATTTGTTCTGCTTGGCGGTTGACTTCTGTTGTTGACTGCATCAATATTACTCAAAGTAGTAGTTTCCCCCGCGCGATCGCCCAGTTCCCGCATAATTGGTAAAGCTTGGTTAAAGTATTTCAATGCTTCTTGCGGTTGGGAAATGCTGTTGTATATTCTACCAATATTATTCAAAGTAGCAGCTTCTCCCCTGCGATTGCCCGCTGACCGCATAATTGGTAAAGCTTGGTTAAAGTATTTCAATGCTTCTTGCGGTTGGGAAATGCTGTTGTACGCTAAACCAATATTACTCAAAGTAGCAGCTTCCCCCTTGCGATCGCCCGCTGACTGCGTAATTGGTAAAGCTTGGTTAAAGTATTTCAATGCTTCTTGCTGTTGGGAGATGCTGTTGTACGCTGCACCAATATTATTCAAAGTAGCAGCTTCCCCCCTGCGATCGCCCACTGACCGCATAATTGGTAAAGCTTCGTTATAGTATTTCAATGCTTCTTGCGGTTGGGAAAGGCTGTCGTAGTTAAGACCAATATAATTGAGTGCTAGTGCTTCACTTTTTTTCTCTTTAAATTGTCGCGCCATGGCTAGAATTTGCTGCCATGTTTCTATTGCCTGTCGCGCTTCTTGTCCTTGCTGTCCCTGTTGTATTGCTTGCTCTATGAGTTGGTTTAATTTTTCAAGCTGTGAATTTTGACTTTGCGCCCAACTCGGTTGCACCATTAGCGGCACAGTCAGAGGAGTCAGACACACACCCAAAACCAAAACACTGCTAATAATTTGTTTCATCATTTTCATAATTTACCAAAGTCGATTAATAGAATAGGCATCAAACGCAAAATCTTTACTTAATATGAGTATCTCACAGAAGTCTCATTACATATAATCCTTAAAATCTTTTAATGGCTCGTCAAAACCGTCAGATATTGAAATTAAATCGCGATCGCTGCCAAATAGCGGTGCACGGCGCTTTTTAGGAGGAATCACCGATGATTTTCTATTGGTTGTGCGATCGCCCTCTAGAAATTCTCCAATTTTTCGCCATTCCTCTCTGTCTTCATCTGACAAAGATACTAAAAACTCTTTCATCCTTTTCCACTTCTCTTCGTTGTTGATTGGCGAAACTTCCCGGACTTCAATCAGAACTAAGGAGCCGTCAGGAATGTTAATGTTTTCTGACAGTTGGATGCTTTTACCTTGTTTTATGCCTTTAACTTGGATAGGTTCGGATTTCATCGCTTGCTTGAGATAAACTGCCGATATTAGGTCAGGCCAGGTAAAGTTTTCAGGTAATTTATCGATTAAGCTGCGGACTTCTTCTTTAAGATTGATGGTTTCCATCGGTTTTAGTAAAGAGAGTATGGATTTTAATTGTAGTACAAGCGGTATTGAAGCGATCGAGCTTTTAGCAAAAGTTCATTCCAACTGATATTTTACATTTGTTGCAACAGTCCGGCGGGGGTTAAAACCCCCGACGGACTACGGGATTTGTGTTTTTTAATTAAGCCCGATCGCACACAACTTCAAACACACCCCCTGGAATAAACCGACACAAAGCCCTCCGCCGATCGTCCGCATCTTGGCGGTTGACAAAACGGGCAATTGTATAGTGCTCAGCATTCGGTAAAATTCGGACGATCGCCCAAGAAGTGCGATCGCCCTGCTTTGACTTGTCAGGTGTTTTCGATCGCGAATTTGAGTTGAGTTCGATCGCGGGGCGATCGGCGATCGTCGGAGAATTGGCTTTTCTGAGAGTGTTGAGGTAGCGAGCGATCGTACTTCCTTTGAGATTCGCCCCGACGCGCAGAATCAGAAACACCGCAAAGCTTTCGATCTCTGGCCCAGTCATGCGCGCGCGATCGGCATCAAAGTCCTCATCAGAGTAGCTGCGGATACCCGACAGCAGTTGCGTTATGCCAAAATCATTCACAGCTTGTTGATAGCCGCGGGTATATTCGCTGCCGTCGCTCACAGGCTTTACCATAGTAATAGTCTCCTTTTATGTGGATTGTCTCCTTGTATTTGGGGAACCATCAGCCAGCGCGGGCCCTGCAAAAGTTCAGCGCTGGCTTTTGACTCTCTAAGAATATAGCGCATAATGCAGCATATTGCAACACTTTGCTGCATATTAGACAAAATTGTCTAAAATACTCGACAATGACGATCGGCTTAAATAAAAAATAATTAACCTCTAATGGCTAAACGTATATCAACCTCCATAGCAGAAGGAATTTATGACCTACTTCAAGAGTGGGCAAATGAAGAACGCCGTTCAATCAGCGGCTTGTCAGCATTCATTTTGGAACAAGCGGTGAGAGAACGTCAAAAACAAATGCAAAAACAGTCCCCACCATCCGATGAGAAACAGGAGAAAAGTTGAGTGGACGCATCAAAGCCAAAGAAACCGGGTTTTTTGCGGTTTTTGCTGTCTGTAACTAAGTATTTCGCAAAAAAACCCGGTTTCTGACCACCCGTGCGTCCAGAACTATATGAAATTTATCGGCATAGACTTAGGTTGGAGCTCAGGAGCAAGCGGTTTGTGCTGTTTGAATTGGCAAAATAACCAATTAGAATTAATAGAGTGCGATCGCCAACAATCCCTGAACGACATTCTCACCTGGATCGATACCCAAGTCTCCCCAACCGAACCAGCAATAATCGCAGTAGACGCCCCCACAATCATCCCTAATCCTGCGGGAATGCGCGAAGCAGACAAACTCACCCACAAACACTTCGGGCGCTACCACGCCGGCTGCTATCCCGCCAATCTTTCCCGCCCCTTCGCCCAAAAAACAATCGAATTCGGCCTTAGTTTAGAAGCCAGAGGATTTGTCCACGCACCAATAATAGAAGCTCAAAAATTAGGCAGATATCAAATAGAAGTCTATCCCCATCCAGCCACAATAAACTTATTTAAATTAGACAAAATTATCAAATACAAAAAAGGAAAACTGGCAGAACGTCAACTAGAATTGATGAAACTCTGCCAGTATATTATAGATATTTTACCGAGCCTTGAACCCTCTCTAAATCTGTCTTGTGGCACAGGCAAGATGCCTGTGAGCCTTGGCGGTTTAATTCCTTTAGAAATTCCCACCAGTGTTGCAACCCTCAAAGCCTTAGAAGACCAGCTAGATGCCTTGCTGTGCGCTTATATAGGCGCGCACTGGTGGTACTGGGGAATAGAGCGGAATTTGGTATTGGGCGATCGCACAACCGGCTACATCGTCATTCCCCAACTTCGATAACACGAGAGGAAGAATGACAGAATAGGGCATGACAACAGTCAACAGTCAACAGTCAACAGTCAACAGTCAACTGACTAATGTGCCCAGAGAATCACGCCAGCTTCATAAGGACTGCTGAGATTGTCGTGCTTCGGCAAAACCCGCAACGACAAACCTTGCAAGCCGCTAGAAGTATAAGTAATGTCAGCCGTATAAAGGCTAGTATTGTGAGAATCTTCTCCCAAATACTCCATCACCACCGGCACGCCACCGATGATATTTCCGTTAGCATCAACCGAACCTTGATAAAGTTCGACTTGCACGTCCGCAGGCGTCAATCCCATCAGATTAATCCGAGATTTAACAGCGATCGACTGATTGACCTTAACTTCCTTATCCTGGGAAATATCAACAGCCTCAATTTTAATATCCTTCCACTTCGCGAGAATGTGCTTCTTCCAGTGAGACAACTCCTTGGCGGGAGCGCAATTATCCGAAGTCATGGTGTGGAAGCGATCGCTCACCGGGAAATATGCCCGCCGCGCGTAATCCTTCACCATCCGAGCAGTATTGAAGAAAGGACAGTTCAAGCGAATCGAATCCTTCATTTTCGCCGTCCAACCGCGGGGAATTCCATCATCATCCCGGTTGTAAAACAGCGGTACAACTTCCTTTTCCATCAAGTCGTACAAAGCATTCGCCTCGACCTCATCCTGATACTTAGTATCTTCGTAAAACTCCCCATGTCCGATCGGCCAACCGGTACGAACATAATCAGCCTCATCCCACCATCCGTCGAGGATGCTGAGATTCGGTAAACCGTTCATCGAAGCTTTCATCCCCGAAGTCCCGGAAGCTTCCCGGGGGCGGCGCGGCGTATTCAGCCACACATCGCAGCCAGACACCATCATCCGAGCGACGTTAATGTCGTAGTTCGGCAAAAAGACCATCGAGCTCATCGTGTCGTGCTCGCGGATGAAGTGAACGATATCCCGAATCAATTCCTTACCCGGAATATCCATCGGGTGAGCCTTCCCAGCAATCACAAACTGCACGGGACGGTTGCTGTCCCGCATGATCCGCATAATTCGCTCGACATCGCGCAAAAACAGTGTAGCCCGCTTGTAAGTAGCAAAGCGGCGGGCAAACCCGATCGTCAGCACCTTGGGATTGAGAGCCTCCCGCGCCCGCTCGATTTCCGTTTGGGCCGCGCCGCGCTCGCGCAAAGTCTTTTGCAGCCACTCCCGTGCGAACACCACCAACTCCGATCGACAGCGTTCGTGATTCCGCCACAATTCCTCATCAGGAATCGACGACAGCCTGTCCCAGAGTCGATCGTCCTTGCGAGTCATTTCCCAATCCGGGCCGAGGTATCGATCGTACAACTCCTGAGTAGACTTCGCCACACAACTGCGAGCGTGAACCCCGTTGGTAATCGAAGTAATCGGCACTTCTTCCTGCGGCAAACCCGGCCACAATCCCTGAAACATCGGGCGCGACACCACACCGTGCAAAGCCGCCACCCCGTTGACAAAACTTGACATTTTAATAGCCAAAATAGCCATATTCAGAGGCCCGGACAAATCGCGAGTATTCTCGCGGCCCAATCCCAGAAACTCATCTTGCGACAAGCCAAAAATCTTGGGATATTGATCTAGATAGTGCATCACCATATCCGGCTCGAACAAGTCAAACCCAGCAGGTACCGGCGTGTGAGTCGTAAACATACTGCTCGAAACCACCACCTGTTCCGCTTCCACGAAACTCAGGTGATATTCCTCCATCAGCATCCGAATGCGTTCCAAAGCCATGAAAGCCGCGTGGCCTTCATTCATGTGATAAGCAGTAACTGTCAGCCCCAATGCCTTGAGCATTTTCACGCCGCCGATGCCCAGCATGATTTCTTGGTGCATCCGCAGAGTTTTATCACCGCCATACAGTTGGTCGGTAATATCTTGGTCGTAGCGGCTGTTAGGTTCAATATTTGTATCCATCAGGTACAAAGGAACCGTTCCCACTTGTACCCGCCAAATTCGGGCATACACCTTGCGGCCGGGATAGTCCACCTCAATCCGCAATTCCGAACCGTCGGGATTGCGTTCTGGGTGCAGCGGCATATTGTAGAAATCGTTGAGCGGATAGCGTTCTTGCTGCCAGCCGTCGGCGTTGAGATACTGCGAAAAATAACCTTCTTGGTAGAGCAAGCCGACGCCGACTAAGGGCAAGCCCAAATCGCTAGCTGATTTGAGGTGGTCGCCTGCGAGCACGCCCAAACCGCCGGAATATATGGGCAGGGCTTTAACTAAGCCGAATTCCATCGAAAAGTAAGCATAGCATTCCTGCAGCTCGGTGCCGCGCTGTTTGCGGTACCAGGCGCGATTTTTGAGATAATCGTCTAACTGCTGGGCGGCTCGGTTCATTTGGGCGATAAAGCCTTCGTCTTCTGCCATTTCTTGCAGTCGCTCTTGAGATATGGTTCCGAGCATCAGCACCGGGTTTTGGTTGCTGGAGTCCCACAGGTCTCGATCGAGGCGGCGGAAGAGGTCTTTGGTATCGACGTTCCAGTCCCAGTGCAAATTGTAGGCAAGCTTGCGCAGGGGTTCGAGAATTGTCGGTAGCGAGGGGGAAACGTTAAATGTGCGAATTGGCTGCATAGACAAAGCTTTTATGTTGGAGTAGCGCTATTTTCCTCTGTCTTTAGCTGCAAGTCCGTGATTCTGCACACTATTTTAAGTTTTAAGCCGCGGGGGGCGATCGACTGTTACCTTAACTTCGGCGGCTAATGCTGAGTTCGATCTCCCTTAAAACGACTTGCCGCACTTGTGGATCTGGTTTTTCGGTTCAGTCCAGGCCGAGCCAGCAGTAACGCGATCGCCCGATTTTCCTTCTTAATAAGTTCTTCTCGGGCTGTTGTCAGAGCTTATTAAGATTAGTTCTTGATTAGGTCGAGCCTAAATCTCAAATTAAGCCTCCAGTCCGCTCTTAGACTTAAGTCCGAAGCTTATAGCTCAAGTCCTCGCTTTAGTCCTCACAGGCCGGAGGGCCCGAGGGTCTCACAGGCCGGACTGGAGGTGTAACGTGTTTGTTGACATCAACGGCCGGCCACCCGATCGGCCTGTGAGACCCTCCGGCGCATTTTACTAATAAATGAAAAATTTTATTAATAAATAAGTGAAAATTTTACTTGACATTGACACCATACTTATTATATTTTGAGCGAGTTACTGCAAATGATTAGTGATAAAGTGCTGGGTTGTTGACCGCCACCCTTACGAATTGCGTAGCAGCCCCAAAATATTACCGATGTTGTGGTGTGAAGATGAAACTGTATTTATCATTGGGGTGCGTTGTACTGCTGAGTGTTGGTATCGCGCCTTCAGTGGCGGCTGAGGCTGCTAAAGAGGACTTAACAGAATTTGAACGATCGATCGCACCTGCGCCGATCGAGATTCATCGTGAATCAGATGAATTGCCTCAACAACAGCCCGCGATCGCCACTGGGTTACAGCTAGAAATTCCCATTCAGGTGAAGTCGTTGATTAAAAGTCAGAAGCTTGAAACACAGCAAACTGCCGCAGACGACTCACGCCAACCCAATCCCGAGTTGACGCAAAATATTTCCAACTCAGACGATCGCTCTACCTCTATCCCCAATCCTCCACCAGTAGCTGCTGCGCTATCAATACCGACGACATCTATTCATAAAGTCAACGAAATAGAACAACCCAGCACCAGTGCAGAGGGATTATTGCCGCGCAAGCAACCAAGTTTTAGCTTCTCTTCAGGAGTGCAAATCTCTCAATCAATCGTACAAGTAACAGGAGTGCGACTAAACTCAACTCCGGCAGGTTTAGAAGTCATTTTAGAAACAGCTTCCGGGCAAGTGCTGCAAGCGAATACTAGGGCAGAGGGAAAAACCCTGATCGCTGAGATTGCCAATGCTCAATTAGCCCTACCAGGGGGTGGAGAATTTAATGCCGAGAATCCATTTGAGGGAATTAATTCAGTCACGGTGACTGCTGTTGATGCCGTTAGTATCCGCATCATTATTACAGGGCAAGAAAATTTGCCAACAGCAGGTGTAGTCAGAAGCGATAGCGGTTTAGTTCTGAGTGTCAGCACAAAAAAAATTCAAATTACCGTCACCGCCGGTCAGCAAACTCCCTATCGAGCTCCCAATGCTTCCACTGCGACGAGAACCGACACGCCAACTCGAGACATTCCTCAGTCGATCCAAGTTGTCCCTCAAGAAGTGATAGAAGATCAACAAGTCACCCGCTTAGATGAGGCACTCCGCAACGTTAGCGGTGTCACAGTGGGCGGAGATGCTACAGGGCGGGGTGGCAGCTTCGGCCTTCGGGGTTTTGACAAGGCCCCTATCCTGCGAGATGGGTTTAGGCGTTACGGTTTGTTTGAAACTTTTCCAGAAGTCGCCAACCTCGATCGCGTTGAAGTTCTGAAAGGGCCAGCTTCAATTTTGTACGGAGAAATTCAGCCAGGGGGTTTAATTAACTTAGTATCCAAACAACCGTTATCAGAACCTTTCTACGAAGCTGAACTGCAACTTGGAAACCTGAGTTTTATCCGACCCCGCTTTGACATTTCCGGCCCTTTAACCTCAGATCGCAGCCTGCTTTACCGCCTGAACGGATTGTACCGAACAAGTGAGAATTTTGTGGACTACGACCAAGACAATCAGCGGTTCTTTATTGGGCCGACGCTTGCTTGGAAAATAAGCGATCGCGCCGACTTGACAGTCTCTCTTGAATACACCGACGATAAGCGGGCTGCCGATGATGGACTGCCTGTTGTTGGCAATCGAGTTGTTGACGTTCCGCGCGATCGCGTTGCCGGCGAACCCGATGATAGAGTAGACGCTCAATACTTTAATGTTGGCTACAATTTCGAGTACCGTTTCAGTGACAACTGGAAGCTAAGAAATGCCTTTCGCTATTCATCCTACAACTTCGATTTCAATGTAGTCGCTCTGCCAATTTTCTTTGATGAAGAAACTGCTGAAGTTAATCGCTTCTTTGCTTCTCAAGACGGCCAAGATAAAAACTACGCCCTCCAAACAAACATCGTCGGTGAGTTTGCTACAGGTTCAGTCGAACACACCCTCATATTCGGTGCAGACATCAGCTACAACGATGAAAGACTTGTCGCAGTCGGTGATTTTATCACACCGCAAACCCTCAATATTTTCAATCCGGTTTACAGAAAAGTTCTCAAGCCAGATGAAGATGCCCTACCTAATTTTGGAGGAAATGATGTAGAGACAAGCAGATATGGATTCTACGTGCAAGATCAAATTTCAATTTTCGATAATTTAAAGCTGCTAGCAGGTCTTCGCTATGACACCGCAGAGCAAAAAAACCGAGTTATTCCGGGTACTTCCAACCCAGATGCAAGCGAAACAACTCAAAATTACGATGATTTTTCCCCCCGTGTAGGGATTGTTTATCAACCCATTCCAGAAGTTTCTCTTTATGCGAGTTATTCGCGCTCTTTTAATCCCGGTTCGGCAACAACAGCCGGGGGCGGTCTGATCGAACCCGAAACCGGCTCGGGTTACGAAGTCGGTGTCAAAGCTGAGTTGCTCGACAGAAGGCTGGCGGCTACAGTGGCATACTTTGACATTAAAAAACAGAACGTTGCTGTCACAGATCCGAATAATTCTTTATTCTCAATTGCCTCTGGGGAACAGCAAAGTCGTGGTGTTGAACTCGATATTTCGGGACAAATTTTGCCGGGGTGGAATATTATTGGAGCTTACGCCTATACGGACGCTGAAGTTACAGCAGATACAGACCGCGAGTTGGTGGGCAACAGATTGTTTAATGTTCCCAAACATAGCGCTAGTCTGTGGACAACTTATGAAATTCAAAGCGGCGAGTTGCAGGGTTTAGGTTTTGGGCTTGGGTTCAACTTTGTTGGCGAGAGACAAGGGGATTTACCTAACAGCTTTCAAGCGGATAGTTATTTCCTCCCCAATGCTGCTGTTTTTTATCAGCGCGATAATTGGCGAGCTGCCATCAATATCAAAAACCTCTTCAATGTCAACTACATTGAATCTGTCACGGGTAGCAGAGCTTCTGGCAATAAGCCTGGTGAACCATTGACAGTAATTGCTTCATTTACTGTGCAGTTGTGATAGTTATTTTGCGACTTGACAACGACTCGATCGCGTTCTAAATTTTTCTACCAGGAGACTCCACCATGAAACGATTTCAACTCAAAACAATTCTCATTCTAACTGGGGTAGCAACGATCGCTTGTCAACCCCTATCAGATTCACCACAAGTCAATCAACCTGACGCGAAACCAGCCTCAGAAAACATTGCAAGTCGATCTCAAAAGACTGCTGTGGCAGCGCCCCCAAAAATTACGCCTCCATCACCTGGAGCCACTCAAGTTATCTCGATGAATGCTTATAAAGTCCCTTACTTAGGATTTAATGGCGTGTTTAATCTCAACACAGAACACCAGAACTCTGTCAAAGATCCGCGCAACCCCAAACGCAT
>NZ_SRRZ01000055.1 GCF_013179805.1 Microcoleus asticus IPMA8 | reverse complement strand
ACAAGCTTGGAAAGCTTTTAGTCCCGAGGGTAAATTGTTGGATGAAAAACTGTCTGAAAGGTTCGACGAATTTGCTCGGAGTTTAGTAGAAGGTCGGCGGGGAGCGCGGGGGGGGTGGGGTTGGGTGGGGGCGTGTCGACGGGTTGGGGTGTTGGGATTGGTTGGGGTGTTTCTATTTGCCCGATCGCACTTAGTTGTAGCCCCACCTTCGGCAATTCAAGAGTTGCTGCAAAAATTAGTAGGGCGATCGACATTATTGTGAGTTTTTTCATAAATAAATAACTTTTGGCGAAAATACGATTTATATTGTATAGTACCTGGAAAAGTGAACACCCTACATTTCGCTAAATAGATCCACATTCAGATAAAAAACTTCGGAACCGTCAGGTGCGCGAATTAACTTTTCTATTACCGGAGGCAGTTGCTGTTGACGGTACAATTCAGGAATCTCGCAGAAGCTTTCTTGGGAAATTTCCAAAATTTTTGGCATATCAGGAATGGGAATCCCCAACCGATCGTTCTTATTTAAAGTGCAAACAATTAGGTAGTTTGAGTCGAGTCTAGAGCCGTCACTGGGAAATATTTTAGATAAATTAATCAGCGTAATCAGTTCTTCTTGATGTCGGACTAAACTGTTACCGCCCGGTAAAAGACCGTAGGGATTAAAGTTTTTAACAATCCGCTCCACTCGTTCAATAGGAACAGCATAGTAAACATTTCCTAGTTCAAAGGAAACAAATTTTTTAGGAGTAATTCTAACAGTGCCTTGTTTCTGGCTCCGGAAGCGACGATTGTAATTGGCGTGAGTCATTCGATTTTAGATTTTAGATTTTAGATTTTAGATTGAAGATTTTTTGATTTTTTGATTTTATTACCGTGCGCCGGGCCGCGCACTTTACCGCTATAATTCGCGTGTCAAACCACTTTTTGCCTAAACTTTGTTTGAGATTGGGGATTATTAGATTTTAGATTTTAGATTTTAGAGTGGATTATTGAGTGTTTGATTAATTTGGGGATAGCTTGTAAAAGTTGGGCCTCGCTGTAAGGTTTGGTGAAGTATTGATTTGCGCCTAATTCCATTGCCATTTGCCGATGTTTTTCGCCACTGCGGGATGTCAGCATGGCTACGGGAATATTAGCAAACTGCTCGGTCGATCTGATCGATCGCAACAATTCAAATCCATCCATCCGGGGCATTTCAATATCCACGATCGCCAAACTGCAATCAAGACCATTTTGCAACTGTTCGAGGGCATCCACTCCGTCTTTAGCCTGTACCACCCGGTAGCGAGCACGAGTCAGCGTCAGAGACAGCAACTGGCGAATTGTATAGGAATCGTCCACTATCAAAATCAGCGGTGACTGACTCGAACTCGGCGCCATCTCCTGCACTTTACCGGACACAGCGGCGATCGAACTATTGGTCGAAGGTTGACCCACCAAATCGTCCACATCCAGAATTGTCACCACGCGCCCGTCCCCCAAAATCGTAGTCCCCAAAACCCCGCGAGGCTTGGATAGAGGCGGCGGCAAAGGTTTAACCACAATTTCCTGCTGGCCGATCAGCCGTTCCACGGCCACCGCCAGCATTCCTTCGGTAGAAGCCAAAACCAGGACGGGAATTTCCTCTAGGGTCAAAGGGTCAGGAGAGGGGGCATCCGGGGCGACGACGCTGTATTCGAGCAAATCTTGCATCCTCACCAAACGAATAAATTCCTCCCGCCACCAAAGCATCGGCTGATTGCCGGCCATGTGAACTTCCGAGGCTTTAATGTGCAGAATTTCCTCGACTGCATCCAGCGGTACTGCTATTTTATTGTGATCGGTCTTCACCATCAAGGCATCAGTAATCGACAGCAGCAGCGGCAGTTTGATGATAAAACTCGTACCTTTTCCCAGGCGAGAGTCTACCTTCACAGTCCCCCGCACAGTCCGCAAATTTGTTCGCACCACGTCGAGCCCGACTCCCCGCCCCGAAAGGTCGCTGACCCCTTCTGCAGTGCTGAAACCCGGCCAAAACAGAAAATCGTAGAGTTCGGCAATGGAAAATTCTTGAGCTTGTTCCTCCGTCGCCAAACCCTTTGTGACAATTTTACGGCGAATGATTTCCGGGTCAATGCCTCTGCCGTCATCGGCGACAGTAATAATAGTTTGGCCGCCTTGGTGGCGGGCTTCTATTTCAATTTGACCGCTGGCGGGCTTGCCAGTTGCTTGCCGAACTTCGGGCATTTCGATGCCGTGGTCGAAAGCGTTTCTCACTAAGTGTATTAAGGGGTCGCGCAAAGCGTCGAGCAAACTTTCGTCAATTTTGGTATCTCTTCCCACTAGCAGCAGGTTGACGTCTTTATCGTATGTGAGGCACATATCCCGGAGCGCTCTGGGCAAGTGATCGACGGCGCGGCTGAAATTCACGACTCGCAACTGCATGACGCGGCTGCGCAGTTGCTCGGTAATGCGGCGCAGTTGGTCCGTACTGCGCTCGAATTTCATGGCTAAGGTGTCTAATTTGGTGGCGGATTGAGAAATTGCTTGGGCAGTTTCGATGACTTCTGCGGCTGTCGAGTGGAACTCTGTATAACGATCCATCTCTAAGATATCGAAGTGAGCATGGGGGACAGAGGATTTGCCGTTAGCAATCATTGGGAATTCTGTTTCTGCTGCTGCAAGTTTTCCCAATCCAGACGAACCGTTTCCCCCTCTCCAGTCTGCAAAACTCAGTCTGTCGTATTCTTCTCGCAACTGACCGCCGAATTGGTTCAAATCTAGGATACTGCGGCGGATGCGCTTGACTTCGCCGCGCAGTTCGGATTCTTGAAGTTCTAAATTTGTACGGTTGATGACTAATTCTCCGACTAGATTCACCAATTCATTTAAGCGTTCTAAGTCTACGCGGATTGTCGGCCTTTGCGGGTTGGGGGCTGGGGGAGAGGGGGAGGGGGAGATTTCGGGGATTTCGATCGCCCTTCCTTCCAATATTTGTTGGCGTGCAGTTTGCAAGTTTTGGGCGATCGCCCAACCCTCGGATTGCAACCGTTGTAGAGTCAAGTCTGGAGAGTCGATCAAATCTCTCAGGGGTGCGGCGACTTTCCCAAAATCAGGCAATTGCAGCATTCCAGCCAAACCCGAGATTTGGTAGTAAACCTTATGAAGGGCGGTGACGCTTTTTGCCAAATCTGCCTCGGAAGCTTGGGAAAGCTCGGTTTCTAGGCGATTGAAGAGTGGCGGCACTTCCTGTTCAAAAATCAGTTTCAGAGTTTCCGGGGCGGGCGATTGGCTGGCTGCGGGGACTGGCGACTCTTCTGACTTGCCGTACTTGGCCTCGAACTGAGCAAAAATTTGGGCGATCACCTCCAAGTTTTCTGTTTGATCGGGAGTTGTGACATCGGAGTGTTGAATTGATTCGAGGGCAATCTTTTTGAGAGCATCCACACCTTGCAGCAAAACACTCACAGTAGTCGGTTCCAGGGCCGACAAGTCTGTGCGATCGCGCAAAATGACAAAACAGTCCTCCAGCGTGTGAGCCGCCGCCGATACGTTTTGAAAGCCCAACATCGAACCCGCACCTTTAATCGAGTGAGCCGCCCGAAACATTTCTTTAACTGCCACTTCTCGCTCTTTCAACCCCGCAGCTTCCATCGCCAGCAGGTTCGTCTCCATTAACTGGAGAAACTCTTCGCATTCTGCATTATAAGCATCTATTAATTCGTTTAAATCGTCATCATTCATATTAGTCTTTTGTCTGTTGACAGTTAACTGTTGTCTGTTGTCTGTTGGCAGTTTTTTTATATATGATGTCCCGTTATTTAACTGTAATTGTTGCCAGGTTGGGTTCACGATTATCTATAAATTCGCATTCAGGATATTTGTCAACCCGCCCCGACAACAACGATAGTTATTAGTGAGTCGTATAACAGTCAACAGTCAACAGTCAACAGTCAACAGTCACCAGTCAACAGTCAACAGTCAACAGTCAACAGTCAACAGTCAACAGTCAACTGACTAACTGCGGAAATTCGCCACCGACTTTTGCAATTTGCTGACAGAACCAGACAGATCGTCCAAAGAAGCCTTGACATCCGCACCTTTTTGTGCTGTTGTATTAGCAATCTCATTGACTTGCTGCATACTACTAGAAACTTCCTCAGCCGAAACAGTTTGCTTAGCAGATGCGCGAGTAATATTTTCCACCAAAGCATTCATTTCTCGACTAACTTCGATGATGGCATTGAGGTGAGTTTTAGCTTCGCTTGCCAGCTTAGTGCCTTCCACTACCTCCAGCGTCCCCGATTCCATTGCCTTCATCACGCGGCTGATTTCTTCTTGAATAGTAGCGACAATTTCGGAGATTTCCTCAGTAGCGCCAGCCGATCTTTCTGCTAATTTCCGCACTTCTTCGGCGACAACTGCAAAGCCTAAACCTTGTTCGCCGGCTCGCGCCGCCTCAATAGTAGCATTCAGAGCTAATAAATTAGTTTGCGAAGCAAGTTGAGAAATCGAAGTCACAATTTTGCCAATTTGCTGCGAAGATTCGCCCAAACGCTTCATCATTTTTGAGGTAGAGGCGATCGTCAACCGGAGCCCGTTAATGCCTTCGACAGCTCGATCGACCGCCACACCGCCTGCTTCAGCCGTGTTAGAAGACTGCTGGGCAACTGTTTCGGCGCGCACCGAAACATCTCGCACGTCGCGGATAGAATGCACAATCCGCTCGATTTCCCGCATGATGGCAGATATTTTTGTGGCTTGAATTTCCGCCTGTTGGGTGAGTTGGCTGGTATTGTTAATTGACTCGCCGGTGGCAGATGTTACCTCTTCGGCTAAAGTTTGAATTCCCGTTACCACCTTCCGCAGAGAGCCGATTAAGAAGTTGAAAGAGTCGGCGACAGCACCTAAAACGTCGTTAGTCACTTCCGCCCTGACTGTCAAGTCGCCTTGAGCAGCACCTTTAATTTCTCCCAACAATTTGAGGACTTGCTGCGTCAGAGAATCAGCTTCAGCTTTGCGTTCTGCTGCCAATTTTTCCAGTCGTTCTTCTGCCTCTTTACGCTCGGTGATGTCAAAGCGAATGGCGATATATTTGATGATTGTGCCGCTGGTATCAAAGATGGGGGAGATCGTCGAATCTACCCAGTAAAACGAGCCATCTTTGCGTCGGTTTTTGATTTCCCCTTTCCACACCAAACCGCGAGAAATTGTCACCCACATTTCTGGAAAAAATGATTTGGGATGGTAGCCGGAATTGATCAGGCGGTGGTTGCGGTGCAGGAGTTCTCCCATGCTGTAACCGGATATTTCAATAAATCTGTCGTTGACGTAGGTAATCGTTCCTTTGGGGTCAGTTTCGCTGACGATCGCCGATTCGTCGAGAGCATTTTGCCGCGTTTTAAGTTCTTGCACCAAGCGTTCCTGTGCCTCTGCCAACTGCTGCATTCGCTGCTGGGATGCTTTTTCCTGGGTGACGTTGCGGCAAACTATTACGCCGCCTTTAAGCGCCCCCGTTTCGTCTTTGAGCGGCCGGCCGTTAACTTTCACCCACAGGCCTTCTGGCTTGCCTGCGTGGCGGGTGAAAAGGTCTAAGTCGTCAAAGGCTTCTCCTCGAACCGTGCGCGCTAAAGGTATGTCGGCTGGGGGATAGGGAGTTACGGTATCGGGCAATAATAAACCGTATTTTGCCGACCATTCGTTGGGAAGAGTCTCTGTCGAACCCGTGCCAAACATATCTTGGGCGGCGGGGTTGAACAAAATAAAATTGCTATTTTCGTCGGCAGCAATTATGCCGTCGCCAATGCTGTTTATTAGCAGTTGCAAGAGATTGGTTTGCTGGCGAAATTGGTCTTCGGAACGGGCTAATTGGGCTGTTGTTTGTTGCAGTTGCACCATCGCCTGTTTGCTTTCGGTAATGTCGCGAGCGACTGCATACATGAGCTTTTGTTCGGTTTCAGGTCGCACTTTCCACGACAGCCACTTGTAAGAACCATCTTTGCAGCGGTAGCGATTTTCAAACAACTGTACTTCGGCGCCATCGGATATTTTTTCCGCTTCGGCTGTGGTTTCTTCGCGATCGTCTGGATGGACGAAATTGATAAAAGGTTGGTTTTCCACTTCTTCTAGGGTGTAGCCGAGGGTTGTTTCCCAAGCGGGATTGAGGCGCTTGAATTTCCCTTCAAAATCTATAATACAAACCAAGTCTAGGGAAAGGATAAAAAATCGATCGCGCTCTACTTCTGCTTTTTTGCGATCGGTAATTTCTACTGCTACTCCCCCAACTCCGATGGGTTTGCCGTCAGAGCCCGGTAAAGGAAAGTATGACGCCAGCCAATCTCGCACGACGCCCGGTTGGTTGAAGGTTGAACCCGACACCTCAATATTTAAAAACGGTTGGTTGGTGGCGAGAACCTGCTCCAACATCGGCTGTAGGGTATCGATCATTTCAGGTAGAACTTCCCTCACCGTCTTACCGAGGTGTTCGGCAACTGAGGTGCCGGTGGTTTGCGCTAATTTCTCGTTGACTTGCACGAAGCGCAACTGGTCGTCAAAAATAAACATTGAGGCCGGGGCGGCTGTGAAAAATGCGTCAAAGCGGGTTTGACGCAAAACTAATTCTCGTTCTAGGGCTTTGCGATCGGTGATGTCGCGGCCTTCTGGAATTAGCAGCAAGACTTTGCCGCTGTCGTCTTTGATGGGTTTGATGGAGAAGTCAACGGTCGCCACGGCACCGCCGGCAACTAGCACATCCACTTCGTAGCGGACTACCTCGCCGGCCGCGGCAGAGACGATCGCTTCTCGTATCTGTTGCTTGGCTGCTGGGGAAATCTGCCACCACAGGATTTCCGAAAACGGGGTGCCTACTATGTCTTCGAGCAGCAAGTCTGCTGTGGCGAGGGCTGTTTGATTGGCTTCCAAAACGGTGCCGTCCGGTTTGAGCAGAGCTATGAATTGGAACGATTGGTCGAAAATGGCTCGGAACAGTCTTTCGCGATCGCGCAGCATCTCTTCTGAGCGTTTGCGATCGCTGATGTCGCGAGTAACTGTAGCTAGGCCCATAGGCTCGCCGGTTTCTGGGTGTTTGACTGTAAATAGGGTGAAGTCAACCGGAAAGTTTTGGCCGGTTTGAAAGTTCCTCAAGCGGAATTCGCCCTGCCAAAAACCGTCTCGCACAGTAGCCGGCAGGATTTCTTCTTTTAAGCTTCTAGCATCTTCTGGTGTTAGGAAGTCATATAGAGTTTTGGTTTTGACTTCTTCAATATTTTGCAATCCGGCTAGTTTAATACCAGCGGCATTCAGGTACGTTGCGTCTCCCTCCAGGGTAGCCGTGCCCATAAAATCCGAGCTGCTTTCTACGATAGAAATCAATCTTTGCTTTTCGATTTCGGCTTGTTTGCGCCCCGTGATGTCGTTGTTAGTTTCTAAAATTGCTTTGGGTTTTCCCTGTTCGTCTCTCTGCAAATTCCAGCGACTGAATACGGTGATTTGGGTGTCGTAATTGGTGGTGTGAATTAGTTCTCCTTCCCAATAATCTTGCGCTTCTAACTGTACCCATATATCTGCTAAAGGCTGGGGAAAAATGGTGTGCCATAGAGTATGGGTGAGTTTTCCCAAGGCTTCTTTTTTTGTCCAGCCGTACATCCGTTCGGCTCCTTGATTCCAATAATTAATCGTGCCGTCAATATCCCGAACTATCAAAGCGTCGCTCGCCAGGTCGAGCATTTGCAAGTTCTGCTCCAAGGCTTGTTCTACGCGCTTGCGTTCTTTAATGTTGCGGGCGATAGTTGAAATAAATCCAACTTCTGAATTCTCAGATTTGTGGGCCACTATTACTTGAGAAACTGGTAGTTCTTCGCCGTCTAAACTCTGCCAAACTGTCTCGCCACTCCACGCCCCGTCCCGACAAGCTGCGGGGATGGCGACGTTGACAATAGTGTCGATACTTTTGGGGGATATCATCTCAGAAATGTTGATTCCGGCTAAATCAGCGTCCTGGCCAACTCTCAACATTTCTCTGGCGGCGCGGTTGAGATAAATGGTGCGCTGTTGGGTGTCGGCTATGACTACCCAGTCTGTTGTGGTTTCTAAAATTGCTTTGAACCGCAATAGTTCTTGTTCGGATTTGCGGCCCTCTGTGATGTCGCGCGCGAAGCCGAGCATTCCTAAAATGTTGCCTTCTGCGTCTTTGAGGGGCAATGTCAGCGTGTCGAAGCTGTGTACTTTGCCGTCGGCTAAGGTGGCTAAGTCGTTGGAGTCGGGCGCCACCTGGTTGCCAGCCGGGAAGTTTTGGATTTGGTTCTGGGAATCGGTTTGGGCCTGGAAGCTGCCAAAGATTCGATCGACAGATATGCCGATTTCTGCGTCATCTTTGCCGATTATTTCGGCTTGAGTTTTGCCGAAGGCGGCGGCGAAACCTGCATTGACTAGCGTGTAGCGCGAGTTTCGATCTTTGACGAAGATGCAGTCTGGCGTAGCGTCAATGACTGTCCGCAGCAAGTTTTGGGAGCTTTCTGCTTCTGCGAGCGTGTGCCGCAGTTGTTCTTCCATTTGCACGCGCTTGGTGATATCTCTAATTGCGGAAACGAGAAATTTTCTGCCGTCGGCATCTACAAAAGTAGATTTTTTGGCGGAGAAATAGCAGGTGTTTCCTGCTGAGTCTGTGTGGATTTTTTGGCTTTCCCTGCTGGTATTTGTCAAGAAAACTAATTCGTCTGTTGCTCTATATGTGTCTGCTTGCTCTTTGGGCAAGAAGTCGTCGTAGGATTTGCCAATTAGTTCCGATCTGCGGTGACCTATGTATTGACAAAAAGCATCATTTAATGTTATCCAGCGGTGCTGTTCGTCTTTGACGTAAATCGGGTCTGAGATGCTGTTGAGGATGTTATTTAAGAATTGTTCAGAGGCTTTTAATTGCTCTTGGACTGCGGTGCGATCGCGAATTTCCTGTTCCAATTGTGCGTTAGTTTGCAGGATCTGCTCGGTTCTTTCATTCACTCGCTGCTCTAGCTCTGCGGTTATCTGCTGCAATGCCACTTCTGTCTGTTTGCGGTGGGTAATGTCGCGGCCTTCGGCGAGGATTTGAAATACTTCTCCTGTTTTATTGAAAAGTGGCTTAAACGACACGTCCATTACTATCACATCGTTGTTGGGGCCGGTGATTTCGTATTCTTCCCGGACTAAATTGCCGATCGAGACTTGTTTAATGTTCGTTTTTAGGCGCTGCTGGTTGGTTGGAGATGATGCCCACCAAGGTGTGAGCCAAAATTTCAGCCCCAGCACTTCTGATGCTTGGAAATCGCCCAATTTTAGCGCTGTCTGATTTGCTTCGATCAGAGTACCGTCTGGCTCCAATAATGCGATCACTTGAAAAGCTTGGTCGAAGATTGCGTGAAATCGCTGGTTAGTTTCGCTCAGTGCTTGTTCTGTTTCTTTTTTAGAGTTAAGGATTTGGGTGGAACCTACTAAGAAGTCGTAGCGGTTGGACAAACTCAAAAAAGCGATCGCCGGAATTACAGTTATCCAATCCGACACTGTTTGCACCACCGGGGAGTGCGGCAGTCCCAGGTATTCGGCGGCGTGGCCGCTGTGACCGAAAGCGCAGCTCCAAAATATGCCTGCTGTGACTGTGGCGAAGATGTCGAACCCGAATTGACGGTTTCGCCACAAACCTAAGGTGATCAGCCAGGCGATGGCAAAGTAACACGCACAAATGATGCAGTTAGCAGCCCCAGCTACTACCGATGCGGAGAAGTCAGGCAATGTCAGGGTGAAAGTCGTTGCGATCCAGGTATAGAGAAGTTCGATCATAAAATTAAGGAGGGGCAAATCGGATGCCGGCGATCGTTAGTTAAATTTATTGATGGAAAGCAGTTGCTGATTTATCTGTATTCTTGATTTTTACCAGCGTTCCGAATGGGCGATCGCTTCTACATCGACAATCATTAGCAAGCGTCCTTCGGAATTGTACAGACCTTTTAAAAAAGGTGCTAAGTCGGGACTGACATCTATCGCTGAGACAGTGCGATCGGGATTTAGAGATAAAACTCCTTCGACGCGGGAGACGGCTAATCCTATACGCATTCTCGACAATCTCACGTCTCGCGGATCGGGCGCTTCTACCACTAAGATGCGGCTGCTTGGGTGGTAGGTATCAACCGGCTCGATGCCCGCAAACCGTCCGAAGTCTGCTGCTGCTAAGATTTCGCCCCGCAAGTTGGTTAATCCCAGCAAAAATGGCAGGGTGTTGGGAACCGGGGAAATCGGTTGTTCCTTGAGCGAAAGGACTTCCCGCACTGCCTCTAATTCTATGGCGAACAGACTGCCTCCTTGACCGAACAGGAGAAATTGCTTTGTTCCACTTGTCTGATTGCCCGCCCGGGGAGCAGTTGTTTTCATTGCTTATTTTTTGTTTTTAGTGTAGCTTACAAATTATGGTTTTGCTTTGGTCTAAAAACCGACCCCAGATCGAGTTTTTCAGCATCATTTTTGGTGCATAAAATGTTTCCGCTAAATAAATTGCGGATTTTGCAAATAAGCAGGTCGCTATCATTAAACATAAAACTTTTAGGGGTTTCAAAAACCCAGTTTATTAAAAAAAACGGGATTTGTCGGTATAATGTTTTTTGAGAAACTGCCGATCGCTTTATGTTTTGTTTACGCGGAAAGCAGGCGCTGCACGATGTTGACGAGTTGCTGAGGTTCAAAGGGTTTGCTGACGTAAGCGTCGGCGCCTAAATCGGTTCCCCAAGCTTTATCGATCTCGGTGTTTTTATGAGTACAAAATACTACGGGCAAGTTTGCAGTTGCGCGATGGCCCCGCAATTCTCTGATCAATTCAAACCCGTTCATTCGCGGCATCACTACGTCTAAAACGACCAGAGCAGGACACTTTTTTTGGATCAGGGCGAGTGCCTCTTCGCCGTCGTTAGCGCGGATCACTTCCAGTCCGGCATCTTGAAGAATGCGGCAAATGATTTCTAGTTCGGTCTTTACGTCGTCCACTACTAAAACTTTTGACATGATTCCACACTTCCTTGCTGTTATTGACAGCAGACTATGTTTATTCAGAAGCTGGCGCGATCGGCGGTGAGACTATTCCGCTTTGCGAACAAATTAATGTACTTCTAAAGACAATATAGCCGATCGCATGGCTGAAGGTTGGCTGTCAGCGATAAAAAGCGATAAAAATTTACTTCGCTCACGGAATCACCCTGAATAAATTAATCTGTAAGTAGTAATTGGTAATTGGCTTTTTTGAAACCAACAGCTATTATTATAACGATCGATCTGGATAGAAAAATTGGATTTTCTAAGATGGGATTTTTGCTTTTTTCCGACCGATATAGTTGTAATTGCTCGCGATGAGCTAAACAACCTCCAACCTTGCGATTGCTTTCCTTAGGTTCGCGAAAGTTAACGCACAGCGAACAATAACTTCATCAATTAGCAATTAGCAATTCCCAATTCCCAAAAGTTAACCTTCAAGAATTACTCGCAAATTTCCTCGCTTTTTAGTAAGCCGACAAGCAGTTGACGAACCGGATATGTCAAATTGCAAATCGAGCCAAGTTGAGCATACTCTGAAGTTATTTATCCACAGTTTTTAAATCGATTATAATGTGGTATAACCGATAATTAATAACTATTCTTTGGTAGCATATGATACTAGATTTAACATCATTTGCAGCAGTTGAAAAATACTGCACGGAGCGATCGCTCTGGCTGTTGCGCTCGTAGCCCCCGAAAAGTTCGGGGGGAGGCTCGTAGGGTGGCAGCAATGTCATGTCAAATAAGCCTTGAGCTACTTCTAAAGTAGAGGAGTGTTGGGTTCACCAAAACTTGAAGAAGCGGGCGATCGCCATCCTCGAGCTTGATTGTGGGTCCAGCCGAAAAGACTGCTGCAAAATGCAGTCAAATTCATCGGTGATAGAGAGACGGCGATCGGCTATAATAAAGGTCTAGAGGAAAAGAACACCGATAACCCGAAAATAATGGTTGCCATCCAGAACAATCTCAACATTGCCGCCCTAGAAGCAGAATACAGTCAAAAAACACCGCGAGAAATTCTCAAATTTGCCCTAGAAAACTTTGAAAATATCTCAATTTCTTTCAGCGGTGCCGAGGACGTAGTTCTGATCGATCTAGCCTCAAAGATTACCAAAAATTTCCGCGTTTTTACCCTCGATACCGGCAGATTACACTCAGAAACCTATCAGTTTTTGGAGCAAGTCAGAAAACATTACGGCATTAAATTAGAAGTAATGTTTCCCGATGCTGCTGAAGTACAAGCCCTAGTAGATGAAAAGGGATTGTTTAGTTTTTATCAAGACGGTCACAAAGAATGCTGCGGCGTGCGGAAAGTCAAGCCGCTGCGCCGCAAACTGAATACTCTCGATGCTTGGATTACCGGTCAGCGCAAAGACCAAAGTCCCAGTACCCGCAACGGTATTCCGGTTATTGAAGTTGACACTGCATTCTCAACTCCCGATCGTGAATTAATTAAATTCAACCCCTTAGCAAACTGGTCTTCGGCAGAGGTTTGGGACTACATTCGCGCTTTGGATGTGCCTTACAACAAGTTGCACGAACGTGGTTTTGTAAGCATTGGTTGCGAACCTTGTACGAAGCCGGTATTGCCGAACCAACACGAACGCGAAGGTCGCTGGTGGTGGGAAGAAGCGACACTAAAAGAGTGCGGTTTGCACGCTGGTAACGCACAGAAACAGTAAATGAATTAGTCGTAGGGTGTGCAACGGGCGCCAAACGGAGAATAAATGCGTACCCAACAAATAGTAGGGTACGCAATCCGCACCCTACGCAAGAATTCGCAATTACAAAAAATAAAAATTAAGATGAGCTTGCAACCGAACTTTGATAGGATAATCGACATTCAGAACAGTTTTTAAGCCAGGTACTTATGCTCGCCTCAACTAGCGAATTGCTGAACACGGCCCGGAGAAACGCTTATGCGATCGGCGCTTTTAACGTCTACAACCTCGAAGGAGTAAAAGCCGTCATCGATGCCGCCGAAGCGCTGCAAAGTCCTGCTATGCTGCAACTTCACCCCAGCGCCCTCAAATACGGAAAATCGCCCTTAGTCGCGCTTTGCATGGAAGCCGCGCGCAAATCTTTAGTGCCGATCTCAGTACACTTAGATCACAGCACCTCAGAAAAAGACATTCATCTCGCCCTAGACGCCGGCATCAAATCAATTATGGCAGACGGTTCTCCTTTGCCCTACGAACAAAACTTAATATTTACGCGCGAAATGACTAAATTATCCCACGCTAACGGTGCGGTAGTTGAAGCAGAAATCGGCAGAATTAGCGGCACTGAAGACGGTTTGACAATCGAAGAAAAAGCTGCAAAAATGACAGATCCATTGGAAGCAGTAGAGTTTATCAAAGAAACTCAGGTAGATTTTTTAGCAGTAACAATTGGCAACGTTCACGGCAAATATTTCAGCGAACCAAAACTCGATTTCCCGCGTTTGGCAAAAATACGCGCTTCTGTTCCCGTGCCGTTAGTGCTGCACGGTGCTAGCGGTTTGCCGGAATCAATGATTAATCAATCTATTAAATTAGGAGTATCTAAATTTAATGTGAATACGGAAGTTCGCGAAGCTTATATGGACGTTTTAAAAACTAGCAGTTCTTTGTCAGATCCAGATTTGTTGGAAGTAATGGAAAAGGCGATCGATGCCATGCGATCGGTCATTTCTGACAAACTGCAACTTTTCGGTTCTGCCGGTAAAGCTTATCTGCATCAATCTCCCTACGCGGACGAATTGACCGCAAAGAGTACCAGCGACAAACCAGCGGAAACCAATCAAGTTTTTGTCAAATCTTAAAGGCTGTTTGTAGTGATGATTTCAGTCTTATTTTGAATAAAAAAACTAAAATCCTGGCTGCAAATCTGTTTGCAGTCAGGATTTCTGTAGTCTCTATGGCAATATTGAAAAATTACGGCATTTATGCTAACATCATGTTAACACTGCTAGGACAATCGATAAAACTCTCTAAAAGTCTTATTTATCTGATTTCCTGCTCTGTATCCTCTGCAGTTCATTTCCCTCTTAATTCGCACAAATCCTAAATAATTTATTAACCGCCAGCAATTGACCCGACATTCTGCACTATGATCGACATTCCTCAACTGATTGCTCAAGAACTTTCCATTAATCTGTCTCAAGTCAATAATGCTCTGGAACTTTTCGCCGAGGGAGCAACTATTCCGTTTATTGCCCGCTACCGCAAAGAACGCACGGATTTACTGAATGAAATTCAGTTGCGGGATATCTCCGATCGCTTCACATATTTGACTGAAATTGAAGAGCGCAAAAAGTCGATTTTAGATACGATTAGCTCTCAGGGAAAACTCACTGAAGAACTGCAAGCTAAAATCGAATCGTGTTTGCAAAAAAACGAACTAGAAGACCTTTATCTGCCTTACAAGCCCAAGCGGCGGACGCGAGCGACAATTGCTAGAGAAAAAGGTTTGGAACCGCTGGCAGAATTTATCAAGTCTCTGAACTTACCGACGGCTAAACCAGCAGACTTTGAGGCGGAAGCAGCTAAATACATTTCGGAAGAAAAGGGAGTTAAAACAGCAGAAGAAGCTCTAAAAGGTGCTGCGGATATTTTGGCGGAAGCGGTTTCGGAAAAAGCAGAATTGCGGGCTTATTTGCGAGAATTTTTAATGAAAACCGGAGTCTTTGTCTCGAAAATTAAAGATGATTTCCCGGAAGAAAGCACTAAATTTGAAATGTACCGCAATTATCAAGTTGCGGCGAGAAGCGTTCAGTCGCACAATATGTTAGCGCTGTTTCGCGGGGAAACGGAAGGGGTTTTAGATTTGGAACTGGCTTTTGATGAATCCGCAGTGATGGCTTATTTGGAAGCTCAGGAAATTAGAACTAGGATACCGGAAGTTAAAGAGTTTTATCGATCGACTTTGAAGGATGCCTTCAACCGACTGATGAAGACTTCGTTAATTACAGAAGTGCGATCGCACAACAAAGCCGTCGCTGATATCGAGTCGATCGCCACTTTTGAAACCAACCTCCGCGAGTTGCTGCTGTCGGCGCCGGCGGGAATGAAACCGACACTGGCGATCGATCCGGGATTTCGCACGGGCTGCAAAGTTTCCGCCCTCGATGAAACCGGGCAATTTTTAGAATATCAAGCAATTTTTCCCCACCAAGCGGCCGCTCAGCGACAGCAAGCTGGTAAAATTGTCAAGCATTTAATTGAAAAATATAAAATTGAATTAATCGCGATCGGCAACGGTACAGCTTCCCGGGAAACAGACGAATTTGTTTCGGAAGTTTTGGCAGAAATGGAAAGAAAACCGATTAAAGTCATGGTGAATGAATCGGGTGCATCGATTTATTCAGCAAGCGAAGTGGCGATCGCCGAATTTCCAGACCTCGACATCACCGTCCGCGGCGCAGTCAGCATCGGACGGCGCTTGCAAGACCCCCTCGCCGAGCTCGTGAAAATCGACCCGAAATCAATAGGAGTCGGTCAATACCAGCACGATGTTGACCAAAAACTGCTCAAAAAGAAACTCGACGAAACCGTCGAAAGCTGCGTTAATTATGTGGGAGTTGACTTAAACACAGCCTCGAAAGAACTGCTGACATTTGTCTCAGGAATGACGGCAACAGTTGCCAAAAATATCGTCAATTACCGCAACGAAAACGGCGCATTTAAAAATCGCCGCCAACTCCTGAAAGTTCCCAAACTCGGGCCAAAAGCTTTTGAACAAGCAGCCGGGTTTCTCCGCATTCGCGGGGGCGAAAACCCCCTGGACAATACAGCAGTTCATCCCGAAAGTTATCCTGTCGTGCAGGCGATCGCCAAGGATTTAGACTTGCCGCTGACAGGAATAACACAAATATCGGAAACAATCAAGACTGTAAACATCAAGAAATATGTCACCGACAAAGTGGGTGAACCAACACTCCGAGACATTATTTCCGAACTAGAAAAACCGGGAAGAGACCCGCGAGCCGAGTTTAAATATGCCACTTTCCAAGCAGGAATCAAAGAAATCTCCGACTTGCAAGTGGGGATGGAATTAGAAGGCATAATCACGAATGTAGCTAACTTTGGAGCGTTTGTTGATGTGGGAGTGCACCAAGATGGTTTGGTTCACATTTCTCAATTAGCCGATCGCTTCGTAGATGACCCCAAACAGATTGTTAAAGTCGGACAAGTTGTGAAAGTGCGAGTTTTAGAGGTGAATGAGAAGTTAAAGCGGGTTAGTTTGACAATGAAGCTGCAAGAAAAACCGCAACCGCAAAATGGCAATAGCGCGAGGCTTCCGGCCCCGCGCCGTCGTTAAAACTAGGGCTGAAAGCTGAAAAAGGGCGATCGGCTATAATTATGTCATGCTCACCAACCTCAAAATTATATGGTTGCAAGTAAAAGCGACACCTACGTCTCTCCTGAAGATTATTTAGCAGCCGAGAAAGTCAGTCCGATCAAACACGAGTACAGGCAAGGTGAAATCTATGCAATGGCAGGGGCAAGCAAAGCTCATGTCATCATTAGTCTCAATGCAGCAACTTTGCTGAGAAATCATCTTCGGGGAAGTGGCTGCATATCTTACATGGCAGACATGAAAGTTATGCTCAATACATCAAATTTTTATTACTATCCCGATGTAGCGGTGAGTTGTGATGAACGAGACAAAAATGCTGCGGAAGATTTCATTCGCTACCCGCGCTTAATTGTGGAAGTTTTATCGCCGACAACAGCGGCTTTTGACAGAGGCGATAAATTTGCTGATTACCGCACTTCTGAAAGTTTGCAAGAGTATGTATTAATCAATCAAGAAAGAGTTAGTGTAGAGTGTTTTCGCCGGAATGCAGAGGGTTTGTGGGTGCTTTATCCTTATAGTCAAGGACAAGAAGTTCAGTTTGCTAGCGTTAATTTTAGCTGTGCGATCGAGACATTGTATGAAGATGCGATCGAGATTAGTTGATTCTAATTACTCCAGAATCACTAGAATAATTCGGAATTAGATATGGAGATTATCGAACCGCGAAGACGCTAAGGACACGAAGGAAGAGAAAAGAAGAAGAAGCTGGTAATTGCTATTTTTTCTTGGTGGCTTTCCAAGTGCCGCCGTAGAAGTAAAAAGGATTGTTTGCGCTGACAGATTCCCAACATTTAAGACACAAAAAAAACCACTGCCCCGATTCGTCATACCGGGCGCGGTAGAGAGTCGGGGCAGATTGGGAACAGCGATCGCAATATTTGATTCTGATTGCCCTGGCCATTGTTACTCAGTTTCAAAACTCAGTTTCAAACAATAACGGACTCTTGAGGGCGGGCGAAAATCATGCGGCCGGCGCTGGTTTGCAGGGCGCTGGTGACTACGACTCTCGCTTCGCCGCCGACATAGCTGCTTCCTGCTTCCACGACAACCATTGTGCCGTCATCCAAGTAACCGATTCCCTGAGAGGGTTCTTTGCCTTCTTTGCGGATTTTTAGTTCGATCGTATCTCCCGGCAAATAAGTTGGCCGCACCGCATGAGTCAAATCGTTGATATTCAAAACCGGCAGTTTTTGGACGGTAGCTACTTTCGACAAGTTGTAATCGTTGGTGAGCAAAATGCCGTCGATATCCAAAGCGAAGCGGACTAATTTCGCATCGACTGTCGCAAGATCTTCGTAGTCAGCCGAGTGAATTTGAATGCGTTCTGGATATGTTTCTTTGATGCGGTTGAGAATATCTAAGCCCCGGCGCCCGCGCACTCGCTTTTGATCGTTGGCGGAATCAGCTATTAGTTGCAGTTCTTGGAGCACGAATTGCGGCACGATAATTTGACCTTCGAGGAAACCTGTTTCTAGCAGGTTTTCAATCCGGCCGTCAATAATGCAGCTAGTATCGACAACTTTGGCACTTGCTGGTTTGAAAGTACCTTCGGCTACCAACACAGTGTCTAAGGTTTTCGGGTTAATCAGCCGCAAGAAAGCGCGGCCGTGGGTGTCGGTCAAACTGACGCCTGTGAAGCCGAACATGAGGCTTCCCAAGACTGCGACTAGAGGTTTGATGAAGCCGAACTCGCGGGGAATTGGCAGCAGGAACAGCGGAGCCAGCATTAAGTTCGCTACTAGCAGTCCGATGATTAAGCCGATCGCCCGCGTCAGTAACATCTCCACTGGCATATCGCGAACTTGTTTTTCCAGGCGCCGGTAGGTGGTTTGAGCCACTAATCCCAGCACGAAGCCGATTAATGCTCCAAACGAGCCTAGTACAGAACTTAAACCTTGTATATTTGTAACTTGCAGCAGCAGATTGCTCGGCAGGAGTTCGACTCCGTAATAGCCTATGCCTCCGCCTGCGATTATGAATGAGATTATTATGATTGCGTCTAGCATTAGTTCTAGGTTAATGAATTTATTCACATTATATCTTTGCAGTGCTGATACTTGTTTTTATGCTGTGGTCGGATATCGCTATGTTTACTCAGGGATTTTCATAAACTTATATTTCGCGGTTGTACCCTTTGGGGGTTCAACCAGTGAGTTGCTCGGCATTTACCACGCCCCGCCGAAAGCAGGCACGAAGTGCGAATAGAGCGCCCTGCGCGCTGTTCGGGAATTGTGGCAGATCGAAACTGGTACGAGGTTAAATTAAAAGAGCCGATCGTTCGCAGCGCTTTTTTGGTAAGAAAATGTCATAATATACATAATTATTCATAATGGTTTAATTAAAACTTTAGATTTGAAGTTGCGCTTTCGGCTTGAGATGTAATGAACCCTGCCACAGATTATTTAACATTTGAATTTAAAAAAAGTGCGCAAGTGACAAATTCCGGCATTCCCAGTTCGGCTTACCTGCACGTACCTTTTTGTCGGCGCCGCTGTTACTACTGCGATTTTCCGGTTTTTGTGGTGGGCGATCGCAAAAATGGCGAGAATTCCGGCACAATCGTGCAATACGTTGCTGTACTGTGTCAAGAAATTCAAGAAACTCCAAATTTAGGGGCATCTCTGGAAACAGTTTTTTTTGGTGGTGGCACGCCTTCGCTGCTTTCTGTCAGTCAGTTGAGCAATATTTTAGAGACTCTAGACGGCAAATTTGGGATTGCTGCTGGGGCGGAAATTTCTATAGAAATAGACCCGGGTACGTTTACTTTAGAACAGTTGCGGGGATATGCAGCGGCGGGAGTAAATCGAGTTAGTTTGGGAGTGCAAGCTTTTCAGGATGAATTGCTGCAAGCTTGCGGACGATCGCACTCTGTCGCTGATATTTTTGAAGCAGTAGAAATAGTGCGATCGGCAGGTATTGTCAATTTCAGTTTAGACCTGATTTCGGGACTGCCGCACCAAACTTTAGAACAGTGGGAAGCTTCCCTGAAATCGGCAGTGGAAATTAGCCCGACTCACCTGTCGAGTTACGACTTAATTGTTGAGCAGGGAACTGCTTTCGGGCGCTACTTTGAAGCAGGCGCGCAGCCGCTACCAGCAGATGAAACCGCTGCTCAAATGTACCGTTTAGCGCGGGAAATTCTGACCGGTGCTGGATACGAACATTACGAAATTTCTAATTACGCTCGATCGGGCTATCAGTGTCGCCACAACCGCGTTTATTGGGAAAATCGCCCTTATTACGGCTTGGGAATGGGGGCGGCGAGTTACGTGGAAGGCCGGAGGCTAACAAGGCCTCGCAAAACTCAAGAATATTATCAGTGGGTGCGATCGATGTCTCGCCTCAATTCCCCTGCTACCCCAAAACTTGGAGGGGAAACCCAGCCAGAGATGGATCTAGAAATTGAGCAAAATTTTCAACAAGTATCAGAAAATGACGTTTTGTTAGAAACGCTGATGCTAGGTTTGCGTTTAGCAGAAGGAGTTAGCCTGTCGGCGCTGACTGAAAAGTTTACGCAGCAAACGGTTGATAAAATTTGGCATTGTTTGCAACCATACTGGCGGCAAGGATGGGTGGAAATTATGACGGAAGATAGGGCGATTCCCTACGGGATAGCTCCGCTTCACGCAACTTTAAGCGAGGGCGCGAAACTGCCGTTTTCGGGAAATTTGAGGTTGAGCGATCCCGAAGGTTTTTTATTTTCTAATACTATTTTAGCCGATTTGTTTAGCAAGCTAGGCGAGGATAATTAGCTCTGTCTAAGGAAGTACATCTCCAGGGAAGCCGCTCAGCATTAAAGCCCGGTCTGCAAGTTCGGCAGCAAGAAAATTAAATTGCTCCCTAGCTTTATAATGTCAAAAATGACCTATTTTCTATCGATCCCTAAACAAAACTTAAGATGCGAACTAAGCCTTGAGATAGACGCCACGACTGAAATCCCGCTGTCATACTTAAGAGACAACATTTAAAAAATACCTTAATGGAAACTCTAACTTTAGAACGCAACAACATCCACAGCAATCGCAATCAGGTAATTAGCGAGCGTGGCTTCAATCCGGCTTCTAAGTGTAATTTTTGCGGTCACTATAAACTGCAAAGAGGTTCCGTGGGTCACTGTGAATTGTTCAACGCACCTGTTCGGGGAGAATGGAAATCTTGCACTTTAGCAATGCCAGCTTTTGCAGCTTCTTGGGAAAACGTGGAATGCGCCAAAGTTTCCCCAGAGGCCTTTATTAATTAACCTAAGAAATGTTGAAAAAATTTTGTTGTCACGGGTGATATGGTATATTAAGTTTAGGCCAGTCGCCGATGGATCGCACAGTTTCACAAACAAGTTAAAAATATGAATTTGACACTGAATGAGGTAATTTCCGAACGTCATGCGCGCATTTTGTGTTGGTATCTGAATACTACCAGTCAAGTGCAAATCGCTCGGATTACAAATATTCCTAATTGGTATTTTGAGCGGACGGTGTTTCCCGGGGAACGTTTTTTGTTTGAAGCGCTGCCGGAAGCTCAGTTAGAAGTTTGCAGGAGTGCGGAGAGCGGTGCTATTGTGTGCGAAGGAATTTTGTGCGATCGGCTGCGAGTTGAAGAGTTAAGCACGGCTGATTAAAGATAATTCCCCAGACTTACCGACGAAGGGTATAAACCCGGTTTTTTTTTGAGAAACCGGGTTTCTCTGTGTGATGATAAAAAAACTCCGTTCCCGATCGCACTCGCGACATCAGAAACCCGGTTGATTCGTATATTTCTCGTTACTAAGCCCACAATTGTTAGAAACCGGGTTTCTCACCACCTCATGCTTAAGCCCTAAAACTGTCGGAAACGTTGATCTAAGCTAAATTATAAAAAATCAACCACTGTTTAATACTAAAACCCGATGTCCCTCACCGAACAAATCCTCTCCCAACTGCCAGCAGACGCCCTCGGAGGCCTGAGAAAAGCCGATCGACTCTGGGAAAACCTCAAACAAAACACCGCACCAGCACCCCAAGCAGTCAAACACAGCCAACAACCCCTGGAAACCCTCGACTTCGACATAGTTATCGGCGGCGGAACCCTAGGAATATTAATCGGTACAGCCTTAGCCGTGCGGGGTTGGCGAGTAGCCCTGCTCGAACGCGGCATCCTGCGAGGCCGCGAGCAAGAATGGAACATTTCTCGCAAAGAATTAGACGCATTCTTAGAACTAAATCTGCTATCTGTTGAAGAGATTGAAAAGGCGATCGCCACCGAATACAACCCAGCCCGCATCAGCTTTGCCAACACCCCAGACATTTGGGTGCGCGACGTACTGAACATCGGAATAGACCCAGTTTACCTCCTAGAAACCCTCAAGCAGCGATTCATAGAAGCTGGAGGCAATTTATATGAAAATACACCATTTAAAACAGCCACAATTCACCCAAATGGCGTTCTTATTGAATCAGAAAATACCGCTTCACAACCTGCTAAAAACTTATTTAAAAGCCGATTATTATTAGACGCTATGGGACATTTATCCCCCATTGTCTGCCAAGCAAGACAAGGCAAAAAACCAGAAGCCGTATGTTTAGTAGTCGGCAGTTGTTCTCAAGGATTCCCCAAAAACGACACCGGCGACATATTTGCATCCTTCACCCCAATGCAAAATCAGTGCCAATATTTTTGGGAAGCATTTCCAGCCAGAGACGGCCGCACCACCTACTTATTTACCTACATAGACGCCGACACAGAAAGATTCAGTTTAGAAACCTTATTTGAAGAGTATTTGCGCTTGCTTCCCCAATATCAAAACGTCGAACTCGAACAGTTAAAATTCCAAAGAGCACTCTACGGATTCTTCCCCTGCTATCGCCAAAGTCCTCTAAAAACGCCTTGGAATCGCATACTCCCAGTTGGAGACAGCAGCGGTAGCCAATCTCCCCTCAGCTTCGGCGGTTTCGGGGCAATGGTGCGCCACCTCAAACGATTGACTCTAGGAATTGACGAAGCTTTGACAAGCGACAGTCTCAGCAACAATTCCCTCGCACTTTTGCAACCCTACCAGCCGAATCTATCAGTTACCTGGTTGTTTCAGCGTTCGATGAGTGCTGCGATGAATCAAAGAATAGACCCCAATCAAATCAATCAACTTTTGGCTGCCGTATTTCAGGTAATGGAAGAGTTGGGACAACCGGTACTCAAACCGTTTCTTCAGGATATCGTGCTGTTTCCGGCTTTGTCAAAAACCCTGTTTAAAACAGCAATTAGCCATCCCGGATTAGTGATGAAAATTATCCCGCAGGTTGGAATAGCTAATTTGCTCGATTGGATGGTTCATTATATAAATTTAGGACTTTATACGGGATTGCAGCCTTTGGGGAAAGCCGTAGAACCGCAGGTGAAAAATTTAGCACCGGAACAGCAATACTATTTTCACCGATTAGTTGAAGCGTGGCAATACGGTGCTGGAGGCGATTATTAAGTGAACAGGCTCTCCGGCCTGTTGCACAAGAAAATTACTCGTTACCAGGCTGGAGCCTGGTAACGCAGATCCGGAGGCTCTGCCTCCATTTTCGGCACCGAGGCAGAGCCTCTAGATATGGGTTCCCAGGCTCCAGCCTGGGAACCAGTTAACTGATATATGAGTTATGAGTTATGAAGGAGCTATAACTGCTAAAGCTTGGGGAATCACTCGGAATGTTGCAGGCGTGTGAGTGGTGATTTCACCGTCGGTATTAATCGGACGGCGTTTGCTAGTATTAACCTCAAATTCTTGAGCGTGCAAGGCACGAACGTTAGGCCAACTCGTATGATTTCCTTGCCTCATAGCTGGCAGCAAAGCAATAATTTCCCACCAGTTTTTTATTTCCAAACTGTACAAATCCAGTCGCTTGTCGTCGATTGTGGCATCTTCGGCAACTGTCATACCGCCGCCGTAATAGCGACCATTGCCAATGGCAATTTGAATAGTTTTAACATTAAAAGATTGGTCGTTTACTTTAATTTCTGCTCTGAATGGTTGCGATGACAAAATCGTCTGGAAAGCAGTAAAAGCATACGCGAAAACTCCCCAGCGCTGCTTCACGTCTTTAGTCAAGCGCTGGCAAATTTGCACGCTCAATCCCAAACTCGCCACATTTAAAAAATGCTTGCCGTTCACCCAACCCAAGTCTATTAACCGAACTTTCTGGCTGGCAATTACTTGACAAGCTGCGGATAAATCTGTAGGAATTCCCAGAGTGCGAGCTAGGTCGTTAGCCGTTCCCATCGGCAAAATACCCAAGGGTAACTTGGTGTCTATCAAACCTTCTATGGCAGCGTTGAGAGTGCCGTCGCCACCGCCGATTATTACTAATTCGACTTGATTTTTGTAGCGCCGAATTGTGTCGGGAAGTTCGCGGGCGTGGTCGGTAGATTCTACAATTAACTCAAAACCCAGTGCTTGCAATTCTACAGTGGCTTGAGATGATAACTTTTGCCCTTTTCGGGAGTGCTGGTTTACTAAAAGTAGAGCTTTCTTCATTTGTTGATTTTTAATTGGTTGAGGATTTTTAATTACAAAAAGTATAGCTTGATAGCTTAACTTTATGAAATTAATGCTTTAGTTCTATTTTACCGATTATGATGGATTGACAAAAATGTCAAAAAAGGGATAATTGTAGCCAAAGATTCCTAAAAAGTACCTCCGGCTCTGGGCTAGCAGCAAACAATCTCGCTTCTCGATCGAAGTAAAACTAAAATTATGTCTAATTTTTTAGAACAAGGGCAAGTCGCTGCCGATCGCCAAAACTGGTCTGGGTTAGTCGAATGCTTGCAGCAAGTGACAGCCAAGGGCAGCAAGCCGCAGGAACAACACATTTTAGATCGAGCTGTCAGTTTAGCAATACAAGCCTTAGAATGGGGCGATTTTCAAGACCGTTGGGAAATTGCTAAAGTATTGCCCAATCTGGGAAATGGCGCGATCGCACCTTTAATTGCCGTGCTCGAAGACGCAGACGCAGACACAGAGCCCCGGTGGTTTGCCGCCCGCATCCTCGGAAACTTCGATCGCCCGGAAGTGATTCAAGCTTTAGTAGAATTGGTCAAAAATTCCGACGAAGAATTGAGCCAAATCGCCGCCGAAACCCTAGGGAATTTCGGCCCGACAGCCATAGAATCCCTCGCAACTCTCCTACTCCAAGAAGACTCGCGACAGTTTGCAACAGCAGCACTCGCGCAAATTCGGCGCACCGAAACCATCCCACCGCTGTTGAGCGTAGTCGGAGACTCTCAAGTTGCGGTGCGCGCGCACGCAATCGAGGCCTTGAGCAGCTTTCGCGACTCCCGCATCCCGCCGGTACTGATAGCAGCACTCAAAGATCCGGCGACAGCAGTCAGAAAAGAAGCCGTGCGTGCCCTCGGGGTGCGCGCCTATTTAGATGCAGAATTAGATTTAGTTAACTTGCTCAAACCTTTGCTTTCGGACATCCGATTAGAAGTTTGCAAGCTGGCTGCGATCGCGATCGGGCGAGTGAAAACCGATGCTGCTGCGGCTGCTTTATTTGAATTGCTGCGATCGCCCACAACTCCGGTTGAATTGCAAATCGAAACTGTGCGCGCCCTAAGCTGGAGCGAAACCGCAGTCGCTTTAGAATATTTACAGCAAACCTTAATTGCCGAATTAAATAACACAAACTCTCCTATTTGTCAAGAGATTATCACTGTTTTAGGGCGAGTGGAAAAGCCGGAATTAAAAGCCAAAGCTGCTGAAATTATGCTCGATTTACTCGAAAGCAATCATCCCGCCGTGCATTCCGCGGCAATCAAACAATCTTTAGCTTTAGGGTTAGGGCAATTAGGAGATATTAGAGCGCTAGATGTGCTGATTCAACTGTTAGCAGATGCCGATAACAGCACCAGGCTGCACTGTACGGCTGCGCTCAAACAGCTAAATGCTATTGAGGCCAGACAGCAATTAGAAGTTTTAGTTAACCAAGAGAGTCTCGAACCAAGATTAAAACAGGGAATTGCGATCGCCTTGCAAGAATGGCCCGAGAATTAAGAGGGAGAGGATTTGCGGAGGGTGATTTAGGAAGCTGAATGCCACGGATATAGCTGAACTTTCAGAATATGAGCCTAAGTTTTGTTTGGCATGATTCAAAATCTATCTATTTCAAGATAGATGAAATATCTCTCAATATAATTAATAAATTACATTTTTAAAATTTAAAAACGGTGGAGCGGGCTGATTACCATTAGCAGGAGCGATCGCTACCAATTCCAGATTAGATGTTCATCCAAATAGCCAGTTTGTTTAGCTTGTAGCTGCACAGTCTTCGCTCTCTTTCGCCAAGACAGTGCAACACTACAAACCTTAGTTAAATGTGCCAGCCCTTGTCAGTCCTAACGACATAGGAGCTGTGTTTGCCTTTAGCGATCGCTAATGCTGCCAATTACTCTTCTACCCAATTGAGCAACCCAAGAGAAGTAACAGCTCCAAAAAAGTGAGCGCCAATCAGATTGACGTTTGCCATAGTCACAAAAATATCTAGGGAACGAATCACATTTTCTGGCGCATAAGCTGCCATCGCTTGCGGTTGACTGAGAGTTTTCGCTAGGACTACAGCAACTGTTTCTTCAGAAGCGACAAACGCGATTAATACCCCCACCAAACTAGAAATTAATCCAATCCGTAAGGTGTGAGTAATATGTTCTTTGCTGGGATATACCTGGGAATTTTCCGCGTGCAAAAGTCTGCCTAAAAGCCTGTAGCGAAAATCCCAAAAAATTCTAAAGCACAGCAATAAAAGACCAACTATCGCTAAAAATACCCCGAAACCAATACCTGCATTATTATTGGTTTGTTCGCTCATGTTGCGACCCAACATAGCAAATAATAAAACAATGCCGGAAACAGCACCCAAGAATAACTGTATCCAGAAGCTAAATCGACTGAACAAGCGAAAAGTTGCGACGAATTCGGTTTGGGTCAGCGGTTGGGACAAGGATTCTGGTTGAGTCATTATATACACCTTATTGCTGAATTGATCGTCAAAATAAACGAGGTAAGAAAGAGGTTCTGCTTGTCTTCCTATCGCAAGCGATCGCCTTATGGTTAGCTATGAGACTTATCCAGAAAACTCAGTTCAGCACAGGCAGGATGCCTGATGTTTGGGAACTGATTTGAGCAATCTCCGGTAAATAAAAGGTTGAACTCAACACAGCAACTGCCGTTGTGGTTGATTTAATTTTCCTAAAATCCTCCCGGTTCTGAACCATCAACTTCTTGCAACAATTGCAACAATGGGAATTGAAATTCTTAGAATTTGAGTTAGGTAAAAGGTCTATTTGCCCTTTTCAACATTATTTCAATATCTGCCTTCTATTTTAATTTAATCTAACTCGCCCAACCTTGTCATCTGTCTAATGCCATAAAAAAATATCCACCTGATGGAAGATGATTGAGGAAAAACTTATGATAATGCTTTCAGTTAAGTGCGATCGCTCGGACTATTGGCGATCGATGCTTGATTCCCAACTGCCGCACAGGGGCGCATCCATTCTTGCAACGTCCAGAAGCTAGTTAGGGCAGCTATTGCAGCTCTCAAACTATCCAGAATCAAATCAATAATCGTATCATTCAGGCTCTCAATTACTTCGGTTGAGAGAACAATACCAGCCGTCCATTCGGCAACTTCCCACAAACCACCAATCGCAATCCCTAAACTGGTTATTGTTAGCAAATACAGCATTTTATGGTGGCAAAAAATAGTCAGCATTGAACTTTATGCTAAAAAGATAAATGCTAAAGTCACTACCAAAGTCGTGAAAGCATGAACGATTTCATCATCCTGACAAAAAGCATCTATTATCGAGCGAATATGCTTTGATTAGCTGTGACTACCCAGTGATATCTCATTGTTATTAATTGTACTAAATAACAGGGAAACCGCTGTAAAGTTTGGGTGCGCCATAAGCACCTTGCGTAGAACTTAAATATTGAATTTTGCACTCAATAACTTATTAAAAATCAAAACTTTACCTCTGCTCAATTGGCAGCCGCACTCCGAAAGTCGAGCCGAGTCCTTCCCCAGGACTTTCGGCCCAGACACTGCCGCCGTGGAGTTCCACGAGATGGCGGACGATCGCCAATCCCAGTCCCAGCCCGCCGTAATTGCGCGTAGAAGTGCTGTCAGCTTGGCGGAAGCGATCGAACACAAACGGCAAAAACTCCTTGCTAATGCCAATTCCCGTATCGCTGACAACGATCGAAACAGAGTGAACCGGAGACGGCCCAGACAACATGGCGCCACCCGCTGCTCCCGGTTCCCCATCCTCCGAGAGCCTGATTTCCACGCGACCCGACGGCGGCGTAAATTTAATCGCATTCGAGACCAAATTAGACACCACCTGCTGCAAACGAGTAGCATCGCCCCTCACCAAGCCCACCCCTTCGCCGCAAAAACTCGCCAATTCAATTCCCCGAGCTTCAGCATCAGGGCTGAGCGCCTTCACGGCCGTTTCTACAATCCGCACCAAATCCACCGGGAACAGCTTCAAACACACTTTGCCGCTCACAATCCGGGAAACGTCCAGCAAATCCTCAATCATCTGAGTCTGCAACCGCGCGTTTCGCTCAATAGTCTCCAAACCTACAGCCGTTTTTTCGGCACTCATCTGGCGCTGCCGCAGCATTTGGGCCCAGCCCAAAATCGCGTTCAGAGGCGTCCGCAACTCGTGAGAAAGCGTTCCCAAAAACTGGTCTTTAATCCGGTTAGCCTCCGCTGCTTCCCGGTAAAGCCGCGCATTGTCGATCGCCACCGCCGCATCCCGCGCCAAATCCTCCAGCAACAGCAAATCCCCCTCCCCGCAGCGGCGGCCGGACTCCCCGCACAGCAGCGAAATCGCTCCCAGCGTCCGCCCGCGAGCGATCAGCGGCACGCAGATTGCCGACAGCGCCTGGGATCGCAGCACGGACAGCAGTTCCCTGTCGGGTACAATCGCCTCGATCACCCATTCCGGTATTTCTGCGTAGAGCTTCGACTCCCCAGTCCGCAGCACCTTTGCTACTCCGTGCCGTCCCTGGGGGTCTAGCGGCAAGCGCCGGTCGATTTGCCACAGCATAGCGACTTTGCTCGGATCTGAGTGAGCAACTGCGTGCAAGCGGATCGAGCCGTCGGCCTCGACCAAATGCACGCAGCACCAATCCCCCAGCGCCGGTACTGTTAAATCTGCCAAACCTTGCAGCGCCTCCTCGTAATCCAGAGAAGCCGACGACAGCAAAGCCAAAGCTCTAGCGCGAAAATAGGCTGTTTGGGCCGATCGCTGGCGATCGTCAATATCCGTACAAGTCCCGAACCATTTGAGAATTTTCCCCTCAGCGTCCCGCACGGGCAATGCCCGGCCCAGATGCCAGCGGTAAGCCCCGTCAGATGCCCGTTTAAAGCGGTATTCCACCTCGTAAGTCATCCCCGTCTGTGCGGAGGTATTCCAGCGTTCTACAGCATCTTCCGCGTCATCTGGATGCAGGGTTAGCTGCCACCCCCAGCCTTGAGTTTCCTCCAGCGTCAAGCCAGTATATTCAAACCAGCGCTGGTTGTAGTAGTCCACCCAGCCGTCGGGTCTGGCAGTCCAAACGATTTGCGGGATGGCTTCAGCGAGGACGCGGTAAAGCAGTTCGCTGGCTTCGGCTTCGCGGCGGGCGGCCTTTTCCCGCGCCAAAGCTAGATTCCGCTGTTCTTCGGCCTGTTTGCGATCGCTGATGTCGCTAATCACGCCGATCCATTTGTAGGGATTGCCTTGTTTGTCAAGCACTGCTTTGCCCCGATCGATCCAGTGGAGCACGCCGCCCCTCTGGGACTGAACGCGGTATTCCTGAAAAAATGGGGCGGCAGAACTGTCTGGCGCACTCAAATACCGATCGACCGCGGCCAAAACTCGATCGCGGTCGATCGGGTGCAAGATACTGTTCCAAGCTGCTCTTGTCCTCGGAAATCCGCCTTTTTCGTACTGCAAATGTTGGTCTACGTGACCGAACCACAGCACGATGCCTGTCTCGATATCCCATTCGTAAATCAAATCGCTGGCACTTTCTGCCGCAATCCGAAACCGCTCTTCAGACTGTCGCAGCACTTCCAGAAAATTAAAGCGTTCCGTCACGTCCAAAACCAGAGACATCACCGATACCAACTGTCCGGAATCGCTGTAAAAAGCCGAATTGTACCACTCGCAATGCACCAACGAACCACCCTTATTATAATTGCTGTTGCGAACTATATTGCAGCGACGGTCGGATTTTTTTAAACTATAAATTTCTGATTGAACCTTTTCAAAATCACCCTGAGAAATAAATTTCCATTCGCTAAAATGCTTGCCTAAAACTTCTGTTTCCTTCCACCCAAAAATCTTCTGGGCCGCCGGCGACCAGCCGCTGATCCGAAAGTTTTCATCCCACTCAATCACCGCTAGGGGCGTATTTTCAAAATGAGAAGTGAGTTTTTGCAGCGCGTTGCGCAGGGATGCTTCTACTTGCTTGCGGCCAGTAATATCGCTAAAAGAAATAGCAATGCCGTCGCCCAATTTAACAGTCATCATCCGAAACCAGCCGACAATGCCTTCGCTGTTGTAATAAATCTCGGTATCCAGGGTAATTCCTGTTTCTACAACTTGCACGAAACGGTCGAACAAACTGTTATCTTTATGACCGGGCCGCACTTCTAGCAATCGCTTGCCAATTAATTCTTCAGGTGTACTGTGTTGAAGTTTTGCGGCTGCGGGATTGACGTATTCCCATTCAAAATCCACAATTGTGGATTCGTCACGAATGCTGCGAAACACGTTAAATCCGTCTAGAGATAATTCCTGAAAAACGCGGAAGCGTTCTTCGCTTTCTTGCAGCTTGCCTAAAGCGTCAAGCAGGAGTTCCTCGACTCGCTCGCGCTGCGTTATTTCTGCGAGCAATTGCTGGTTAATTTGCTGGAGTTCGGTTGTGGGGAATGCGACGGAATTTTTAATTGCAGAGTCTGCTTGCCGTCGATCGACCTTTTCAGTTCCCAGCGCCGTATTTCCTGGAAAAGAAGCCGCCCCAGCCAAAGCCAACATTTGAGGAACCCAGGGTATCAGGGACGCTACAGCCCACAAAGAGATGATAGCGGTAACGGCGGCGATCGAACTTGACAGCCAGTAGCTGGGATGCACCAGCATCCAAACTTGCATCAAGTGAGTTGTCCCGCCGCAGAAAAACCAGGCCCCCAATAGGAGAAACCCCTTGCTCAAAGGCACGTCCCGCTGCTTCCGGGCATAGTATGTCAGAATTGCTGGAATTGAATAAAAAGCCAAGGCAATTAACAAATCGCTGACCGCGTGCAGTCCCATCAACTGGGGCTGCCACTGGCAACATCCACTTTGCAGAATAAAATTGTGGTTAAATAACATAATCTTAAGAAATTGCAGCATTTCGGCTTTCCTGTGCGATCGATCCTACTTGCACTTGTGTTGCTGACCCGCTAATTCCTAGTTTATACAAAAAAAAACAGAAAACAAGAGTGGCTTTAGTCCGGGGATGAAAGTTCGCGGCAGGTTTTAACCGACCTGCAATATTCGTACATTTATTGAGAGATTTAGGGACAGTCAGGTATTATAATGCCCGAGGAGGTAAGAAATACAAGGCGAGTTTTAAAGTCCAAAGCATAGGGAGAAACCAAGCAATTTAGCGCAATTTTATGAAGCGATCGTGACTGGGATTTCATTCAAAAGTTTGAGCTACAAGCTTGCCAAATTTGATGAATTTATCTTTATTTTATCCATTTTTTGATGATTTTGCAAATTTAGAAATCCATTCTATATTGGAGAATCGACCTCTACTTGGGGATTCATAAATCCTACCCGAGGAAATTGATTCGTAGAGCCAAGCATCCCCGCGTCTAGCCCGGAAATCAAAACTAATCTGTACCTGTATCAAAGTCTACTAAATTCTTCTACTAAATCGGTTAATGTCACAGATTATCTTCCAGTAAAATTTCTGAAACCATCTCGAATTAAACATCCATGCGCTTAGAGCAGCTTCAAGCATTTCTTTCAGTTGCTGAAACCGGTAGCTTTCAGCAAGCTGCCCGGAAGTGCGGCGTTACCCAATCGACTATTAGCCGCCAAGTGCAGGGACTCGAAGCGGAAGTGGGTTTGTCGCTGTTTCACCGCACGGCTCACGCGAAGCTGACTGTGGGAGGGGAATGCCTGCTGCCTCACGCTCGCAAAATCTGTCAGACTTGGCAAAATGCTGCAGAAGAATTGGAAGAGTTACTGGCAGGAAAGCAGCCAGAACTTTGCGTGGCTGCGATTCACTCGGTTTGCGCTGCTTATTTGCCGCCTGTGCTGCAAAAGTTTTGCCGCGACTATCCAGAGGTGCAGTTGCGGGTGACTTCCCTCGGGAGCGATCGAGCTCTGAAAGTCCTCAAAGACGGTTTGGTGGACATAGCGGTGGTGATGAACAACCGCTATTTTACTCAAGCCCCGGAAATGTTGGTTGAGGTGCTCTACAATGAGCCGATCGAGGTGTTGATGGCGGCGGGTCATCCCCTGGCCCAGTACGATCGAGTACCTTGGCCGGAATTGATTTGTTACCCGCAAGTGGTGTTTAAGGATGGGTACGGAATGCAGCGGATGGTGCAAGAACAATTTGGACGCATCGGTGCTAAACTTCATGCTGTTTTGGAACTCAACACTCTTGATGCTTTTCGGGGTGTGGTGCGGCAGGGAGAATTGATTGCTTTGCTGCCGCATTCAGCTTTGGTGGAGGCGAAAACCGATCGCACTTTAGCAGTTCGGTCGATCGCCCAAGAGCGCTCAAATTCCAAGGTTTCGGCGATCGGTCAATCGGTAGCCGATCCGGCTTGGACTCGCGAAGTGGTGTTGGTGACAACACACGATCGAATGCAAATTCCGCCGATCGCCCATTTCTGGAATCTGGTACGCGAATTTGTGCCGCCTTTTGATGTCATCAAGCTAGAAAAATCAGGCAGTTAATACCATTTTAGATTTTAGATTTTAGATTTTAGATTGGGAATGACTGATGAAATAAGGGTTTGGATATTTCCAACAATTGCCTTCTTTTTGGGAACTGGTATAATTCGATAATTTTGAATAGATAGTTCTGAAATTGAAATTTAAAACGGTTCAAATATTACCAATTACTAACTACCAACTACCAATTACCAACTTCAAAAGTTATGAGTGACGCATTTAGAGAATTGCTGCGAAAAATTGGCAGCGGAATACACACAGGAGAAAACTTAACTCGCTCCGAAGCAGCAGCAGCCACGCGGATGATGCTGCTGGGAGAAGCAACACCCGCTCAAATCGGAGCTTTTATGATTGCCCACCGCATTAAACGGCCCACTGGGGAAGAATTAGCCGGAATGCTCGATGCTTATGAAGAATTGGGGCCTGTGCTTGCCCCCCCAAACCGAGAAAAAGGGTTTTCCGTCTCTACCGTCGCCGTGTTTGGCGTTGCTTACGACGGGCGATCGCGCACGGCTCCAATTAGCCCTTTAACAGCCCTAATTTTAGCAGCATCTGGCGTCCCAACCCTCATGCACGGGGGCGATACCATGCCAACCAAGGAAGGTCTTCCCTTGATTGAAATTTGGCGCGGTTTGGCAGTTGACTGGAGCAAACTCCGTTTAGAAAAAGTTCAGCAAGTTTTTGACAGTACGGGTTTAGGTTTTGTTTACCTTCCCAAGCATTTTCCTCAAGCCGCCGCTTTAGTTCCCTACCGCCGCGAAATCGGCAAACGGCCGCCTTTTTCGACAATGGAGTTGATGTGGTGTCCCTATGTTGGCGACGTTAACGTCATCTCCGGCTACGTCCACCCGCCGACAGAAGGTATGTTTCAAAAAGCCTTTGAGTTGCGGGGAATCAAAAATTATACCACAGTCAAGGGATTGGAGGGAAGCTGCGATTTGCCGCGCGATCGCACTGCGATTATTGGCATTGCTAAGCCGGACGCTGAGTTCGAGCGAGTGCTTTTAGCTCACGGAGATTACGGTTTTAGCAGCACAAATCCTCCCTTGGGATCAGCCTCTGAGTTATTAAAACAAATGCAGGAAGTGTTGCTGGGTAAACCATCGGAATTGATGCAGTCCGCTATCTGGAACGGCGGCTTTTATCTGTGGCGCAGCGGAGTTTGTTTGGATATGAGCTCGGGTTTGATTGAGGCAGAAAATTTATTGAGCAGCGGTCAAGTCGTGCAAAAACTTGAGGAAGTTAGCAAAGCCGTTAGTGTTTTGAGTTGAAAATGATTAATCGGGTTTTGTGCGCAATGCGCAACCTACATTTATATTTTTTTCTGGTTACTAATGAGTGATGACTAAAAACTAATGACTAATCATCAAATTGCTGTAATTGTGCTTGCAGGCGGTCAAAGTTCGCGGATGGGTAGGGATAAAGCTCTACTGGAAATTGAGGGCAAATCCTTATTGCAGCGGGCGTTGGAAGTTGCCGCAGTTGTAACGCCAGCAGTTTATGTTCTGACTGCTTGGCCCGATCGCTATCGATCGACCTTAAGCGAAACATCCCAATTTCTGGTAGAGTACAATCCGGGCTCCGGGCCCTTGGTTGCATTGACTCAGGGATTGACAGAAATTGCCGCCGAGTGGATTTTACTGTTAGCTTGCGATTTGCCTTTGTTGGATGCCCAGATTATTCAGAAGTGGGCGAGTCAGTTAACAGAGTTTCCCCAATCAACTTTAGCAGTTGTGCCTTATCAAAATTCGCGCTGGGAGCCTTTGTGCGGCTTCTACCGCCAACAATCTCTGCCCAGTTTGCAAAGTTTTATTGACCGAGGTGGACGTTCCTTTCAACTGTGGCTAAATCAAATCCCCGCAATCCCTCTACCTGTCGGAGAACGAGAAGCAGTAATGTTATCGAATTGCAATACATTAGAAGAGTTTGAGCACTTAAAAGATAAAATGGTTAACGGTTGACTGTTAACAGTTGACAGTTAACTGATTAATGACTAATGACTGCTGACTAATGACTACTGACTACTGACTACTGACTAATTACTAATGATTAACGAATATTGGTTGCTCGATCGCCATATAACTTTCCTCAATCACGGCTCTTTTGGGGCTTGTCCGATTCCCGTACTGGAAGCGCAAACCGCTTTTCGGGAACAACTGGAAAAAGAACCTTTGCGCTTTTTAATGCGGGAATTTGAGCCTTTGTTGGATAATGCGAGAAATCAGTTAGCCGCATTTATCGGTGCGAGTGAAGATGACTTGGCTTTTGTCCCGAACGCGACGACGGGAGTAAATGCAGTTTTGCGATCGCTATGTTTTTCTCCGGGCGACGAATTGCTAACTACAAATCAGGAATACAACGCTTGCCGCAACACACTTAATTTTGTAGCCGAGCGTACAGGGGCTAAAGTAATAGTAGCAGAAGTCCCATTTCCAATTGAGTCACCAGAACAAATTATTGAAGCAATAATTAAGCGCGTTTCACCGCAAACAAAGTTAGCCTTATTAGACCACGTTGTGAGCCAAACAGGTTTAATATTTCCCATCAAACAGTTAGTTGGCGAGTTGGCTAACCGTGGCGTGGATGTATTAGTAGACGGAGCTCACGCGCCGGGAATGGTAGCGCTAAATTTAGATGAAATTGGCGCGGCTTACTATACGGGAAATTGCCACAAATGGCTCTGCGCGCCGAAAGGTGCGGGCTTTTTATACGTGCGGCGCGACAAGCAAGGTGCTATTCGCCCAACTACGATCAGTCACGGTGCTAACTCGCCCCGCGCTGATAAATCGCGCTTTCAACTAGAATTTGACTGGATGGGAACAGTCGATCCTAGCCCCTATTTGTGCGTGCCTGTAGCTATTGATTTTATGGGTTCTTTGTTGAGCGGTGGCTGGCCGGAATTGAGGGCAAAAAATCATGCTTTGGCGTTGGCGGGTAGAAAAATATTGGCGGACAAATTAGGTTTGCCACTGCCTTGTCCCGATGCAATGGTGGGTTCGATGGCAGTTGTGCCACTGGCAGACTCCCAGTCTGATGCGGTTGCAAAGGGAGGAATTCCACCTTTGCAAGAGGCGCTGTGGGAGATTTTTAAAATAGAAGTTCCGGTGATTCCTTGGCCGGATGCTAGTAAGCAGTTGGTGAGGATTTCGGCTCAGTTATACAATACTTTGCCGCAGTATCAATATTTGGCTAAGGCGCTGGTTGAGCTGACTAGAATTTGAGCGGGATCTTCAAAAAAAACATAACACCAAACTACAAACAGTTATAGGTTTGTAGTTTGGGTTTCGGTTCTAATAGTTTGGGTGAATAAAGACTATTCGTCATTCTTACCAAGGTCATATTGGTTATAAAAACAGGCACAACCAGACAAAAAATATGCAATAATTTTTCTTTAACTTTCAAGAAAGTTGTTATTACTTATCTAGAAATAACAAGTAAAAAAAACAGCTATAAATCCCGATAAATCTATAGTTCGCCTGCAACAGACGAAAAAAATTGGTAAATAACCAGCGAAATTTCCTAAGTTAAAATAGGGTGGTAAAATCCGATAGTGCACAACTTCCGCGCAACAGAATATAATGTATCAAAACTTACATTTTCGCACAGAAAAAAAATGAAATGAAAAGAGGAAAATACAATGTCCAATGCCATGATGGTAATTTACCCCTATCGCGAACACTACACCTGGGTTTTTGACGACGAGCGAGTCGGACTTGTCCGAGAACCATTTGTTCAGGGCGTCCCGGAAATGATTAACGCGCTTGTCGCAGACATTCCCAATGCCGCTCAAGGTTTCCGACTTTTATTTTCAGCCAATCCATTTCCCGGATATCAAGCAGAAATGCTGTGGTTGAAAGCAGAATACGGCGGTAACTGGTATCGGTGGGAATCGAAAAATCTCGAAGGCTGGCTGTGTCCGGCTTTGCTCAAATATTTTCGAGAAGCACCGCCCAAGTTTTACTGCAAAGCTGAAAAAATGCAATAATTAACAGCAAGTCAATGAAAAACTTGTCAATCTTTAAAAGAAACTTTGTTAAACCAGTCGATCGAGAATCTCGAAAAAAGCCTAAATTATTCCTGTATGTAGTGGGGCTATTTTTCCTAGTTTTCACAGCCGCCATCTCCGCCACAATCGGGGCAATTAGCGCCCTGTTAGCCCCCGTGGAACCGCCAATTATCAGTAGAGTCTTAGAGGCTACGGGCTTTAACTATACATCATCAAACTCTGGATACCGCCTATCGCGCCCAGTTAATATCTTGATATTGGGAATTGACCGCGTGCCGGAAGCTGCAGCCAATGGCCCTAAGATTTTTGAGGGTCGCAGCGATACAATACTCTTATTGCACCTCGATCCTAGAGATAAATCTATTAGTTTGCTGTCTGTTCCGCGAGATACTAAAGTCGATGTTCCCGGAATTAGATTCAGCAAAATTAGCGAAGCCAATGCGACGGGAGGAGCAGCTTTGGCGACGCGATTGGTTAGCAGTATGCTGAACAATACGAGAATTGAACGATACGTGCGAGTCAGCAGCAGTGCGTTTCGGGAATTAGTCGATTTGTTGGGCGGAGTTGAGGTGTTTGTACCTCGCGCGATGTCCTATACAGATACTGCCCAAAAGTTAAAAATAAACTTAGCCCAGGGATGGCAAACTCTCAACGGAGAACAAGCAGAACAATTTGCTCGATTTCGCAACGACGGTTTAGGAGATATCGGTCGCATTCAGCGGCAGCAATCTTTAATTCAAGTTATTCGGAACCGCCTCACAAGTCCATCAGTATTGGTACGCTTGCCACAAATTGTTCGATTGATGCAAAAATATGTGGATACAAACCTCAATTATGAGGAAATATTGACGCTGGCAAATTTCGGTTTGCAATTAGAGCGAGATACTTTTAAAATGGTAATGTTGCCTGGAAGTTCTAGCTCAAAACAAGGGGATTTGAGGAGTTATTGGATTTTAGATGCGCTCAAGGTCGATCGCATTATGACACAATATTTCAACCAGAGCGTGCCGGATTTTGCACAAGGACGATTTCGCAATCCAACCGAGTCTGTTTTGCCCAAAAACATAAAAATAGCTGTCCAAAACGCTTCTAATAAACCAGCAACCGCAAAAACCGTTGCTGAATTTCTCAGAAAAAAGGGCTTTTTTAATGTATCTGTAGTGCAGGATTCGCCCCAGAAGGAGCGTCAAAGTCAAATTATTGTTCAGCAAGGCGATTTAGAGGCAGCAAATCTACTGCAAAAAGAGTTAGGCGGCGGTAAAATTGAAGCATCTTCTACGGGTGAAATCAATTCTGACTTGACACTTCGCGTTGGCGAAGATTGGGTAAAGCGATTTTAATTAGTCATTAGTCATTAGTCAGCAGTTAACAGTCAACAGTCAACAGTCAACTATGCCCAATTCCCCATTCCCATCATCATGAAAAGTGTCTTCCGAATTTTCCTGAGCCTGATTTTAAGTTTAGTGTTGGCTTGTGGGTGGGTGCTGCTGAGTGCTACTCCGGCATTTGCCCTGCCTAAAACAAATATTAATTACACAAATATTAATTTGTCCGAGCGCGATTTTTCCAACTCGGATTTAGCGGGGGGAACATTTGTCGCGGCCCAAATGCGGGGAACAAATTTTCAAGGTGCTGATTTAACTAATGCGATTTTGACTAAGGGAGTTTTGCTGAAGGCCAACTTGTCAGGTGCCAACCTCTCCGGTGCTTTGGTAGATAGAGTTACATTCGACGGCGCTAATTTGACGAATGCTAATTTTTCCGAGGCAATTATGACTCGAACTCGGTTTTATGATGCTGCAATTTCTGGTGCTGATTTTACTGACGCGATTATCGACGCTTATCAAGTGAATATCCTGTGCGAGGAAGCAGATGGTGTCAATCCCGTGACGGGAGTTTCTACCCGAGAAAGTTTGGGATGTCCGTAAAAATTCACAAGTTAAAAATTTTCTGAATAATTGTTTGATTAGATGCACCTGTAGCGATGTAAAATAGACAAATTAAAGCCCCTCTCCTGTAAGGCGAGGGGCTTCAAGTATCGGCTCTATCTAGCGCTACAAATGCCTGCGGTGGTAGTACCAACTACCAACTCGGAATCCAACTGCAAATCTAAATCGGTGTCGGGATTAACAGCATACAAATCGACTTTATCTCTCCCCAAAAACACCCCGATCAAAGTCCCGATTCCCGCGCCGCCGAGCACCTCTTCAGTCGCGATCGCCCGATCGCCCGTAACACCTGCGATCGCCGCCGCTGCTGCTGCACCCAACGCCGTATTCTTAACCAGATTACCAACATTAACGCCCTTAGTAACAGTTTCTTTCCTAGTAATCAGTTGCGAAGTGGCCTTGAGAGGCACTCTGCTGCCGTTGATGATACTTAATTCTTGAGCCACAAACTGAACGCCCGAAGCAGTCGATCGCAATTCGCCGCTAATTTTCGAGCCTTCGGGTATCAGCACTTGGCCATTATTGCCCGCGATATCCGCAGCTACAGTCAGCGTAATCGGAGACTTGTCATTGGGGCCGAGCAAAATCTTGCCTTTTGCGTACTCGACTGGAATAGTCGCCCCGCTGGGAATTTTCACAGCAACAGACTCGCTAACATCAATCTTGGCAATGTAAGGAGAATTAATTGCTCTTGCTTGATTGGTACTCACTAATGTTTGATAGATAAAAGCAGCTACTTCAGCTCGCGTTGCTGATTTGTTCGGTTTGAGAGATTTAGGATTGGGATAGCTGACAACTAACTGTTTTTCAGTAGCAGCAGCAACGCTTTTGACAGCATAAGTTTGAATTTCACCAGCATCATTATAGTAGCTGAGAACATCTTGAAAATCGCACGTAGGCTCATAGCCCATGCCGTTATTTAAAGCGACTACAACTTGAACGCGAGGAATCTGCTGTGCCGGTCTGAAAACATTGCCGGGATAGCCAGACATCCATCCCATTTCGTAAGCTTCGGCGATCGCCCCGCTTGCCCAAAAATTAGACGGAACATCGGCAAACCCCACAGCAGCGCGGGTTTTTGCCTTTTTCACAGAACGGATCATTGCTGCGAATTCAGCCCGCGTTACCGGTGCATCCGGGCGAAAACTGCCATCGGGAAATCCTTTGATAATTCCTCTTTCTGACAAATCTTGAATAAAATCTTTTGCCCAGTAGTTATTATTAACATCCGAAAAAGCTGTCTGAGCAAAAGAAGGCGCGGGAGCTAGCATCGGCGCTGCGGTTCCGGCAACTGTTCCCAGTGTTAATAAAACAGATGTACCGGATTTAATGCGATGTAATACAGACATTTTTGATTCTCCAATTTACACAAGTTTTTTATTGAGGACAAGCAAGCTGTTAATAGGCTGATTGATTCCAGCCGAACTTGCTCTTTCCCTCACTTATGTAATCATTGTTGAATGTTTTAATTTTTGGTGGGGGGAAGATACGGTCTTTTAAAATAAATATTTTTATTCTTAGTGTGGATTTTAAAAGACTTAAATTCCTTAAAATCCTTATGTTGCTTATCTCCCTTATCTACCTTGTCTCTGCAATTAACAGGATTTACGGACAAAGCGGTTTGATATGCGATCGCGATCGCATACCAAATTGTATGAGATTGATTTAACAAAAAAGCAATTGCCTGTCGCTAAAATTTAACTATCGGCGATCGCAATATTTTGGCTCTACATTAAATCGAATACAATTTTTTTTCAATTTTTATAGGTAGTATTGCAGTAGGGGTGAGTTAATTGTGCGTTTTTTAAAGTTCCTAAACCCCCATCAGCTTTTCTTGTAATATGATCGATACTATTAAATCTGCAAGGCAGATACCCTCCACAAATTTTACAAACTGGCCAGCCTGGTAGAGCCTCTCTGATAAACGCAGATGCTTTGGTTTCTCTAGAAAATTCTTTACTCTGAATTTCCCCAGTGTCGGTTTTCTTTGGAATTTTCAGAGTCGCAAATCTTTTATCGCCGGATTTTATTTCTGTGATAACATTCTTTTTATCTATACCTCCTGACAACTTATTAATGACTTCTAAGTAGAAGTCTCTCACTAGATCTCTAGCTTGTAATGCGTCACTCTTCTTAGCAACAAGTTGTGGAACCATATCATAATTCCAAATTACCCATTCAAAGTCTTTTCTTACCTTTATCAATTTAGACCAGGATTTAGTCTGTTGTAAATCTAAAATTAAACTGACCACCCCATAAAATGAACCAATTTTTGGCTTTCCTTGTTGAGTATAAAAGTATACTAGGGGATGTAAACCCAGAGATGAAGGATCTTTGCTATTGATTCTTTGAGCCACTTTTTTGCACTGCTTTAGTAGCTCAATAGTTGTATCGCCTGTTGAATCTTCTCCCAACTGATTATCGGTTGATATGTTATTGACAATATTTATAAATTCTAAAATCAATTCCAACTTATCCGAAGATGAAAGATTCCCTACAATTGGTACATCTAATGTTTTAATGGGATTTGAAAGTTTGGGCTGAAATATAAGTTCGTGTATTTCTTGCGCTACTTTTTCAATCTCATCCTGTTTTTGTTCAGAGAACTCCGACCAATATTTATGACCATTACCACTTCTGACGATCGCACGCGCCGCCACACCATTAGGTGTTTTGCGTGCTAGTAGCAACCTCATCTCAGTCTCGCTAATCGGGGCTGCTTTCTGGTTGATTTTGAAAAAAGATTCCTCCGCTTTCATAGCATCACCTTCAACCCATTGAAGTGAAATCGCTGAGGCCCCTAAGTTCCTAGCTCTTTCCAGCATTTTAGGATTAACTTGACCAGGCTGTGAAGTCAATGATTGATAATCTTTGTAAGCTCCTATTTTCTCTTTAATTAGTTTGCGAGTTTCTTTGGCTGCCTCTTTCTGTTCGTCGGTGATGTTACCGTCATAAAATTGTTTAGAAATTTTACCATCGCCATAATCATCATTAATCCAAGCAAGTAACGAACTCAGTCGATGAGAACCATCAACGACAAAATAGTGGCTACTACCTCGCCAAAGAATAACTGCGGGGATTAAATCTCCATCTAAAAAACTTTCAATAAACTCGCATATTTTTGCTGCATCCCATTCATTAGTTTCTCTTTGAAAATCCGGTTTTCGCAAAAACGGATAGAAAAAAGAACTTTGTTCTAGATCGCGAATACCTATAGTGAGGATACTTCTTCCCATATTGCGTTCTTGCTGCTCTTTAATTTCAAATGCGTCTCTGGGAATAAGTGCATCTAAACTAACTGGGGAATTTTTGGATGATTTTGCCATTTTAAGTACCGATTTTTACTTTTTAGTGTTTCTTGAGTTTTCGCTTTATAATGTTGCGTTTGAGCGTTGCAAGTCAAATCAACTTCGCTCAATCTAGAGGCTAAGCGCCCCTTCAAAATGCCGCAAAAGTTGGCCCTGATGACTAATGACTAATAGAGGCTAGCGGTTCCCAACTTGTCACATCTTCAAATAAAGATTGATAGCCCGCTGCATTGGGATGTAGCCCGTCTGCAATCAGGCGCGATCGCCACCAATCACTTCCTCGATTTATCCATTTATCAAAAATATCTAAATAGGGAATTCCCCGCAACTGACAAGCTAATTTGGTTGCTTCTTTATACCGATATTGGTCAGCATGACTGTAATACAAACAGTCTTGAAAAGGCATTTTACTTTCATCCACCGGCACCATCCCGACAAATATCACCGGACAAAGTTGTTTGGAAGTGTCTAATAAATTATCCAAAACATTTTTAAAATGTTCAAACTCGGTGTAGCTGCGCCCGGTAGGCGACTGCACTCTCGCCGAATCGTTGAGGCCCACGGAAAGAATAATCGCATCCGGGACGCGGTTTCTGAGCTCGCCACGGTGGCGAAACTCGTTTTCCAGGCGCTGGGAGACTTGATAGGTGCGATCGCCCCGAACGCCCAAATTGTATAAAACGTGTCCTGCACTCTCCGGTAACATCCACTGTCGGCGCAGTCTTTCTACCCAGCCACCGCCTACACCGTCGCCGAAACCGTAGATTAAGCTGTCACCGAAAGCAACCAATTTGAGGGGATGAGAAGTTCCCCGATGCAAGTGACCAAAGGAATAGGCTGTTGCTGCCTGCATAAGCAATGATACTCAGTTAATAAATTATGAATCTTGACATACTAGACTAGAATGTAACATTACATAAAGTAGGTAGTCTCATGGTTAAGCGTCCAACCTTCGATTCAACTCAGCTAACCCGTCGGGCGGAAGAGTTGATCGGTGCTGCATCCAACCGCTATCGGATTACGGTACAGGTGGCGAACCGCGCAAAACGCCGTCGCTATGAAGATTTTGACAATATGGACGACCATCAAATGAAACCTGTAATGCGGGCGATATTTGAGATGTCGGACGAACTGACTCAGCCGGAAATAATCGGAGATATCTAGACTTCGGGAGTTTTGGGTTTTGAGTGGAGAGTTGCCAGCAATTTTTGTCAACTCAAAACCCAAAACTTTTTTAAACTAGACTGGCGCGCCTAGGCGAAAAACTCGGTTTATTTTATATAAGCAACTGAGCCGGAAGCTCGCACTGCTAAAAAACGCTTTTTACAAAATCAGGATGCTGCCAACCGGGTTTCTTTTCCTAATTCATAAACTTAGAAAGTAGGACTTTGCTGGTCGTAAGATTATGAAATTTTTATATGTTTAAAAGTGTCAAAACCGTGAATAAATTAAAGCAGGGCTTAAGTTTTCTGTGCGTTACTTTGAGTGTGGCGATTTTCACGCTTTTGAGTTGGGTATTGGAATCGGGCGAATTGAGTATGTCGGCTTTGGAACCTTCGCTGCTGCGGAGTTATGAGTCTGCGTCCGTGCAGCGGGTGGCTCAACAATCTGCGCCGTTGCAAGTGAGGGTGCAAGATGCGTGGAAATTGGTGTATGAAAAATTGCCGGATTTGCCGATCGAAAATAACTACATTTCTAAGGAAACAGGAAAAGTCGATCCTACCAATACTTTAGTCGGGCGGTTGATTCGATATCACGTATTTGTCAAAGGACGCCCGCCCAATTACCGATTTGATTGGAAGTTGAGTTTAGCTGACTATTTGGGGGCGACTCCCGATTATTTGGTGGAAAGCGTGTATCCGGGAAACGACGTTTTGCGCTCAAATCCAATGGAACAGGATCGTGCTGCTATTCAAAGGTTAAATAGATCGCAGCGGGATGCTTTGGTTCAAGCTTTGGTTGATGTTTTTACGGAGAGTTCCGGGGGCGGGCGCACACCGGCGGGGGGGGAAAAACCACAAAGGCGATCGAATTCCCCGGAGATACCGCAGCCGCAGCCGGGAGATGCGAAGTTGCTGGCACCTTAATACTCATGGATGCAAAAACCGGGTTTTTTAGGGAAATACTGCATCCCGGCCTTTAACAATGGTAAAAAACCCGGTTTCTTTCGTATTTATGGGTAAGTTCTACAAATCTAAAATCCAAAATCTAAAATCTAAAATTCCTCAATGGTGGAACGTGTAATTAAGACTGGTGTTGGGTGGCGTTTGGGATGGAACCCGGAGGCGGAGGAGTTTAAGGGTTTGGTGGCTGGCGACGGTTGGGCGATCGAACTCACGGAGGCTGAGTTGAACGATTTTTGCCGATTGTTGGGGCAATTAGCCGGCACAATGAGTCACATGGCCTCTGAGTTAATGGATGAGGAAAAAATAGCCATTGAAGCCGAAAGCGACTTGCTGTGGGTGCAAGTGGAAGGCTATCCCGAAGCTTACAGCGTGCAGTTGATCTTAAATGCTGGCCGGAGGTGCGAGGGTTTTTGGCCGGCGGCTGCGGTTCCGACTTTGGTACAGGCCGCAAAAGTTTTAAAAGTTTTTTGACTTTTTAGGGAATTCTATGCTAAGCTATTAAAGCTGTCGGGGCGTAGCGCAGCTTGGTAGCGCACTACTTTGGGGTAGTAGGGGTCGTGGGTTCAAATCCCGCCGCTCCGATAGATGGAATCCTTATACACTAAGGATTCCATTATTTTTGGTAGATAAATCGTTCCTTACCCATTCTCAATAAGGGATGACTGAAAATGTCATACTTTGATAAAAAGTGAGATAAAACTGGGATATGGCTTCAGGCTCTGTGAAGGTCCAGATTTTTAAGGATCGGCTTCGTTTAGTTTGGTCATGGCAAGGAAAACGATTTTGGTTATACATCGGGCTGCCGAAGACGATCGCCAACCGTAAAGCTGTTTCGATCAAAGCCAGCCAAATTGAACTCGACATGGGTAGTGGCAACTTTGACCCCTCCCTGGCAAAGTACAAGCCCCAGAAACAAGAATCCATTTCTGTTTCTGACCTCTTTGACCAATTTGTCCAGCACAAGCGCCGTAAAATCGAAGCTGCTACTCTCGCTAAATATCTTGGATTACAAAAACACGTTTCTGTGTTTTTCAAGAACAAAACCTGTGTTTCTGTTTCTGAAAGTCTTGTTGAGAAATTTAGAGATTGGTTGGGACAAACACAGAAACTTGAACCCGTGACGGTACGGGAAAGGGTTGTGTTAATGAAGGCTTGCTGGGAGTGGGGCCAGAAAAAGAAGCTAGTTATCGAAAATCCTTGGGACGAAGTTAAGGTTTCAGTTGCGCCAAAACAATGCCCGCAGCCCTTCACACTGGCAGAAATTGGTTCGATAGTCCATAAATTCCGCTCGGACTCAAATCTCAGTCATTATGCCGATTATGTGGAATTCAAGTTCGGTGTTGGGCTCCGCACCGGCGAAGCTGCTGCGCTGCTGTGGCGACTTTGCTCCTCCAACTGCGATCGAATCTGGATCGGAGAAAGTTTAAGTAATGGATCTCGGAAATCAACCAAAACTAACAAAGCTCGCACCGTGCCGCTAACACCACGATTGCAACAGCTAAGCTGCTACGCAGCTAAACCGGATAAAATAGCATTGCCTTTATTTTTGATTTTTCGATCCCATTTAATAACCATTTCTCCTTCATTTAATAATCTCTGTAGCAATTCCGACAATTCTTCTACTGACTTAAACAGTCGATGTGCTATATAGCAATCCTAAATCATTATCATGATTACGGTACAATTATATGCAATACTCGATCGTGACAATAAAAAAATGAATAACTTACAACTTCCAGAAAAAAATATGGAAAAAGAAATAGCCCAATTAGAATCTTTCATTAAAAGCGATATCGATGCTGTGAGAACTAAAACGAGCAATAGCTGTCAGGATGGCGCTCTCCGGTAAGCTTTACTATGAAATCAGCAAAATCTTAGGTGTAAGTGAATTCTTTGTGGGTTATTGGAAAAAGATTTTTAAAACCCAAGGCATCGAAGGACTAAAAC
>NZ_SRRZ01000054.1 GCF_013179805.1 Microcoleus asticus IPMA8 | reverse complement strand
TCTTCTTGCCGTTTTTACGGATATGGGTTGATTTACATTCTGGGCATTGCATAAATTATTCCTCCTATTCATACTCTAACTCAGCAACGCCCATTAACCGATCGCGCATTACTCTCCACTATCAGTGTCCTGAACCAGTCATAAAGCCCGATCCTCCCGTTGCTTATATACTCAGCAGGGTTTCACGTTTCTGACCTTGCTGAGTATACACCACCATTTTTACCGTCAAACCGCTCCTAATGACTAATCACTAATGACTACTGACTTCTTTCACTGTACTTGAGATCCGTGGGCGCGGGGGTCGGAGCTACTTGTTTTCACAGGCCCTGTAGGGGGAGTAAAATTAGAGACTTGACCTGCTGCTTGGACGTGTGGCAGAGGTTTTTCTGCAATTAAAGCTTCTAAGTTAGCTTCCATAATAGTGCGCGGCATTTCGCCCATAGTTTCAGCAACGGCGCTACCTTTATCGTTCAAATAGACAAAGTGCGGAATGCCATCTACTCGATATTTCGTGATTTCTGGCAGCCATTTGTCATTGTCTACATTCAGCATTACAAAATTCAGCGGTTCGGCATATTTCTCTTTGATTTCGCTCAGATCGTTAGCCATTGCCTGACAGCTACCGCACCAATTAGCATAAAATTCCATGAGTGTGGGTTTGCCGTTTACCAAAGCTGTTTCTAATGGCGTCGAAGCTTTTGCCATTTCAGTGAGACTGCTTGACGGCGTTTGAGTTCGCAGCCCCAAGAAGATAGATACTGAAAGGGCGATCGCTGCTAACACGATCGTTAAGTTTCTGATGCGCGTAGCGACTTTTGTATCGGGATTTTTGGGTGCGGGGGCAGCAGTTGAGTTGGGAGAATTCTGGGTCATATAATAGATTGCGGTTTTATTTCTATGTTTTTATTTTAAATAATAGATTCAAATTATACCACATTTTGAGATAATCAGACCCATATTATAAAAATTTTTACTAAGCCCAGTAATTAGACCAAGTGCGCTAAAACATAAGATAACAAAGATTGTTTGTAAATTATCGAGGACTTGCAGGGTGAAAAAACGGGTAACACTGACGTTTCCCCAACGATCGATCCAAATGCCTGTCACCTATCGACTGGCAAAGGATTTTAATGTTGCAGCCAACATTATCCGCGCTCAGGTGGCTCCGAACCAAGTGGGCAAACTGGTGCTAGAGTTATCAGGGGACATCGACCAACTAGAAGCGGCGATCGACTGGATGCGATCGCAAAACATCGGCGTTTCCCTAGCCAGCCGGGAAATACTCATAGACGAAGATATCTGCGTTCACTGCGGTTTGTGTACGGGGGTTTGCCCGACAGAAGCCTTGACCCTTGATCCAGAAAGCTTTAAACTAAGTTTTGCTCGATCGCGGTGTATCGTTTGCGAGCAGTGCATCCCTACTTGTCCGGTGCAAGCTATTTCTACTAACCTCTAGGCCCTGTACAAACTCATCGGGATCGTCATCTTTTTTTCCTGGTTTCCCTAATTTTGCCATCGGATGAAAAAAACCTCTTGGGTTTCCCTAACTCTACTTTTTGTTACTTATTTCACCTTTGGCTGGAAATTATCTGAGTTTGATGTTCCCCCGCACCAGACTTGGTTTTTAGCCATAGCTTCAATTTTCGTGTTGGCTATCGCCTTGTCGTTCCCGATGAGAAACACAAAAGCCTTAATTAGGGCGTGGTTTTCGAGTGATATCGGTGCTTTTCTTTCTATTATTGTAGGAGCTTTTGTGGCAGTGGTAGTTTTTGCCTGGATGCACCTTTTTGCTACTTGTTTACTCTTGATTTCAGCCGGAGCTTTGGCAAGACTCGATATTCAAATGTCTGGTTGGAAAAATTGGCGGGCTTTTGCAGTATTAATTACCATTTCTTTAGCAGGTGTGGGGTTGGGTGGAGCGATCGAGTTTTGGTTAAAAACAGGCAGGCTCGTATTCTCTTAATTGGGAACGGGCAATTGACCAAACCAAATTCTACAACTCGCAACGGATATTTAGCCGCAAACGATCAGAGCGCCCATCAATAAATACAGCTCATTTTTTTTGAAGCCCCCACCCCCGGATTAATGCCCCGTTCCCCGGCGTAATCATAGCAGTTTTCAAGCCAGGTGAGGTACAGCTTGTCAATAGCCGATTCCCTGTTGCGCGTTACAAATTACCAATTCTCAATTACCAATTACCGACGAACCTGGAGTGGAAGTGAAAACCGCTATCGCAGTATTTGAGGTGTAGCGACTATTCCTCAAAATCTTATTCCCAAGATAAGATCCCGCAACTCCGGCAGCCAAAAACTCGATCGCAATAAAAAAGCAGCTTTAGGGAGCTGCTCGTCAGAATGCATGAGGTATTGTTTTTAGAATAGGACAGGTTGAATTCGATCGGTGCTGGGTTACATTTTTTGATACGAGAGAGTTGATGAGTGAATGGACGATCGTAAAATCGTCACATAGGAGGATAGCATTGATGCTAAATTTCCCGACAATCAAGTTAGCGTTTAACTGTCCTTGCGCCCTACAGCCCTTCAGCGGTGGGGCCATTTTATTTTTAGGGAGAACTCAAGAGCCGACTTTAACGCATCAGACGAGTCTGCCATTAGTTCTTGTATAAAATCTCCGTATCGCCACATCCTCATACTTATAAAGCTTACGCATCAGATCCGCTCAAACCCGGTTGATTCCCAAACATGGCGCGGTTAAACTGACACTCTCAGGCAAAAATAAGTATTTTTACTCAAGTTATACCATTGTAAATTTTAGATTTTAGATTTTAGATTTTAGATTTTAGAACGACTTATGAATATGCTGGTTTGGAGCTGGCGTATGGTTGCATTATTTTTTGGGAAGTGCGATCGCAAGTCCACAAAAACCTGTTAATTTCTCAGAAACCCGGTTGCTTAATGTATCAATTGAGATCGGGCGCGGTTTCTGGTTTGATAACTTTTTTGATTTCCTCGATCGCCCTAGCCGCAACTTCTTCAGGCCTTTCGCCTCCACGGGTGGAGACTCGGACATCTGCTTGAGTGTAGAAACGCTCTCGCTCGTTCAAAAGGCTTTGCAGCTTAGATTTAATCTCGCCCTCGCGCAGTAAGGGTCGAGCGGTGTCCGAACGCAGTCGATCGTACAGTTGATCTACAGGCACATCCAGCCAAACCACTACACCGTAGTGCAAGTAACCCCAATTCATCGATCGCGCCACAATGCCGCCGCCCGTAGCCACGACCGAATTTTTATAAGCAGACAATTCGCCGAGCACTTTAGTTTCTAGTTCCCGAAAAGCCTCTTCCCCTTCTCGCTCGAAAATCTCAGCAATTGACTGATTAGCAACTCGAACAATTAGTTCATCAGTATCAAAAAAACGGTATTTTAATTTTCTTGCCAAAATCCGCCCCACCGTTGTTTTTCCCGCACCCATCATCCCGACGAGATAGATATTTACTCCCCTCAACAAATCCACTGGCAAATCCTCCCATATTTTTCTATTTTTTCAGGTTAATAGATCCGTCACTGGGGCGATCGTCGTCCTCAAACTCATCACCCTCATCCAATCCCCAATCATCCTCTGTTTCTGCACTAGGATTTTTCGGTGGTTCATCAGCGGGTTTAGGTATCGCCTCTTGCGGGGGAACGATCACCCGATACTCTGCATCGTAGATAGACTCTGTTTGCCCCACCCCAGACTGGTTTGGATCTCGATAGCCGTAAGAGTATACCGAGCCAGCCCAAGACTTGCTTTTCGGTTCCTGTTTAGCTTCGTAATCCCTCGGATTTGCCTCTGCAACGTCATTTACCTGCGGTCGATCGGGAAAATCGCGATCGTCCCCCCAATCGTCATCGCCACCTTGAGAGCCGGATTTTGAGCCATCTGAAACCCAATCGTCCTCATCGTCTGCGGCTTGATAAGTCCCCGGTTGAGCGTAATCCTTCGCCCCATCCGGGTTCGGAGTTTCTTGCTGGAAAGTCCGGGCACTGTAACCTGCAGGCGTGCCGTACTCTGTTCGGTAAGAACCAGCAGCCTGAGTTTGGCTATTTTCCCTATTCAGATCCGGGTCAATTTCCTGTTTTCTAGGAGGGGGAGGCGGCGTGTAAGGCGTTCTCCTGTCGTCTGCGAAAGTATCGGGACGGCTGCGACTGTCGCGGCCGGTGCGGTTTTGCGTTGAAGATAGATAATTTGAAAAAGCGACCAAACCAGAAATCAATAAAGACGTGACAGCTCCCACCGCCATGCTCAGCAAAATCCAGATAGATAAGGGCAAAGCAGGCGATCGAACTCCCAAAAACACCAGCGATAATGCCGGCTCCACATTTTGCAGGGCAAAAATAGTTAGCCCTACCACAATCACTAGCAAAAAAACACCACGCATATCGAACTTTAATTTGTAATTTGTAATTTGTAATTTGTAAATGACTAATAACTAATAACTCATGACTAATGACTAATTACTAATTACTACTCTTCTTCCTTCCAGCGTTTGAGAGGAACGCAATCAATTCCCAACTGGTCTAAAGCGCGAGCCACCACAAAGTCTACCAAATCTTCAATAGTTTGCGGATTGTGATACCAAGCGGGAATCGCTGGTACAATTCTAGCTCCCGCTTCTGCCAAGGTAGTCAAATTCCGCAGGTGAATCAAGCTAAAAGGCGTTTCCCGAGGCACGAGTACCAATTTTCTCCCTTCCTTGAGTTGAACGTCGGCCGCTCTTTCGAGTAAATCCGAGCTCAAGCCAGCCGCCAACTTGCCTAGTGTACTCATGCTACAGGGAATAACGATCATCCCTTGGGTGCGAAACGAGCCGCTAGCAATATTAGCACCGACATCTTGCCAGGGATGGCATCGGAGTTTACCCATTGTGGGTACTCCTGCTTGTTCGCGCCAAAATTCCTCTTGAAGCGTCGGTTCTGCAGGCATTCGGATGTTCTGTTCGCTTTGCCAAACCATGTAAGTAGATTTTGATGCTACCAGTTCCACAGCGCGATCGGCTTCCAACAGAAACTTTAGAGTTCGCACCGCATAAATCAGTCCCGATGCACCGGTAACTCCTACAATGAGGGGGTAGTTATTCGTCATTAATTATTTGTTAGTTGACGGTTGACTGTTGTTAGTAATTAGTTGTTATATCAAATCTGTTAGCATCGGAATTATTCATATATCTCTTCTCAACCTCTGCGTGAATCAGCGTCCATCCCTTGTCATCTGCGGTTAATACATTCTCTTTTTTTCACCGCAGATACAGGCAGATTAACACAGATTAACGCAGATAAACTATATAAATTCCGGTTTCACCGTCCGTGATTGTTGAATTTTGACTGGATTTGACACCCGACGATGCTACCGGATTGGATATTAGTCCTTAATTATTTATTGATAATTGCTGAGTATAGTTGGCAGCCCACTTCTCAATACTTAGTTGCCCGACAATGACAACTAAGTATTGAGAAAAGTTAACTGTCAACTGTCAACTGTCAACGGATTATTCATCATCATCAAAAGCTTGGCTGCCGCCGCCAACTGCAACTAAATCAATTTGCTGGCGGTAGTAGTCAACACTCTTGACTTGAACTTCTACCCGATCGCCCAAACGGTACTGATTGCGGTTTTTGCGGCCCACCAGAGTTTGCTGGCGCGATCGATATTCGTACCAATCATCCTTCAGCGAAGAAACGTGCACCAATCCCTCAACACGCAAGATGTCGCTCTCGGGCGGCCGCACCTCAATTTCTACAAAGAAACCGTAAGACTGCACGCCTGTAATCAAACCCTGGAAAGTTTGACCGGTGCGTTCTTTCATCAATCCTGTTTTCTTCAATCCCTGCAAATCGCTTTCAGCGTCTTCAGCAACCCTTTCGCGTTCCGTCAGGTGTACCACGGCCGATGCAAACTCTGTCTCAAATTCGTGGTGCAAATCTGGGGGGAGAACATTCCAAGTAATTTGACCGTGACAGGAGGAATGGTGCAAGTCAACTTTTTCCTTAGCCCGTGTTGTGCGGCTGCTGCGGCCTTGCTCGAACACCGCTTGCAACACCCGCAGCACCAGCAAATCGGCGTAGCGGGAAAGCGGCGAAGTGCAGCGCGTGTAACCTTCTGACAGCGCCAAACCGAAGTGCGGCTTGGGAGTTGTGCTGTAAACAGCGGGCTTCATCGTGTCTTCTAGCAGGTAGGTGAGAACTCTTTCGGACTTCAAGCCGGCAAACTGCTGGGTAAATCGCTGAAAGTCAAAGGGCAGAACTTCTTCTTCGGTTTCGAGATACAGTTCGCCTCCGAGGTTGTTCGAGAGTTTGATGAACTCTTGAATGTCTGCCGGGTCTGGCATCGGCTGGACGCGGTAGATTGCTGGGACTCCCAAGGCTTGCAGGTGGGTGGCGACAGCTTGGTTGGCGAGTACCACCAACTCGGAGACAGCCGACTGGGCGGGGGGAGCGGTTGCAAAAGCTCCTAATTCGCCTTCGTCGTCGAAGTGAGAGTTAGCGTCGGGCAAGTTTAGTTCAAAAGCTCCTCGCTTGAGCCTTGCCTGTCTGGCTGCCTGTGAGGCGGCACCGAGTTGATCTAGGAAAGGACGGAGGGCGGATGATAAAGGGTGCTCTTCGGCATCGCCTGGTTCGATAATTGCTTGAGCTTGCTCGTAGGTGAGGTGGTAGTCAATTTGAATGACGCTGGTTTGAATTTCGTATTCTAGCAGTTCTCCTGATTCGTCTAGGGTGAGCAGTATGCTGAAGGCCAGCCGTTCGGTATCTGGCAGCAGAGAGCAGCGCTCGTTGAGGATTTCTGGCAGTACGGCGATGATTTTGTCTCCCAGATGGGCGGCGGTGCCTCGCTTGCGGGCTTCGCGGTCGATCGGGGTTTCTGGCTGCACGTACTCGGCGGCGTCGCTGATGTGGATTCCTATTTGCCAGCGGCCGGGCTTCAGGGTTTCGATCGACAAAGCGCGTTCTACTGGCGGATCGGAGAGGAATGATGTCGGGTCAAACTCGTTTTCGACTGCTCCTTCGGAGAGATTTTCCTGCTCAGCTTGAGGGGCATCGTTTTCGCTGTTGATTGTTCCCGGTTCGTTTTTGCTGAAGGTAACAGTCAGGATGTTACGCAAGTCTAGCCGTTTTTTGATGTCGGTTTTTTTGACTTTGCTGGGCAAGTTTTCGGCTGCTTTGATGACGGCGGCGGGGAACGATCGCGGCAAGTCGTGTTTGCAGCATACGATGTCGAGGTCGTCAGCGGCTTCGGCGTCGGAACCTAATACCTGTACTACTTTGCCGACTGGTCGATGAGTGCCGAGGGGGTAGCGTTTGACTTCGACGTGTACTAGGTGGTCGATCGCCTCTTGGAGATTTGTGCCATTTGCGAGCAAGTCTAGTTCAAACAACAGGCGATCGTCCAGGGGGATTGCTCTGTAGCTGACTCGGCCGGTGGGGGTGGCGGTTTGCTTGACTCGCGCGAGTACCGAGGGGTTGGCGCGTTCGAGGATAAGCATGACTTCGCCTTCGGGCGATCGGCGGCGGCTACCTTCTTTGATGATTTTGACTAAGACTCGATCGCCATTCCAAGCTGTCGAGAGGTGACTTTCCCGCACGTAAACGTCTTCTGAGCCTTCAGCGTCTTGAATTGCAAAGCAAAATCCTTTGCTCGAACAGCGCAGTTTTGCTTCTACTACGTCGTCTTCAGCTACTCGGCGATAGCGGCCTTTGTCTTTGACTAATATGCCAATTTTCTCTAGAGCTTCTAATGCGATTTGAAGTTTGAGTTGACTGGTGGCGTCGTTGCAGTCGAGTTTTTTCTCCAATGCTTTAGGGGCCACTAATTTGTCTTCTGTAAAATTTGCCAGCAGTGCAGCGATAGAAAATTCCATGTAGCGATCGATCCTCTTGTTTCCAGCAATTAGTCTAATTTTGGCGAAATCAGCCGCACTCCCTCGGGCCCTCGCAGTGCCTGCTTCCCAACAAATGCGCGGGTTAATAGGTGGAGACGCGAGCACAGCCACCTTATTTGAGCGCGAGGATTTTTTGAGCTTCTCTCCCGACACGGGCTTCGTGCTAATTGTCTGCTGTCTGTCTTGAACTGACGGCTGACGGTGCAGAAAACTGTCCCGCACGCTATTCCCCAATACAATTTTTTAGCGTTGGTTTGTTTGCTTTTAGGTCAGCAGCGCCGAGCACTTCGCGAATTAGAAAGCCCCTGTCGGTTCTTAAAAGATGGCTCGATACTGAAAGCGACGGCTTGAGTCGAGGATGAGCCGATGGAGAGATGGAGAGGGAGAAAATTTGCATTTCTTCCTTCTGCCTTGTTCCTTCTGCCTTGTTCCTTCTGCCTTTTGAAGTGCCTCTTGCTTCTTGCTTTAGCAAAGAATTTACCGGCTCAAGGCAAAATTGCTAGTAGCTCGCTGCTGCGATGCCCCTGTTTTTTGCACGCGATCTGCCCTTGCGGACGGAGGTGCAACGAGCGGGTCGGGAGCAATCTGTGCTGTAGAAAGTGCAAGGTACACAAAACCGGAGACTTTTACTACTTTTGCTTAGTTGCTGTGTCATCTCCTATAGATAGAAATGACGCCCGATGCTTGTTAGCTTAAACCGCTGGATGTGGGATGGGGTTTAGTGGCGTGAAAGGTTGCGCGGATGACTCACCTTTAATTTATTGTATGTTGAATATGTGCTTTCAGAAAATTGTTTTCTTTGGGCTGTACTACACTTAAGTCATAAGCCCCTCCTGGTTTCGGGGTCAAAAAATTATGTTTGCTGAATTTCGCGCCCTTTATCCCGCTGGACAGTTAATCTGTGAGTTGCTGACTGTTCATCACGGTAAGTTTGTTGTTCGCTGTCTGGTTCAGGTTGACGGCAAAACTCTTGCTACGGCTATGTCGGCTGCTGAGTCTGTTGAGGATGCTGAAGACCGCGCCCGGTTGCGATCGTTCGCTGTCCTCGGATTTGCCGATCCCGCGAGTGCGATCGCGAGTGTTTCTCCGGCTCCGGTTGCTCCGGTTGCTGCTGTTCCCGTTCCTGTTCCGCCGACAAGTGTTCCGGTTGCTGCTGTTCCCGTTCCCCCTCCTGCTGCTGTTCCCGTTCCTGTTCCGCCTGCTCTTGCTCCTCTTCCTGTTCTAGAAATGCCTGTTGCCGACAAAGTTTCTTTACCACATCAAAGCAATTTTGTCAATACGGAAGCGAAATTAAATGAAGAGCCGATCGCACCTGTACCGGAACCGCTGCCGCCAACGGTCGATCGCGTGGAGGCTACTGGATTTGTACCGAAGCAGTTAGACTCGGACGCTTGGCTTTCTTCCAGCTACGGCGAACCGATCGCGGAACTGGATGTGCCGACTGCTAGCCCAAGTGAACTTCTACAGGGTGCGGCCGAAGTCAGGGAATTGCAACCGATCGCAGTGGGAATTCCGAGCGATGCGATCGAGGATAATTCTGATACGATCGCCCAAATAGACGCCATCCTTAAACGCCTGCAATGGAAGAAAAAACAGGAAAGCGACTGTCTCGAACAAAATTACGGCAAGTCGTCGCAGAGAGAGCTTTCTAGCGAACAGTTAGTAGATTTTCTAGAATATCTGGAAATCTACAGCAGAACCACTGAGGAAATCAAGCGGTTGGGCTGGACTCCCAACCAAGGAAAAGATTATCTCAAACAAGGTTATGGCAAAGAAGCGCGGCACTTCTTAAATCGAGAAGAATTGTTCGACTTCCTGCAATATCTCGAATCTTTGCCCTAGTAATTATGTAGAGTTTCTAGGTGTGATGTTTTTTTAGAAAAAGCTACATATAGCAGTTTTCAATTGTATGAAATACAGTAGGAACACGGGACACTGTGCCGTGTCCTGCGCCCCAGCATCTGTAATTCACTCCACTGAAAACTGCTATATGACTGTTAAAAATTAAAAATCAAAAATGAGGAAATATTCTTCATTTTTGATTTTTAACTTTTCATTTAGACGACAGCGGCGATCGGGCGGCTGGCGGAAGGACGGCGATCGATCACTTGATCGACTAATCCGTAGTCCTTTGCTTCTTCAGCCGACATGAAGAAATCCCGTTCGGTATCTTCTTCAATGCGGGAAAGCGGCTGACCGGTATGGTTGGCAAGATGTTCGTTCAGGCGGCGTTTGTGGTACAAAATCTCTTTGGCCTGAATTTCAATATCGGTTGCTTGTCCTTGAGCTCCGCCTAGAGGTTGGTGGATCATAATCCGGGAGTGAGGCAAACTCATCCGCTTGCCTTTAGCGCCGGCACTCAACAGAAAAGCGCCCATGCTGGCAGCCAAACCGAGACAAATGGTGCAAACATCGGGGCGGATGTGGTTCATGGTGTCAAAAATGCCCATACCTGCTGTCACCGAACCCCCAGGGGAGTTGAGATACAGGTAAATATCTTTCTCGGGGTCTTCGGCGTCTAAAAATAGCAATTGGGCAACGATCAGGTTAGCCAAGTCAGAGTCAACCTGTTGGCCCAAGAAGACGATGCGATCGCGCAGGAGTCGCGAGTAAATGTCAAAGGCGCGTTCGCCGCGACCGGATTGTTCTATAACTGTTGGGATCATTGACCGGGCCTGCCTATTACGTATCTTTTTTTAATTTTAGCGATTAGGGCTCAGTTATAGTTAGCGATCGGTGGCGTGCGAGGGAGAAATAGGCGAAATCCTTGACCTGGGCGGGGTTGGGGCGGTAATTTGTGGAAGTTGTGGCGCGTGTGCGATCGGATTTCCGATCCAAGGGCGATCGATGTTGAGGAAGCGGACATCAATAAACGTTAAATGTTGTTATGTGACGATCGTATCATTGCGAAAACTCAAATAGCTCGATCGCCGCTGACACTAGGAAAATGCTCTAAAAACTCCGCAGGGCGAATCACTTCCTTCGAGACAATCAAGCAGAATTTTCATCGGGACGCGAGTGCTGATAAAGACAGGAGTTCCCCCTAAAATGTCGGGGTCGCTATGAACGATAGGTAGTGTAGGGTTCATCTAAAAATCTTCGGGAGTCATGAATCTGATTGCAAAGAAAAGGTTGTAACATCAAGACAATCGTCCTCAGTCTAGGTATCACTTGGCTCGACTACAGCGAAATTTGGCTGTGATAACTCGTTGAGCATAAGAGTTGCCAAGCGCAGCCGCTCTGTAAGTCACAAAGTGCGGAGAACTTGGATATAGATTTCTTGAGCAGTGGTCGGCATAATACATCATCCTGCCTTGAAATTTAACCTAAACTGGTGTCTCGATCGGAAGATCGATCGCTCTTTTCTCATATCATTAGAAGTGCGATCGGCAATCCTTCCGTGGATGCCCTCCGCCGTTCGGGATTTGCCCTGACCCATTGAATTAATTGCTGATGGGTAAGATTTAAATTAATTAAGCTAATGAATAAAGATTTTTGGATTGAACAGATAAAGAAAAGAGAAGTTTTTGAAAGAGCATATATGTATGCTCTTTTCTACCAACTCAAAGAAGATGCCTACTGCAACTTTATTGAAATAGCTTACTACAGACAAAATAAAGAAAAATTATTTAAAGAAATTGAATCATCTCTGGAAAATCCCAGTTTGTATGAACCAGAAACTGCGTTCTCATTCTATCTACCAAAATCAGATATGTTCTTCAGAAGGATGATATACACTCCATTCAAAGACTTAGTAATCAAATTTATTTTTGTATCTGTATTAGCTGAACTATTGGATTTTACGTTTGTTCACAATTGCTTTTCACATCGTCTTGATAGAAATATAAAAAATAAGATCTCCAAGAGATATTTATATATGCCTCACTATGCAGGATTTCAAGAGTTTATAGATTGGCAATTAGCCCAAGTCGAAAATAGCACTTGTCTGCTGAAAACCGACATATCATCTTTTTATGACTCTATATCTCATGAATATCTCCTGTCAGCAATTTCACAGAAACTAAACATAACTAATGAAAGTCACTTTATGATTCTATTTAGTAGGACATTGAAATTCAAAACTTGTTACTATTCAATGGTGGACGGAAAATTATGTGAAACATATAATAGCCAAGGTATACCGATAGGGAATTCAGCAGAAGGCTTTATAGCTAATATATTTCTTAATGAAGTTGATGAAGCATTATTCAACTTAGGTATAAATTTCGGCAGATATGTAGATGATTTTAGAGTTTTTACAAACAATAAAAGTGATTCATTAAAGGTGTTAATAATCCTACAAGAATTTCTTCTAAAAATAGGACTAAATTTGAATACTTCAAAAACCAAAATCATAGAAGCTCAAGAACAAATTATTAAATTCATTAAGCATTCAAATAAAAGTGGGATTTATGGAATGCCCTGTCAAGAAGAGAGTTATAATGAAAGCAAGCAAGAAAAGAAGCTAGATAAAACCCAAATCATTAAAGAAATTGATTCTAAACAAGCAAGTGAGCAATATGAGAAATTATATTTTTCAAAATATCCAAAGAAAGTTATAAAAATAAACGATATTGATGATGAAGATAAAGCAAAAAACTTCTGTGTTTTTTTGAATGGCATTAAATTAGGCGCGAAACTTGAAAATCAAGCATTTAGTCAGCAGATGGAGTCTCTTTATATATTGTCCAAAAAATACCCAAAACATTGGAGCTATTACTCTTGGTTGTGGGTAAAATTTATATCACAAAATTATAGTAATGATATTCAAAACATCAGCCTTAAATATCTTTTTAAAGTATTTGATGATGAACTTGTTAATGTATTTATCAAAACTAGAATTATTCATCATCTGGTTAATTCACGAAAGGGGAGCCTACCCTATATAGAAAGAATAGGGATGAATCAAAAACTCCGAAATAGAATTATTGAACATATAACTAAGTTAATGAAAATCAATTGTATCGCATTGCAATTGAATTGTATATATGCTTATTATCTAATGTTCAGAGACCGCGAGCATCGACATTTGCAAGACTTTGTATCTCATAACTTAAAGCGTCCCATACCAAAACCGATCCAACAGGCTGTTTATCAGATAGGAACTTTATATGAAAATCATTCTCCCGGGTTAGCTTCTTTTGAAGAGATTTTAGAAGAGAGTGAAATAGAATATGAATCTGAAGACTTGAATTATCAGTAAAATTCCAATCTTAAAAATCAATATCTCGATCGGGAGGTTCATAAATAACAAGCAAGCTTTTTGCTCTTGTAGCTCCAACGTACCTATCTGCGATCTCCCAATTACTTAATATCAAATTCTTTTCTTTTTCAAAAAATAACATTATAACATCACTTTCTAGTCCCTTATACATCCCTATATTTGACCAATGAATAGTATTTTGATCTTTATCGGAAAATGAATATGGCTTAAGATAAAAACGATCGATATGCGAATATTGTGAAAGTAGGGACTTTGATGATGGATACATATCAGTTAATATAACAATCTGAGCCGGAGAAACATTCTCCTTATTCACTAGGTCGGTAATATCTTTTTCTAATAGACTAAAGATATCATCTGTCTCTTCATATATCCGATGTATTACATCTCTTCCTTCAATTAATGAACTCTTTCTTTCATAAATACAGGATACAAAATTCTCTGCATGTTTGAAGATTTTGTGAGTATTTCGACAGTTTTTATCTAAGACAGTCGGGTTTACTTGAAGGGCTAATTTATTTAGATTCTTGGAAACTTTTTGATTACTATCTTGGAAAATGTAGAATATCCCATCATCGGGAATCAACTGTTTCAAATCGTTAATTTCCTTTTGCTCAAAGTCTTGTCCTTCGTCAACGATGATTGCTGTAAACTCAAATGTTAACTGAGGTTTTTGTGGTTTTATTTCTTCATAACTATAAACTACACAGTAACCCACTGTAATTTCATCTTGTAAAGCAGCAGCGAGATAAAGAGAAAGGTTATTAGATTTACATATTACGAGCGTTCTAACCTTATGTTGGCATAACTTTCTTGCTTTTTCTATTGCCAACTGAGTCTTCCCTGAACCAGCACAGCCCAGAACAATACACTGAAGATGTAAGCGCAAATTATTCAAGATGTCGAATTGCTGTTCTGTTAATTGAATAATTTCTTGGTTATTTTTACCAATATCATTAGCAATATATTTCCTGAACTCTGTACTTGGAGAGATGAGGTTAATGATTGACTCGGTTCGCTGCTCTCCAAGTTTTGTAGTAAAATGTCCCTCGGCTTTATAATAATCGAAAACAGAAGATATCCAGCCACTAATATTTCCTAACTGAGGACGTAAAAGTAATATTTCTTGAGGTGCTTCCGAGGGTAGATTATTTGCCACGTCATCAATATCAGGAAAAGCCACACATTGTCCAATACAAAAATCTTTATTTTTAAATTCGTCGTATTTACTGAGAAAATTCAAAAACTTATACTTAATGTCTCTAGCTTGTTGAAAAGGAGATATCTTCATCTTGTATTGGTTCTGATACCAAGCCATATTCAAATGATCGTAGGCGATCTGCCCTCCTTTGGCTTCTAGTATAATAATTCCTCGATCGGGATGAATAATGATGAAGTCAGCTTCCCTATCTTGAACGATATATTTGATGTGCTGCCACCATGCTCCATGAAAAACAACGTAATCATCACTCAGATTTTTTTCAAAAATTTGGAATAGAGTCTTTTCTGCGTTGCTCTTCGTTGTTGATGATATTTTTTTAGGAATCATTCTTGCCATAACTATTCACCTCTTCTCTTTTTAGATGACTACTACTTTGTTGATAAGTTTTTATATAGTAGTTGGAGGATAACTTTTATGGGTGTATATTACCGCAAAAGGCTTTTTTATGTCAAGCCCCACTAACTACTACTTGCCATAGGAAGTATGCCTTTCAAGTATCTAGCATCTCCCACACTCCGATTTAAGTAGATCGGGTGCTACCCAGAAAAAAGCTATATCCACTACACACGAAACTACTTAAATTTTTATCGCCCAACCACGGCGGTACATTTCATACAAAATTAACCACCAAAATAATACCGCAGTCACAGCAAATGCTAGAGAACCATTGAGCGGTCCCGCCCACGGCAAAAACCAGTTTTCATAAATCCAAGTGTATGTTGTTGGAACATTTCGACCAGTACCGATATGAGTTTTTAAGAGAATTCTGGCAACTATACCGGAAGCGACAAACAAGAAAATTGCATTCACTCCCATGATTTCAAACGGCCTCCCCCATTTCCAATCCCGCACTTCTATTGTTTCGTAGCAAGCTGCTAGCAATAGGAAGGCCCAACCAGCAGTAAAAACTACATAAGAACTTGTCCAAAGTTGTTTGTTGATCGGAAAGGAAAATCCCCACAAGTGGCCGATTACCACGCAACTGAGGCCGCAGATTGCTAAGTTGATACTGGTGCGGGTTTTGATTTTCTGTACTCGCAGCCATTCTCCGGTAAAGTGGCCTGTGAGGACTGTGACTACTGCGGGTAAGGTACTCAATAATCCTTCGGGGTCGAAGGGGCCGCCTTTGTACAGGTGTTGGCTACCGAGAATTAGCCGATCGACATATCCTCCTAAATTTCCTTCTGGCGTGAGTTCGCCGGCAGTGTACCCCCCTACAGAAAATACGGTTAATGCACCCCAATAGCCCAAAAGCACGGCAACAGCGAGCAGTTTTTGATTGCGGGGGGAAAGGTTGAAAATGGCGATCGCACTGATGAAATAAGCTAAGCCGATGCGCTGCAATACTCCCATGATGCGGATTTTACCGAAGTTTTCCACTGGGGCGCTGTTGAGAAGTACGTCAAGGGCGATCGAAGATGTGTTTAGCAGAAATCCTAATACAAACAGAATAGCGGCACGCCGTGCAATTCGCCAGTAAATATTTGTGTTTATTTTTGTAGTAGTTTGGGTATATTTTGACAGGGAAAAGGACATCGCGCAGCCAACGATGAACAGGAAAAACGGAAATACTAAGTCTGTGGGAGTGCAGCCGTGCCATTCTGCGTGTTCTAGCGGCCAGTAAATGTGTTTCCAACTGCCGGGGTTGTTGACTAAAATCATGGAGGCGATCGCAATTCCGCGAAAAACATCAAGGGATTTTAAGCGCATGGGGGAGAAGCAAGAGGTTCGAGGGAAGAAAGAAAAACTACTAATTACCAATTATCAATTACCCAGAACCCATTACCCCTTAATTAAATTTCAATTCCTTCCAGGGTCATAATGACCGCATTCTTCATCAACATATCGCAGCGTTCTGCATAAAAAGCTGCTGCCTTATCATACTTGTTGATTTGCAAAACGCGCAGAAACATTTGCCTTGCTTGCGCAAATTGCTGCTGGTAGTGAAAAAAAATTCCCTGTTCAAAATAAGTTTGAGTTTGTGCTTTTAGTTCGATCATTGTCGCCGAGTCGCCATCGTAAATTTCAAATACAGCAACAGGTGTTTGTTTTCCTTTGACTTGAACGCGATCGAGAAACCGGCACTTGTAATGTTGAGGATCGTCTATCCGGCAAAGGGTTTGGACGCTAGCTACAATAGCAACTCCATAAAGCTTTGTCAATCCTTCCACACGGGAAGCTAAATTAACGGCATCAGAAATTACCGTACTTTCCATTCGTTCCGCTTCGCCAATCGTACCTAACATTAAAGTCCCCGTATGCAAGCCAATCCCTATCGAAATAGGTTGATAGCCACTGTTTTGCCTGTGTCTGTTATAAATTTTCACTTGCTGCTGCATCTCAATTGCTGCTTGCACAGCATCTTCAGCCCTGTTAGGAAACAAAGCCATAATCCCGTCACCAATGTATTTATCTATAAAACCGTTGTACTCGCGGATAACTGGGCCAACTCGGCTTAAGTAAGAGTTAAGAAACTCAAAGTTTTCTCGGGGAGACATACTTTCTGACAGACTTGTAAATGAGCGAATGTCGGCAAACATAATCGTCATTTCTGCTTGTACAGCGTCTCCTAGTCTGGCATCAACGATGCTTTCTCTTTTGAGAAACTTCAAAAATTCACGCGGTACAAAACGGGCTGATGCGGTGGCTATTTTTTCGAGTTCGCTTTTGCTGGACTCGATTTGATTGAGCGATCTAAATGCTCTCAGTGCGGTGACTACTGTGGTAAATAATTTTTTATTAGTAAGTTCCGTTTTGGTTTTGTAATCATTGATATCGTAGCTGACAATTACTACATCTTCTGGTACTTGTCCGGGCTGTCCAGTGCGTAAAATAATTCGCACTACTTGATTATTTAAAATATCGCGGATGTATTTAACTACTTCCAAGCCTGCTTCTTCTGTTTCCATAACTACATCGAGTAAAATCAATGCTATGTCGTAGTTATTTTGGATTATTTCTTTAGCTTCTTTTCCTGAGTAAGCGCTGATAAATGTTATGCTTTTACCTTCAAACTTAAAATCGTTCAAGGCTAGTTTAGTAATATTATGAATTTCTATTTCATCATCGACAATTAATATTTTCCAACTTTCTTCTAGCGGTTTTTGTTCCGCCTCGTCTTCCTCGGCAAATATTAATTCATCGTCGTCCGCCGCGATTAATTCGTCATCGCCCGCAGCCAACAGGTTTTTACTAGCTTCTGACATTTATCGTTCTCCTAAATAAAACTTATATTCATGTTGGCGGTATAATAACTAACTGCTCATTTTAGCGGGAAATTCAATCATAAATTTTGTGCCTTTTTTCCCTTGACTTTCGCAGCGAATTGTGCCGTTGAGTTTTTGAGTAACAAGGTTATAAATAATGTGCAGTCCCAATCCGGTACCGCCCTGACCTCTTTTGGTGGTAAAAAACGGTTCAAAAATTTTACTGAGATTTTCTGGGGCAATTCCTTTGCCGTTATCGGAATATTCAAATATTAGCCGATCGCCCTCTAGTTTGAAATCAAAGGTCAGAATTCCTTCGTCTTCTCTATCGTAAGCGTGAATTAGGGAATTCAACACCAGATTTGTCACAATTTGACACAGCACGCCAGGGTAACTGTTCAGTAAAATATTTTCATCGCACTTAATCTCTATTTTGTGTTTAGTTCTTTTGAGTTTGGCACTTAAGGATGTCAAAATTTCCTCTAGATAGTTTTTTAAGTTAAACGTGCGTTTGAGTTCGCTCGACTGATCTACTGCGACTTCTTTAAAACTGTGAATCAAGTCTGCCGCCCGCGTGAGGTTGGATAAGATCATATTACTGCTTTGCATGGCGGTATCCAGAAACTTTTCTAACTCAGAGCGTTTAATTTGGCCATTGGTGTAAAGCTCAAAAAATTTTGTGGCTTTTTCAGCGAGCAGAGAAGCGGCGGTGATGCCGATACCGATTGGAGTATTGATTTCGTGGGCAACACCTGCAACCAGCCCTCCGAGGGCGGCCATTTTTTCCGATTCTACCAGTTTATTTTGAGCCGATTTTAGGTCTTCTAATGTTTGGGATAGCTCGGAGGTACGCTGCTGTACTAAATTTTCGAGATTCTGATTAAATTGGTGCAAATTGGCGTAAAGTTGAGCGTTTTCGATCGAGATAGAAATTTGAGAAGACAGCAGTTTTAATATTTCTAATCTGTCTGGCGTAAAAGCGCCTGTAGTCAGATTGTTTTCTAAATATAGAATGCCGCTGAGTTGACCTTGATTGATTAAAGGAGTGCAAAGAATTGATTTAGGTTGAACGGCAATTATATAGGGTGTGCGAGTAAATTGTCCTTCGCGGGTGGCATCGTTTAAAACTACGCTTTCTTGGGTACGAGCGACATAGTTGACAACCGCAACTGCCAGCAAAGTTACTTCTCGCTCCTCTGCTACAAAATCTATTGGAATTGATTGCATGACAGCAACGCGATCGACATCTACAGATCCTGATGCTTCAATCACTAATTCACCGGATTTTTCTAGTATTAAAAAGCCTCTTTGCGCCCCGGCATTTTCAATAACAATTTTCATCATTTTTGCCAGCAGTTTGTCTAGAACTATTTCGCCAGCTAAGGCTTGCGATGCTTTGACTGCTGTTGTCAAATCTAGCGCGCCTGCACTGCTGCTGGTAGTGGAAGCGCTGCTGATAGATTTGTGAGTTTCGATATTAGTGGAAATCAAGGCTGAAGTTAGCAACTGCGAGTATTTTGATTCTAAATGCGCTACCTTGGCTTTGGCTCCCCAGCGCTGATAGCAATAACGTGCGTCAATCAAGTAAGTCTTAGCAATTTTCGATCGCCCTATGGATAGATAAAATGCTCCGGCCAATTCTGCTGCAAGTGCTTGTACCTGTATGTATCCGTTTTCTTGGGCGCCTTGAATTGCGGAGTCGTAATATTCCATTGCTCTCACAATATTGCCCAAAACTCGCGCTTTTTCTGCGGTGATTAAGTCGCACTTGTGCTGAAGGTTCATAGGGGCAGAAAGCGCTTTTTTTTGCAATTTTTTTCTGTTACCTGTTGCGTAAAAAAGATGCTCTTCTTGTTCTTCTTTTGTGGCAGATGAATATGCTGCTAGTCGCACGAGAGCATCGTAAAAATGGTATTCAGGAACATTAATAAAGCCCGCAACTCCGTCTAAATAAACTTCGGCTTGCGCTGCATATTCTAGCGCTCGCTCGACATCTCCAAATAAATACGCTAAAATTAATTTCTGTAAATAAAAGTGCTGGAGTCCAACCCGATCGTTAGCTGTCAACAGCAGTGGCAACAATCTTTCTTCGTTGTAAGCTTCACCTAATAAAACTTCAGAAGTTGCTAAGTTTCCCATCAATTGCAAAACTGTTTGCCGATATATTTGATTCCAAGTCAATACAGTGTCTTGCTTTAGTTGACACAGCAAATGGTTGTAAGTCGCCATTTTTTGTTCTACTTGCGGCAATTCTTGACCGAGGAAATACAAAGACTGACAAATATTTACTGCCGAATATCCGACACCTTCTAAATCACCGTTTTCGAGCGCGCTTTGATAGGCTTCCTCTAACAGCGGCAAAGTGTCTTTAACATGATGCTTGCCGTGCATCAAAATGAATGCTACTAAATTAAGCGTCTTGCTTTTAAACTCTACAGCATTTAATTTATCGATCAACTTTAAAGCTAATTGACCGAAGCGCTCGCCTGATTCAATATCTCTAAATATTCCTTTTAAAATAGCTCCGTAATTAGCATAACCGAAGGCGGAGAAAGCAGAATTTCCGTAGTTAATAGATAAATTAACTTGCTCGCATACAATCAGCGGCAGCAGCGCTGGCTCAACTATAAACGTAGCTGAAAACATACTGGAAAGCAGGCGCATTGTTGCTAGTTTTCGCACATTAGTCATCACAGGCAAGTTAATTAAATCTTCTATCTTTTTTTCTGTAAAATAAGCTGCGGTTTGGGTTAATACTTGCTGAATGTGGAGAGGACTCGGCGATTCGGGAAAGTTGATTCCTAACATTTTTAGTGCTTCCCGACCAATTTTTACCGATTCTTGGAGTTTGGTTTGCATCGCACAAGCTGTGATTCTAACTTCAAAAACTTTGATTTTGTCTAGTTCATTTTTTGCTTGTTGCAGGACAATTTCTGCCCATTTTTCCATTTGTTCAAACTCCGTATTTAGGTAAGCTGCTTCTGCCGCTGACTCGTAGAGCGCAAGAGTCAAGTCGTAGTCAGTTTGCCAACTTTCCGGGGGAAGCAGCTCAATACCTGCGGTTAAATATTTGACTGCGAATTCGTAAGCTGCACTTGCTTTTGCTTGGCGGCCTGCAATTAAATTTAATTGGCATAATTGAAATTTTTCTAATTCACCGCTGATAATTTTTTGGGCGGCATTTAGCTGATTGACCGTCTCAAAAATATGCTTTTCTAATTGCTCTGGATGCGCATTTTGTAGCAAAAATCTGCCTATTTTGAGATGGGTTTCTTGTTTATGAGAATCGGAGATTAAAGCATAAGCTGCTTGCTGCACTCGCTCGTGCAAAAATTTGTAACTCGCGCCAGCAGCATCAGGTAGGGACAATTCATCTGTAAACTCTCTAGATATTTGGTTTGTTATTTCTGTGCTTGCTGCTAGCGCTATCGGAATTTTGTAGGCGTTATTCACGGGCAAAATCAAACCGGACTGAAGTGCTTGCCAGAGGTCTGTTGCTGCGGAAGCGAGAGGTTTTTCGCAGATAGTCGAGAGGATTCCTAAATCAAATTTGTTGCCGATACAAGCGGCTATTTTGAGCAATTTCTGGGTATTTTCTGAAAGTTTTTGAATATTATCTATCATTAATTCTACAACATTGTCAGTTATTCCTATTTCTTGTATTTGTTCGATATCCCACTGCCACTCGCCTTTAAGTTGGCATTTTTTCACTACTAGATCTGGGCTTTTTTGGGTACAGCCATAAATGTTACGTTCGGCTCGCTCTAAAAGTTTTTCCGATTGTTCAAATTTAAACAAAAGCAATTTTTTTGAGTAAAGAGACTTCATAAATTGCTTCAAAAAAAAGGGATTTCCAGCGGTTTGTTTAAAAAGCAATTCTGCTAAAGCTAGCGATTTTTCTGGTGCGCAGTTCAGAGTGTCTGCAACGAATTGATTGACGCTGTTAATATCAAATGGCGAAAGGGCGATCGCACTCACAGTCACGCCTGCTTTGCTAATTGCTTCGGTCGTCAGCATCACGGGATGATTTGCATCTACTTCCTGTTCTCGATAGGCTCCAATTATTAATAAGTATTGACTTTCCAGGTCAGTTGCTAGCAGTTGTATTAACTTGAGTGATGCTGAATCTACCCACTGCAAATTGTCGAGGAATATTACCAGAGGGTGTTTTTTTTGAGTAAAGACGCGGATAAATTTTTGAAATACTAAATTAAAGCGGTTTTGAGATTCATTTGCTCCTAAATCTGGCACTGGGGGTTGCGGCCCGACAATCAGTTCTACTTCGGGAATAACTTCAATAATTACTTGGCAGTTGCCGCCGAGAGCATTTAATATTTTTTGTCTCCAAACTTGGACTTGGGCGGGAGTTTCTGTGAGGATTTGCCGCAACAAGTCTTGAAAAGCTTGAAACAAAAAACCGTAGGGAATATCGCGCTTAAATTGCTCAAATTTGCTGTCAATAAAATACCCGTTTTCCCGCACTATCGGCTTAGATAGTTCATAGGCTAACCACGATTTTCCCAGACCGGCACAACCGGAAATCAGCACGATTTCTGTATTTCCTCGCCTCATGCGCTCGAAGGCACTTAGCAGTAGATTAACTTCGGCTTCTCGCCCGTAAAGCTTTTGGGAAATTTGCAGGTGACTCGATCGATCTTGCTCGCCGAGGGTGATGTGAGAAATTTCGCCCGTTGTTTGGAGTTGTTCGAGACACTTCTCTAAGTCGCACCCCAGTCCGAAAGCACTTTGATACCTATCTTCGGCGGTTTTTGCTAGTAGTTTCATCACGAGATCGGAAACGACTTGAGGAATCTCCTCGGTTTCTGCTTGATTGATTCTACCTTCTATTTTATGCTTTCTATTTTTACAAGGAGAAACTGGGTTTTTCGCAATATGGCAGTGTACTAACTCCATTGGATCGATCGCATTAAAAGGCAATTCGCCACAGAGCATTTCATAAAAAGTGACGCCTAAAGAATAAAAATCGGTGCGGTAGTCGATCGCCCGATTCATGCGTCCCGTTTGTTCGGGAGACATATAGGCGAGGGTTCCTTCGAGTAAATTGGGATGGCTGAGGGCTTGATTTTCGCCTGGTAGCAGCGAGGCGATCGCAAAATCAGCAATCTTGACATCTCCTGTCTCGATATTGACAATAATATTGCTGGGTTTAATATCCTTATGAATGATGTGGTGTTCGTGGAGTTGCCCAATAGTTTCTGCTAGTTTGATGCCAATATGCAGAAATTGTTGTAACTCTAGCTGGTTGTTGCTGAGAAAGTCTTTGAGGGAAATACCACCAAAATCTTCTAAAACTAAAACAGGAAAGTGATTGTATGTTTCTATTTTGTAAAGCTTGACTATTCCGGGCAAACTCAAATTTTTAAGAATTTCTGATTCGTGCAGCAGTTGGGATATTTGCGCTGGGGTAGGGTATGTCGGCGTGAGAGTTTTGAGGATAACGGGTTTTTGTTCTTCAAGCTGCATCCCTCGATAAATAACTGTGTGAGGGTTTGTATAAAGTTCTTCATCAATGCGGTATCCAGGGATAGAAATCATGATATTTGGGGGTAATTTCAAAGATGCGGTTATACAATTTTAAATGTTAGATTGGGAATGATTGATGACATAAGGTTTTGGATCAGACGTACAGTTGCATTCTTTTTTGCCACAAGTATTATTAAGTAAGTGGAAATACACATCGCGATCGAGTGCGGTTTTTACGGCAGTAAACTGGCTACTATTATATAGCTGAGCTAAAACCATCCCTAAAGAGTTCTCCTCGATACTTTTTTTGTCGCTTATTTACTTATCTATATTTTAGTCTTCAAAAAATCAGAAGTCGCACTTTGCTATCCCGCCAGTGCCAAAATAAATGGGTGCTTGCAAATCAACAGCTAAAATCTAAAAAAATCATGCAGAATATAACTGCCTCAAATCCAGCTAATGCGACCGATCGCGCTTTTGGCACCGCAGACATTCAATTGCTGGTAGTGGATATAGACGGCACGATCGCAGGTTTGTCAAATACCATCCGAGAACCAGTCAAGCAGGCAATTTTGGCTGCGGAGTCGCGGGGAGTGAAAGTGGCCGTCGCTACGGGCAGGATGTACCGATCAGCTTTGCGTTTTCACCGCGACATCGGCTCAACATTGCCGCTGATTTGCTACCAGGGCGCGTGGATTCAAGATCACGCTACTCAAAAACGGCTGCGGCACTTGCCGCTGTCGAAACAAACTGCTCTGCAACTATTAGACCATTTTGAAGAAGCGCATTTGCGACCGCTGCTTTCGATCCATTTCTACATTGACGACCAACTTTACGTGCCGGAAATTACCGCAGCTACCCGAATTTATGCCGAAAGATCGGGCATTGAACCAATGGTAATTAAAGATTTGCGGCGAGATCTTCCGGGGGAACCGACGAAAGTTTTGGCTTTGTGCGAGAATCCGGGGGTACTCGACGGGTTGCTCAGCAGTATGCGGCAGCGCTACACGCCTGCGGAGCTTTATTTGACTCGATCCGTTGCTACTTTTTTTGAAGCTACGCATCCTTTGGCGAATAAGGGAGATGCGGTGCAGTATTTAGCGGAGGAACTTTTGGGTTTGCAGGCGGCGAATGTGATGGCGATCGGCGACAATTTTAATGATGTAGAAATGATTGCCTACGCGGGTGTGGGCGTGGCGATGGGCAATGCTCCTGATGGTGTGAAGGCTGCTGCTGATTGGGTGGCGCCGGATGTTGAGGAAGATGGGGTGGCGGCTGCGATCGAACAATTTGTTTTGAGCGATCGTTGATCTTTCTAGCACAAATACCGCAGGGGCCGGTTTGCCAACATCTGGAAAAAATCTAGATCGACCCGCCCCAACTCAGGGACAATATTTAAGTTATTATATAACTGTGTAGTTTTGAGTTCTATGCAATCAAGTTTTGATTAGAAAAAAAAATCTACACTTTCGGATTTTTTGAGTTCAAGTCCAGTCAATTACTTTTTTTGCAGCATCTGAAGATTAATTTAACGAACCGCGAAGACGCGAAGAACGCGAAGGAAGAAATGAAGAAGGCGGGGCGGGCTTACAGATATGGGGGATGTGAATTATAGATAATTTAAAACTCTTAAAAATGCTTTTTAACAGAAAAAGCACCGACGACTGGCCGTGTTTCGTCTCGGTGCTTCTTCTGGTTCGCTCCTCACACGTCCATCACTATAGCCGACTCAGTAAATGGTGTCAATACTTTTTACAAAAATAGTTTTTTGAGTCGGCTGCTGCCGGGGTGCCGGTGCGGTGGAGTGAGGCAAAACTTTTGCACTGCAAGGGTTTGACTCGATCGCTCAAAGGTTGCCTTGAGCAGAAAAATTTTACTTGACTTCCAGCAGCCAGTCCAAAATCAGAGCGTTGACTTCACTCGGCCGCTCGTCGTGGGGACAGTGGCCAGTGTTGGGAATTGACACAAATTTCACTGGTTTACCGTTGGCGGCCAATTGTTGATAAATCTGGCTGCCGGCGATCGGCGTCCAGGGGTCGTCTGCGCCCCAAAGTACCAATAACGGACGATCGACTTTGGGCAGCAATTCTGACGGTTGAGGGCCTGCTGGGGCCGTGAGAATCGAGGCAAACACCTGTTGAGCTCCCGGCTCGCAGGAGGGGGCGTGCAGGAGTTCTACGAGTTCGTCGGTGATGGCTTCGGGGTTTCTGTAGACTTGGCGCAGGGTGTTGCGGATGCGGTGTTTTTGGCGGATGTTGTTGAAAACAAACGGGCCGATCAGGGGCGATCGAACTAATTTAGTAAAAGTCCCCATCACTACTCGCAGCGGGAAATTCAGTTCGTCCGGCCGGTGGTTGAGCCCGCCGGCACAGTTGATTAAGACACCGCCTGCTGATATTTCTGGATGGTTGGCGACTACCATCAAACTCAGCAAAGCGCCGATCGAATTCCCGACAAATACAGCCGGTTCCTGTACCAGATCCGCCGAGAAATCTGTCAGCAATTCTTCCCACAATTCCAGAGTGTAATCTAGGGCTGGTTTGGCGGAAGCACCGAATCCCAGCAAGTCCAGAGCAAATACGCGATAGCCGCCGGCCGCGAGTACGGGAATATTTTGTCGCCAATGTCCGATCGAAGCCCCAAATCCGTGAATCAAGATCAGAGGGCGACCGGTTCCTTGGACGGTATATTGGATTTTGTGACCTTTCCAAGTCCAAATTAGCTTTTCAAAACTCGTTGCAGATACTAATTGTTGTGCAGTCACGGCTATTATGTAAAGTTTCGTTAACTACTTTCATCATAGCAGCACCATCTCTTTAGGAGCGGGCTAGAAGCAATGCCCCACAAGAACATTATTCCCAATGCCCGATGCCCAATGCCCGATGCCCGATGCCCGATGCCCCATTCCCAATTCCCATTTTTACTTGTTTTGTAGCAACCAATAAGTCATCATATCCCCCTTACCTTTTACCGGAATCACGCCTCGCCTCTCAAACAAATACTTATCTTTCAAAAGCTTATAAGTAACATCAGTAACTTGAATCCTGCCTGCAAAACCCGTAGCTTCCATCCTCGCCGCCACATTCACCGTATCTCCCCACAAATCATAGGTGAACTTGCTCACACCAATTACTCCCGCAACTACCGGCCCGGAATTGATGCCGACGCGAATTGCCAGTTTTTCCCCTGTCTCGGCGGACAACTTTGCTATTTGTGCCTGCATTCCCAGGGCCATTTGGGCGATCGCCTCGGCGTGGTCATGTCTCGGCGTAGGCAATCCCCCGACTACCATGTAAGCATCGCCAATAGTTTTAATTTTCTCCACACCGTACTTTTCAGCTAACTGGTCGAAATGGGAAAAAATTACGTTCAATCGCTTTACCAACTCCGTGGGAGACATTCTCGCCGACAGTTCAGTAAAGCCCACAATATCCGCAAATAAAACACTTACTTCGGCAAAACTGTCAGCAATTGTAGTTTGCTCAGCCTTCAAGCGTTCTGCTATTGGTTTGGGTAAAATATTTAACAGCAACTTCTCGCTTTGTTCCTGTTGAATTTTCAGCTCTTCTTGCGCTAATTTCCGCTCTGTAATGTCAGAAACAGTACCCTCATAGTAGATAATCTCACCTTTTGAATCCCGAACAGCCCGGACATTTTCTGACACCCAAATCCAGCTCCCGTCTTTGCGGCATACCATAGATTCAAACCCCAAAACGGCATTTTCAGCATCCATAGCAGCCACGAATTCGAGGCGGCGTTCCGGGTCAACGTACAGTTGCTGAGCAATATTTTTAATCTCGGACATCAGTTCTTCTGGCGAGTCGTAACCGTACAATTTTGCCAAAGCTGGATTAGCGCTGAGATAGCGTCCTGAAGGTGTACTTTGAAAAATTCCTTCCATCGCATTTTCTACAATGCTGTGATATTTTTCTTGAGTAATGCGCAGCAATTCTTCTGCTTGTTTGCGCTGAATTAAAGAACCTAATTGAGTGCCGACCGCATTAAAAATGTCTATAAATTGCGCGTCTTTGCGAGAAGACGAAACTTTAAAAAAAACGAGCACTGCCAATACTTCATCGCCTATCAAAATCGGTACGCCAAAACCCGCTTTGAATCCGAGTTCTAGTGCTATTTGACTTCGGCAAAAATCCGGGTAGCCCCTGGAAACATCTTCTACCCATTCGGGTTTTTTGGATGCCCAAACTCGTCCCGGCAGCCCTACATTCATAGGAAATGTCAGTTGTTCGCTTTTGCTGCGGAACGATTCCAAGCTGGCGCTGCTCGCATACCAGCCCCGGGCAGATTGCAGAAAAGTTCCTTCTGCATCGGGAATCCAAGCTTCTCCTACATCCCATCCGATGGTTTCGCCAACTTGGTGCAGAATTACTTCTAAAGCTGAGTGAAAGTCTACAGCTTCGCCGATCGCCCGCGTAGTTTCCAGCAAAAACCTGATTGATTCTTCAGCCCGCTGCCGTTCTGCGATTTCTTCATGCAATCTAGAATTGCGATCGTGCAGTTCTCTAGCTTGCTGTTGCAGTTTCGATTGCAGCGAACGAAGGGAAAGTTGGTTTTCGACGCGGGCCAAGACTTCTTCTACTTGAAACGGCTTAGTAATATAATCTATTCCTCCTACTTGAAAAGCTTTAACTTTTTCCAGCACGTCATTTAGCGCACTAATAAAAATTACCGGAATATCTTTAGTTTTTTCGTTTAACTTTAACTGCTCACAAACTTCATACCCGTTCATTTTGGGCATATTTATATCTAGTAAAATTAGATCGGGAGGGGATATTTGCGCCCCTTGCAGAGCCAGTTGTCCGTTAATAGCTTTCCTGACATGATACCCGTAAGATGTCAGCATAGTGGATAAAAGTCGCAAGTTGTCCGGCATATCGTCAACGATCAAAATGTCTTTAGGAGTCGCTGGCAATGGATAATCATTCATCATAATATAATTGAGTTAAATCGATAATGATATCTATCCGAAAATTATCGACTAAATCTGTTAAAGTGTTAGCGAGATTTGCCTCAGTTTCGGGAATTTGCTCGATGAGTTCGAGGATGCGGTTGTCGTCAACGCAAAGTGCTGCTCGGTGCAACTCGACAACCCAGTCTGTGGGCATTACACTCAAATCCTCAGCGGTCAAACTTTTAAGTAGCGTCCCTGATGAAAAAGAAGTAGAGGAGTTTTCTTCCTCATAAATATAACGCAGGTTCAGGTGATGCGCTATCTTTTCAAAGAGTACCTCTTCCCGAAACGGTTTACAGATCAAATCGTTACAACCAGCAGACAAAATCATCTGCCGCTGCTCGTCAAAAGCACTGGCAGTCAGGGCAATAATTATTGTTTGTCTACCTTCTAGAGTTTGCTTGATCTGTCTTGTCGCTTCGTACCCATCCATTACTGGCATCAGCATATCCATTAATATCAGGTGCGGCTTCCAAGTTAACTGCAAAGCAATTCCTTCTTGACCGTTAGTTGCTTCGCGGACTTCAAACCCCAGCGGTACGAGGAGCTTAAGCAGCAGTTGGCGATTTTCCGCTACATCTTCAACTATTAATATCCGATAAGTTTGTTGTCCGGCTTCTAAAGCAATAACTTGTTTGACGGCCAATTTTTCTTGTCGATCGCTTTCTGTTACTAAGTTAACCGAGATATTAAAGCTGAAAGTTGTGCCTTGGTCGAGTTGACTTTCAACAGCAATATCACCTCCCATAATCCGGACAAACTGTTGGCTGATCGGCAATCCGAGACCAGTTCCCTGCATTGATTTTCGACCAGTTTCGGTTTGTACGAATGGCTTAAATAATGTGGATATTTCCGAGGGAGAAATGCCGGGACCCGTGTCGGCAATTTCAAAATACAATTGGGATTTGTTTTCTTCGGTGGCGTTATTTTCAGCTTGGCTGCTGACGCGCAAAGTAACTGTTCCGTGCTGAGTAAATTTAATCGCATTGCCGAGCAGGTTAATTAAAACTTGTCGCAATTTAGCTTCGTCTGTTTGAATGTACTGCGGCAAATCGCCGATATTTTCAAATATGAGGTGCAAACCTTTTGAGTGGGCTTTTAGTTGCAGCATTTCTTTTATACTGTTGAGAAGCCTGTAGAGATTGAAGCGATTTTCATTAATTGTAATTTGACCTGCTTCTATTTGAGACATTGACAAAACATCATTGATAAGTTCCAGCAAATGTTCGCCGCTGCGGTTGATAATTTCTATGTATTCTTTTTGTTCTTCCGTGATAGAACTGTTGCGAGCCATGACTTGGGAAAAACCGAGAATGGCGTTGAGAGGCGTGCGGAGTTCGTGGCTCATGGAAGCGAGAAATTGGCTTTTGGCACGGTTGGCAACTTCGGCGTTTTCTTTGGATTTAATCAGTTCCATTGACTGCCTTTGAGTCCGGGCAAGCAATTCCGCTTGCTGTAATGCAACTCCTAGCTGAGTGCCTACATCAACTGCAACGTTGATTTCCGCCTCGGTCCACTGGCGGGGAGCTGAATTTTGATAAGAGGCTAGTAATCCCCAGAGCTTTTTGCCGCAGAAAATCGGCACAATAACGTAGGATTGAGCTTGAAATTTTTCTAGCAATTTGATGTAACAATTATCGAAGCCTTGCTTGTAAATATCTGGGACACAAAGGTAAGTTCTACCTCGGCTGTAGACTCCGCCTTTGGTTTCTTGCAAATAGGTATCGTGGACTTCTTGTAAAGTTCTATCTAATTTTTTGACTACGCAAAGTTCGTTGTCTAAAACGCATTCAGTAAGGCTAGAATCGAATTCCTGTGCTTGGATGAAAGAAACCCACTTGCGGTCAAGGGATTCGGCTACAAATTCGCCGCTCCAGTCTGGATTGAAACGGTAAATTGCGACTCGATCGCACTTCATGGTTTCGCGCAATTCTCGGGTTGTGGCGTAAAAAATGTCTCGGATATCTAAAGTCTGCCGCATTCTTTCAATGATGCGGGCGATCGCTCTTTGTCGTAAAGCACTTTCTTGCAGTTCGGTTTCTGCTTGCTTGCGTTCGGTAATATCTACAGCCATTAAAGCAATGCCGATCGCTGTACCGTTATCGTCAATTAGCTGAGTATTGTACCACTCGCAGATGATAATTCTGCCGTCTTTGGTCAGATTTTCGGAAGTGCCGCTGGATTTGGCGTTCAAGCCGTGATTGAAAATCTCAGATACTTGCTGGTGGTAGCTTTCAGGTACGATCAAATCGGAGGCGACTCTCCCTTTCGCTTCTTGCTCGCTGTAGCCAAAAATAGCAACGGCCGCGGGATTCCAAGTGATAATTTCTAAATTGAGGTTTAACTCGATAACTGCGATCGGCGTTTGCTGCAATAAAAATGAGATTCTTTGCTGCGATGCTAGCAGTTTCTCTTCGGCTAATTTGCGGTCTGTGATGTCATTAGCGGTGCCGAGAACTTGTTTGGGTTTACCATCACTTGTTCTGAGAAATACTGTATCCCAACTGTGCATCCAGCGCCATTCACCGTTTTTGTGCCTCATCCGGTATTGACATTCAATGACATCGCCGTCTTTGGCTCGCTCCAGTTTTTGGACGCTTTGAAAATACTTTGGCAAATCGTCCGGGTTGAGCAGTGTTGACATCATTGCTGTACCCATGTCTTGTATTTCTTGGGCGCTGTACCCTAGTATCGCCGCAATTTGTCGGTTGCTGTAGACATTGCGCCGTTCAATTAAATCGTAAACGTACAATAGGTTGGGATTGGAATCGGCGATCGCCTGAATGAAGTGCTGGCTTTCTCGGAGTGCAGATTCTGTTTGTTTGCGGTCGCTAATATCTCGCGCTACGATAATCACTGATTCTGGAGAAAGCGGAGAAATTTTAGCGTCGAGGCAAACTTCGCGATTTCCGACTGTAAAGCTATATTCAACATTGATACTTTGCTTCGTTTTCAGAACTTGTTGGATGGCATTTAATACCAAATCTGCCACAGGTTCCGGCAAGACTTCGTGAGCAGTTCTGTTAATCATTTCGTTTGGAGGTTTCACCAAATTCGCCGTTCCGGTCGGGGCGATTTTGATGCAGCGCCCTTCTGCATTTCTCACTAAAACTGTGTCAGTCATGGCGGCAAAAATAGCCCGCAATTCTGCTTCAGATTCTTGCAGAGCTTGCTCAGCGCAGATGCGGGTGCGAATTTCTGCTTGCAGCAGTTTATTTTGGCGATCGAGCTGCAAAAGCCGATTTTTTTCTCGATCGATCAGTTTAGCTTGAGCGATCGCAATCCCTACTTGAGCCGCCACAGCTTCTAACAAGTCGATTTCATCGCAAGTCCATTCCCGGTAGCGATCGCACTGGTGCAAGCAGATAGCGCCGTTTGCCCTGCCTTGATAGGAAGTGCGAATTGCCAGCATTGATTTCAACCCAACCTTGTGGCAAAGTGGTTGAACAGCTTGCAAAAGAGGGTCTAAATAAACATTGTTGGAGGCGATCGCCACATCTTGTATCATCATTTGTACGACGTGAGGATTGCCCCAAATTGGAATGGGTACGTTCCAAATAGATTCGCACGCGGGTTCGAGATACTCAGCCGCCAGAGGAATATCGACTTGGGGGGTAGTAACGTAAGTATGAATCAAACAGCGATTGACGCAGAATGCCAGACCAATTTGAGTTGCAGCTATTTGAAATATTTTTTCGGGCTGCAAACTTGAGCGAATTTCTTTAGTTATTTTTGCAATCAGCAATTCTCGCTGAACTTGCCGTTCTAAAGCTGCTTTAGCTCCTGCCATTTCTATTTCTGCTTGCTTGCGATCGCTGATATTAAAAAGTACGCCATACCAAACAATGTCGCCATTATCGCGCATTTCGGGTCGAGAATTAGATTGCAGCCATTTGAGTTGACCCGACGGCGTAACAATCCGCCATTCAAAGGCAAAAGGTTCTAAACTTCGAGCACTAGCGGCAAGTTTTTCTTCCAGATATTGACGGTCGTCTGGATGATTTTGATCGAAGCACAAGTCAGGATTTATTAAGATATCCTCACTCTCTAATTCGTAAATTTCCCGACAAGCATAACTGATATATTCAAATTTAAAACTTCCCTCTGCCTTCTTTATAAATTGATAAATAACCCCTGGTATATTGACAGCCAATTTTTGCAACTGCGCTTTGCTTTCCCGGAGTGCTTGTTCTGTATGCTTGCGAAATTCTACCTCTCGTTGCAGTTGGGCATTTTGCTGTTTTAATTGTTTCGATAGCTGTTGGATAGTCAATTGACTTTCGATCCGCACTAAAATTTCTTCTACTTCAAAAGGCTTAGTAATGTAGTCAACACCGCCGACTTCAAAAGCTTTGACTTTGTAAGAAGTTTCATTAAAAATGCTCAAGAAAATTACCGGAATTTCCCGAGTCTCTTTGTTAGCCTTCAGTCTTTCGCAGACTTCGTAGCCGTTCATTTTGGGCATGGCAATATCTAGCAAAATCAAGTCTGGGAGAACGCTAAACTTAGCCTTTACCGCCATTTGTCCAGAAATCGCCCGCTGAACTTTATACCCTTCTTTCGTCAAGATATTTGATATAAATCGGAGGTTGTTGGGCTCATCGTCAATAATTAAAATGTGAATATTTTGTTTTTCTATCAACATTTTTTGTCTTGCCATTATGATTTTTTTAGTGTTAGCAGCAGATTAATGATTTAATAAATTTAGTGATGCTCTTCCAGGGACAATCATTCATAAAACCTTGTTAATTTTCGCAAACATAGGATTAATTTTAGATATTAGCCCATCGAATAACGCATTTTATCTACGTCCAACTTTTTGCCTGCTTGTCTTAAGTTCGCAACTCAAATTAGCCGCATTTTGGTCATCTTTTATTGCAAAAATAAACCTCATCATTCGCTGCAAGAATTAACTATGCCGAAAAAAAGTCATGACTGAGGCACTCCCGACCAAAGAAACCGGATTTTTTAACTCTGTTCAAGGGCTGCGGCGAAGTATTTTTGTGCATAAAACCCCGTTGATGCGCCCGCAACAGTTTTTTGCTTGACTTTAGCATTAAAATTCCCAGGAGCATAACGCAAGCTTCTTGACATTTTTCTGCCACCTTCAAAGAGTTTTAGCAAAGATACACACCTGGACGCACCCCGAGGCGAAGAAACCGGGTTTTTTACTCTTGCCCCGACCTGCAACGAAGTATTGCTGTGAAAAAAAACGGTTTCGACGCATCTGCCCATAAGTCTTAAGATATTTATAGGTAACTAAGACTATAGATCCATCAACCCGCATGCAAAGCCTGCCGTATAAATTCTTTTATAGGTCTTTTCTACGCAAGCAATTCCTTAAGTTTTGCAATATTTTCATTGGTGAGGAAGATTTTAATTTCCAGTTCTTGATCGGCCTCCCACAGCAGTAGAATATTATCTTCCCTAAAGGCGATTTCTGGATTATTTAATTCAAGTGTTTGATATTTAACTTCTGGAAATCCTATGCGAATTACCAATTCGGATTCCAACTGAGGATAGATGTACAATTGCTGTTGCAGGTTGTCTAGTTCGAGTTTTTGAACATTGTTGTTACGTTGGACAGGAAAATCGGCTTTGTACCAATAGAGAGTTTCTTCGCGAATTTGGGGATTGACTATCACAAATGTTTCGTCAAAACGCTGGGGTTGCCAGTGAATTTCGCTGAGACCGCCGATTTGCGGAATCAGTCGCTCTACCCAGCTAATTTCTTTGCCGTTGAGGTTTCCCCACCACTCACTGATATTATCGAGATTGTCAGCATTTTCGGGGTCGGTGCTGCCGGACTGCCAGACTGTTTTTAATGGTTGCATATAATACAGGTTCTCCTAAACATTTAAATTTGAGATTGCAGGCTTTCCATTGGAGATTCATTCGTTCTACAATAATCTTAATGGACTTACCAATTATTTACCACGAAAATTACGTGGCACCCCTGCCACCGGATCACCGCTTCCCGATGGCAAAGTTTCGGATACTTTACCATATGCTGCTCGCGGACGGGGTAGCAGATAAATCGCAATTTCACGCTCCCGAACTTCCGCCTCAAGAATGGATTGAATTAGTCCACGACCACCCCTACGTTCAAGCTTACTGCAACGGGACGCTCGATGACAAAGCTCAGCGGCGAATTGGTCTGCCTTGGAGTCGGGCTCTTGCTAATCGCACTTGCACTGCGATTGCAGGAACGGTACTAACTGCCCAGCTCGCTTTAAAATGCGGTTTGGCTTGCAATACGGCGGGGGGAACTCATCATGCCTTTCCTGCTTTTGGATCTGGTTTTTGTATTTTTAATGATTTGGCGATCGCCTCCCGCGTCCTCCAACAATTGGGTTTAGTTCGCAAAGTTTTAATTGTCGATTTAGACGTGCATCAAGGAGATGGAACCGCTGTAATTTTCCAAGATGACAGCAGCGTTTTTACTTTCTCGATGCACTGCGAAGTCAATTTTCCCGGCACTAAACAAAAAGGCGATTTAGATGTACCTTTGCCTGTTGGTATGGAAGACGACGAATATTTACAAACATTGGATAAATTCTTACCAGATTTGCTTTCAAATGTCAAGCCAGATTTAGTTTTGTACGATGCCGGAGTAGACCCTCATCACTGCGACAAACTGGGAAAATTAGCTTTAACGGATACGGGCTTATTTCGCCGGGAAATGCAAGTTTTGACTGCGTGTTTGGCTGGCGGCTATCCCGTTGCCTGCGTTATTGGCGGTGGCTATTCCGACGACATGAATGGGTTAGTTTACCGGCATTCGCTGCTGCACCGAGCTGCAAGTCAAGCCTACAGGCAATATAAACTTTAAGATTGGTAAATTATGCGACAAAAATCTAGATAAATTTAGTTAATACCACATAAATGAACGGCAGACAGCGCGAGCGATCGCACAAATTTTGGAGCCAGACAATTTATAGTTCATTATAGACTAGCGTTTAATCAATAAATAGGATGTCACGTATGCAAGTTAATTCAAACAACTCAGACTAGGAAAAACACAGAATTTAGAGTTTATAGGACCTATTAACAAGCGTTATTTGATGGTCATTAACGCCTGATCCACCTGCGATGAAAAAGGTGACAGGTATCTCGATCCGCTGTGGAAAAAAAAAGACATAACGGAACACTTCAGGTATCTTAAAAACTTCACCTTAGCAACTTTATGCCAACAAGAAACATCCCCAGGAAATGCAATTCTCGTCACCCGCGAACCATCGTTTTCTAACGTTGAATTCATCGACCTTCCCTCCCCAAACAGCTACCCGGAGGCAATATTGACGCTGCCTGCTACAGTTGCTAAACTTTGGGGTGCGATCGGCAAAGCAGATATTGTACATAGTTGCGTAGCAGGCTGGCCCATTCCTACGGGGTGGTTAGCGGCACCAATAGCCCTGATTCAGGGAAAATTCTACGTACTCGTAGTCGAGTCCGCACCGTGGCGTCTGGCACCAGGCACAACCATAAAAATAAAAGACAGAATCATCGCTTACGTATCAGAAATAGTGAATCGCTGGTGCGTAAATAATGCTAACCTGACAATCTTCAGACAATCGCAATACCAGCAGAGTTTACTGACAAAGCGACAAGAACGAGGTCACGTCATCCACGCTTCTTGGATAGATGAAGAAAATATCATTTCTGAAGCCGATGTAGAGGAAATATGGCACAAAAAGCTATCCCCCTCAACCCAAAAACAGAAACTTCTATTGGTTGGTCGAGTGGAGTCCAGTAAAAGTGTGTTAGTTCTGTTAGAAGAAATAAAAATTTTGGAGAAGAAAAACATTGCTGTCAATCTCGATATACTCGGCGATGGCACACTGTTAAGCGAATGCAAAAGACTTAGCAATTAACTGCAAAAGTCGGTTAATATCCAAATTTTGGGAACGATTGCTTACGGCAAAGAATTATTTCGGTTGCTGCAAGAATATCACGCTATTGTAGTTCCCAGTCTTTCAGAGGATCAGCCCCGGATTGGGCGTTGCTTAATCAGGGTATGAAAAAAATAAGTTGAAAATCCAGAAGCTTTGTGGATACTGGTTTCTATGACTGGCATATTTAGCCTTTCCTACCCTAAATCAGCAACGCCCCGGATTGTTTACGACGATGCTTATTCCCAAGTCGTACCGATACTCGCAAGTAACACAGACAGACTGCGCGACTGCATCCACAACCATAAAACTGGTGTAATTGTTAATTCTAACGACGCTGTAGCCTTAGCAGATTCGATCGAATGGTCGGGGCAAAACTTGCCTCAGCTTCAAAGTATGGGCAAGGCATCTCTCCAGCAGGCTCACAGCATGACGCACCAAGAAATGCACCGTTCGCGGTGGCAGCTTTTATTGAGGATGTTGCAGTCATCCAAAGTTTGAATTTAGCTCGTGACTTTAGAGAGTGCAACTTTCAATTTGAGTTTTTGTATCTTGTTGAGGGTTCGGTTGGTGGCAGGGTGTTCCAGTCCGTGCCGAAAATTTTGATGCCCTACTGCAAAATCTACTGCACGTCCCTTGACTGGTGCTAAAGTAGAGGCGGAGATAAAATAGCGATCGCCCTAGACTTGTCAAAAACCACAAGCTGAGCTAAAAAAGTTCATAAAGAGTATTGCCCTTATGTCGAATGCAAGTGCGTCTAGTCAGCCGTACTCCTTACTCGTAGTCATTGTTAATTACAGGACGCCCCGCCTGACAATCGACTGCTTGCACTCTCTAGTCGACGAAATTAGATCGCTCCCAAATACCCGCGTTGCAATTGCCGACAACGCTTCAGGCGATACCTCAGTCGCAGAAATTGCCGCAGCCATCGCCGCAGAAGGCTGGAGCGAATGGGCATCCTTCGTGCCCCTAGACCGCAACGGCGGCTTCGCCTTCGGCAACAATGCCTTGATCCGTCCCGTACTGCAATCGCCCAATCCCCCCCCTTACTTCCTGCTGCTCAACCCAGACACTGTAGTTCGCCCCGGCGCATTGAAAGCTCTCGTCGATTTCATGGATACTCATCCCGAAGCAGGAATCGCCGGCAGCCGCTTAGAGAACCCCGACGGCACGCCCCAAGAGTCAGCTTTTCGGTTTCACAACATTTTGACCGAACTCGATTTCGGCTGGCGTCTTGGCCCTGTGTCGAAGTTATTGAAAAACAGGGTCGCCGTCCCTCCGATTTCTCAAGAAATCTGCCAAACTGATTGGGTGGCTGGAGCCAGCATGATCGTCCGCCGCGAAGTATTTGAACAGGTTGGCTTGATCGATGAAGCTTATTTCATGTACTGCGAAGAAATGGACTTTTGCCTGCAAGCAAACAAAGCTGGCTGGAGTTGCTGGTATGTACCTGAAAGTCGCGTTGTCCACTTAGTCGGTCAAAGCTCGGGCGTCACCGACACCAAAGCCGCCCGCAAGCGAATGCCCCAGTATTGGTTTGATTCCCGGCGGCGGTACTTTATCAAAAACTATGGTTTTCTTTACGCCGCCTTAACTGATATCTGCTGGGCTTCGGGTTTTGCTGCGTTCCGGGTGCGCCGCGCCGTACAAAACAAGCCAGACAACGACCCGCCAAACTACCTCCAGGATTTCTTGCTCAATAGTGTATTTTTCAAAGGAGGTTCGATAGAAGAATCGAAAATTTTTTAAAGGATTTTTGCAAACAAGTCTCAGCTCGATCGACCGTGTTAAATATGGCCAGTAAATCATTCCCTGAGAGAGCAAAAAGCTTGGTATTCCTCATAAAATAAACTCGTGCATCCGACATTGAAAATCTCAAAAACAGCCGATTATTGTCGGGAGCAAGAAACAGCTAAAACCACCAGACAGAGTGTTGAGAAAAGCTTATGGTAACGCAGACGGACTTAATAAGTGAAAATCAAGTTGAAGCTCCTGCACTAGGATTGTGGGAACAGATTCAAGAAGATTGGATCGCTCACGGTCGCGATTGGACGAAGCCGGGATTTAGGGCCGTAGCTGTTCAGCGCTTTGGTGCTTGGAGAATGCAAGTTGAACCGAAATTACTTCGCGCTCCTTTGAGCATTCTTTACCGATCGCTATACCGAAAAGTTCGCAACACCTACGGCATAGATTTGCCTTACACTGTAAAGCTAGGTCGCCGCGTGGTGATCGAACACCAAGGCGCTATTATTATTCACGGATATTGCACGATCGGCGATGACTGCATTATCCGCCAAGGCGTAACCCTGGGAAATCGCTACTTGGACAAGCCGCTAGAATCTCCTCAATTGGGTGATCGGGTTAACGTCGGCGCTGGTGCAAAAATCCTCGGAAAAGTAAACCTGGGAGACGACGTAAATATCGGAGCAAACGCCGTAGTTTTATCAGACATTCCTGCCGGTCAAACTGCCGTTGGCATTCCGGCGAAGATGATTGCAACGAAAAAAATTCCAGACAAAAATACTTAAATTATTAGATAGCATAGATTATGTCTCAATTGCACAAAGTTGGATTGGTGGCGATCGGACGCAATGAAGGCGATCGCCTCCGAGCGTGCTTGCAATCAGCGAGAGTCCAAGTAGCTCTGGTGGTTTATGTCGATTCTGGCTCAACAGACGGTAGCTTGGAATTAGCCGGATCGATCGGAGCGGATACAGTAGAACTCGACCTATCTACACCTTTTACCGCAGCACGCGCCAGAAATGAAGGCTTTGCCCGCTTGCTGCAATTAGCTCCCGACATTGAATTTGTCCAATTTGTAGACGGCGACTGCGAAATAGTTGACGGCTGGCTCGATAAAGCCCAGGAAGAACTCGCCGCCAAACCCGACGTAGCCGTAGTGTGCGGGCGCCGACGCGAAAGATTTCCCAACGCCACACCATACAACCGACTGTGCGACATCGAGTGGGACACGCCTGTCGGCGAAGCCAAAGCTTGCGGAGGCGACTCCATGATGCGAGTCAAAGCATTCGAGCAAGTCGGCGGTTTCAACCCCGCACTCATTGCCGGCGAAGAACCGGAACTCTGCGTGCGACTGCGCCAAAACGGTTGGAAAATCGAGCGCTTAGATGCAGAAATGACCCTGCACGACGCCCAAATGACTCGTTTTGAGCAGTGGTGGAAGCGCTCTCAAAGAGCCGGTCACGCCTACGCCGAAGGTTCCTGGCTGCACGGCAACACCCCGGAACGCCACTGGGTCAAAGACACGCTCCGCATCTGGTTCTGGGGATTCGTTTTGCCAGCGCTAGCATTGGGTACAGCCTGGTTAACCCACGGGTGGAGCCTGTGGTTGCTGGCCGGCTACCCGGTACTTACTTACCGAATTTACCGCCAGATGCAGCAGCAACGGAATTTGCCAGCCAAGGATGCTGCGCTTTATGCTATATCTTGCGCGATCGGGAGATTTCCCCAGTTGCAGGGTCAGATTCAGTTTCACCAGCGCCGCTTGCTCGGACAGCGCAGCAACTTGATCGAATACAAGACATCAAACCCATCAATTGAGCAAGTTAGAATTAGTGCTAAGTCTACTAAGTAGGTCAGCAATCCTCAACTTAACTTGTTTTTTTCTGCAACTACTCCCCTGTACTCCCGAATCCGGTGTTGGTGTAGAGGCGGGTATTCTCCCCAACCTCTACAGCCGACGCCCGCACCTCAAAAAAAAACGCAGCCTATCGAGTAATTTCTGCAAAACTCAACTTACAAATATCGATTTATAAACAAAGGCTTCCAACGAATAAACAACCCACAATTAAAAGTTTTATTAATTATAGAGCAGTGCAACCCCGAGGCGGCATCTGTACCTTTAGTATGTTACAAATTTTTCCAAGCAATTAGCAAACTCGTAGATGCAACTCTTATTACCCAGGAAAAAAATAAAACGCCCTGTCAAAGTTAAAAGAACACAAAAACATTATTTGTAAAGTTCAAAGCGAACAAAATAAATACTTTACTTAGTGGAAAAGCTGCTGGCAATTAAAGGCAAAAGTAATGGCTTTTTAGCTCAGGTTTTAAGCTATCCAGTTTATGCAGAATTAAATCAATGATTGGCGAAAAAACAGGTTTTTAGTTTAAAGTGTCTGTGAATGCAGTTGGGTTCAAAACCACTTATGCGAATTGTAATTGTTGGTCAAAATGCCTCAACTCAATTCGGCGGCGAGGCATTGCTGCCGCTGAACTACTTCAGGATACTTCGATCGCGCCAAAAAGAGATCTGGTTAGTAGTCCACGCCCGTACCCAGGCAGAACTCACAGCGCTGTTTCCAGAAGCCCGCGATCGAATGCACTTTGTACCCGACACTTGGCTGCACCGGCTGCTTAACAATTGCGGGCTATTTCTCCCTGCAAGAGTGAATGAATTTACTTTTGGGCTGCTCAGTCACCTCTACACCCAAGTCCTACAGCGTCGCATTGTCCGGCGGCTGGTGAGCGAACACCAGATTGATGTTGTACACGAACCGACACCAGTCTCGGCAACAGTTCCTTCGTTAATGTTCGGATTGGGAGTGCCGGTAGTTATCGGGCCGATGAACACGTCGGTTAAATTTCCTCTGGCTTTTCGATCGCGCCAAAATCCGATCATCGATCTTTTAATCGCGATCGGTTACCAGTGCGTCGATTTCTTCAATCGTCTTTTTCCTGGTAAAATCAAAGCGGAGACGGTCTTAGTGGCAAACGATCGCACGAAGCAGGCACTTCCGGCTGGGGTGCAGGGTAAAATTATTGAACTTGTGGAAAACGGTGTAGATTTCTCGGTGTGGCGATCGGAATCTACCGTATCTAAGGAACCCAACCCGCAAGTTCATTTTGTGTTCTTGGGGAGGCTGGTAGACTGGAAGGGTGTAGACTTACTGCTAGAAGCCTTTGCACCCGTTGTTGCTCAAACCAATGCAGTTTTGGAAATCATCGGTGATGGGAAGATGCGAGAGGAACTAGAAGCTCAAACAGCTCGTTTGGCGATCGATGATAGCGTCATATTTAGTGGCTGGCTGTCTCAGGAACAGTGCGCTATCAAACTGCAACAAGCTGATGCAATGGTGATGCCGAGTTTGCGAGAGCCGGGGGGAGCCGTGGTTTTGGAAGCAATGGCCGTGGGACTGCCGGTCATTGCGACGAACTGGGGCGGCCCAGCGGATTATATGGATTCCACTTGCGGTATTTTAGTAGAACCAGCTTCTAAAGAAGGCTTTGTCCAGGGACTGGCAGATGCGATGCTGAAGCTCGCTCATTCACCCGAATTGCGACAGAGTATGGCTTGTGCGGGACGGGAGCGGGTCCTGGAGCATTTTGATTGGGAACGGAAAGTCGATCGAATACTTGAAATTTATCAACAAACGATCGACCCTTGCCCGAAGCATTAGGTAGCCGACCATTAAAGCAGCAGCTCTCACGTTGAGAGCTGCTGCTTGGGGGTGCTAAAAAAGTATGTGGCGACCCAAAAACCCCACTCTACTTCCTAGCTAGCTAAAAACGGGTTAACCCGTTTGGTTAACCCGCGAGCTTGGGAACGCGCAGACCGATTAATTTTGCACTACCAGCTTGACGTTGGCGTTTTGCAAACCGCGCTGCTTGACTGCTGCCAAGGTCTTGTTAACTGCGTACTTCTGGTTGATGGAGTTGATTAACTCAGTTTGATTGTGCTTTTTGGCGACGCCCCAGAGGTCAGCAATCAGGTCAAAGGAACCATCGCTATTGCGAGACCAACCCAGGTCATATTCGCCTTCCAGAATCGCCACGATGTCGGAGCGAACGCGCTGACCATTATAGCCACGAACATCAGCTTCTGACTTGACTGAAATGCCCAAGTCGCGCAGGGAAGCTTTCAGGATTTCGGCATCGGTGATTTTGGTACGCAGAGTGCTAAAGTGAGACATTGGATTTCCTCCTAATAAAACTGAGAGAGAAACAACAACGGTCTGGATTTAACGGTGCCGCTGGGCGGCTCTTCAATCGAACTGCTAGCTGTTGCTAGCCTTTGCTCCTGTTTGGACCAGGAGAAAGCTTTTAGAATTCCATTCGCTGGTATTCAGCGACGGAAGACGCAGCGGGCCGTGCACGCTGTCTAGCCCAATCTCGCAGGGCGGTGACCTGTTCGGTCATTGTTTTAGACAGTGGCATTGTGGATTTAATGGCCGCGATGATGTCTAGCTGCGTAAACTCTCGATCTTGAGCGAAGGCTTCGTACATGGCTGCTACTAGCGCTTGCTCAATCTCTGCACCTGAAAAGCCGTCGGAAACATTGGAAAGTTGCTCTAAATCGAAGCGAGTAATTTCCCGACGCCGCTTTGAGAGGTGAATCTTAAATATATCTTGGCGTTCTTCTTTGGTAGGCAGGTCAACAAAGAAGAGTTCGTCGAACCGGCCTTTCCTCAAGAATTCTCCCGGCAACCGCTCGATTCGGTTGGCTGTTGCCATTACGAAGACTGGGGAAGTCTTTTCTTGCATCCAAGTGAGGAAGGAACCGAAAATCCGGCTGGAAGTGCCTCCGTCTGAGTCGGCAGAACCAGTGCCTCCTGCAAAGGCTTTGTCTAGTTCGTCGATGAAGAGGATGGCTGGAGAGATGGATTCTGCGGTTTTCAGGGCGTTGCGGAGGTTGGCTTCCGATCGACCCACCATCGATCCGTCGTAGACTCTACCCATATCTAGCCTCAGCAGGGGCAGTCCCCAGAGGCGGGAGGTGGTCTTGGCAATCAGCGATTTTCCGCATCCCGGTACGCCGAGAATTAACATCCCTTTTGGTTGAGGCAGACCGTATTCTCTGGCCCTTTCAGTAAAGGCGTTGGAACGCTGCCTGAGCCACCTTTTGAGCTCTTCTAAACCCCCGACTGCATCCAGGGTTTCGTCTTCTTCAATGAACTCTAGAATGCCGTTGCGCCGAATTAATTGCTTTTTCTCCGACAGAACGATGTCTACTTCTTCTTCTGTTAGGCGCCCCGTAGAAACTTGGGCTTTGCGATAAACTTTTTCAGCTTCGTCCTTGGTCAATCCCAAGGCTGCTTTTAAAAGTTTTTCTCGCGCTTCTGTGGTAATGCGTCGCGATTTCGTTTGCTCCAACTGACCAGACAATACTTGGTTGAGTTCCTTCATGTCTGGGAGCGCGAAGTCTAATACCACTACTTCCTTTTCTAGCTCGATCGGAATTTGCTGCAAAGGAGACATCAGTATAATTGTCTTTTGCGTTCCTTTGAAGTTGGCGATCGCATCGCGCAACCACCTCGTTACCGGAGGAGAATCTATAAAAGGATGGAGATCTTTGAAAATGTAGATGCTAGCGTTACTGTTGGGTTCTCGCTGCCTGATCACCCATTCAATTGCTGCCTCTGGCGAGACGGTGTTGTGCTGGGTGGTGGTGCGGGGTTGACCGTACTCCACAATGCCGTGAGTTACAGTCCAGATAAATACTCGTCGCTGTGGTTTGGCTTGAGCTATTGTCGAAATTGCTTGCTCACACCGCTCTTCCTCGGATGTCACGAGGTAGATCAGAGGATATTGAGCTTGGATTAGAATACTGATCTCTTCTTGCATAGTCCTCGACCCACTAGAGACGGTGCTATCTTTGCTGAATCTCAATGCTGCCCTTGGCTCTGTTACTGAAAATTTCAGTTCTAGCTTTTTGGGGAAGCAAGGCATTCTTAGCAGGGAACCAATTCTTCCTCTCCCGGTTTAGCCGTGCTGGCGCTGACGCCGGACACCTGCTTTACTGGAAGATCCTGCTCAGCCAATACGCTCGGCTGACTTGTTACGGATGCCAGTTCTCCATCTCGCATTACTACTGAACTCGTGCATTCTGGACAGTTGTATACCCGATGGGTTTGTCCGTAGGAGGCTTCCACTTCGTCAACCAGTTCGGGGTTTCCTAGGTAGAAGACAATTGCCCTTTCTGCAATTGATGACATCGGTTCAGTTTCGACTGCGGCTCTGATTTTGAGCTGGCGATGCAGTTCAGGTGGAAGATACAATGTAACTTTTTGCTTTTCTTGCATATGACAGTGAATTGACTTACCCGGGTATGTATATCAGATTAGCCGCTTCATTCTTTGCTGTCAAGCCTCTATGCTGCTTTAGCGTCATCTTGTAATATCTCGTTACATTTGACGTGACTCTAGGGCAGTTAACAACGGAAAAGTTAGGGGTGTAGCTGATGAGGCATCGGTGCAGTGGCAGGTAGGGGTAGCGTCAAGGACGATCGACCAACTATAAATATGAACAATACAGATATAGGACTAAGACCAACAAATCCTTTGAGCCGCCATCTGGGGTAAGGTGCGCCATAAACACCCAGCCCGCTCATGAGTGGTGAAGAAGTCCCCCAAGCGCTGGAAATGTCAGAGCGGGCGATCGATAGATCTTCTTCATAAGATAGACTACTCGCAATAAATAATATCTATTGCCAATACCCAACGGCTACAATGACGCAAACAGGTTGATTTCACTCCAGAGCGGGCTGGCAATAACCACCCAGCCCAGTGGCAATAAGCACCCTACGGTTAGACTTTTGTGAGGACATTGCCGATACAAATCCGCTGTCGGGGCGCGCGGCGCCACCAAATTAGGCTTAGATGGGCATTTTTGATAGTTGTGAGGTGTCATGCTCAAATTTAAGGGTGATTAACCGATCGGCCCACCAGATATGGCGAAATCAATTAGCGTTTGCCGGCGAACCTCCGGCAATCCCGTGTCAAAACACCGCCCTTGCACAACATAAGCAGCAATTTCCTAGAACTGTCGCAATTCATCCAAACACGATGTTAACTGGAATTCGCCTCTTTCTGGGAAATTGCAAGTAATATGTTTTTCCAAATAATCAAATATTTTATCCGGCATAATTAGGGCTTGCTGAATAAATTGGAAAAGTATACACTCTATGGCTTGTCTGACCGAAAAAAGTAGAGTAGTGCCAGAAAAACAGCTAAAATAGGTCAAAACCCATGCATCACCATCTGCGAGCTTGTACCGAAAATTTGAGCTTGCCCCAAGTCCCCCATTTGAACTCCCCTTCGGAGGGAAGTTGTCACCCTTCAACCGTTGGGTAATGATGGCCCAACTAATCCCGTGGTCAGAGTTTGAATCAGAAGATGCTGAAAAATTCCCGACAGTTATGGGCGCAGCAGCCAAATCCTTTCTGATGGCATTGGGGGCATTAATTATCAAATAAAAACTGGGAATTAGCCATCGTCCAAGAGTCGAACAAATCCGCGAAAACCCGTATGTGCAATACTTTATCGGTCAATCAACCTACAGCAATGAACTGCCATTTGACCCATCACCCTGCCGTTCAATTTTGACAACGGATTAGTGCGAACCTAATTAGGGCTTGCTGACTAAAGTGCAAAAAGCCGAGACCTTCTGTCTTTGACGATCGCGCGATCGAGAGTCGAGTGCAAGATAAGCTAGTAAAATAGCTCAAAACCCTTGCACTACCGTTGACGCTCGTGTACCGAAAAGTTGACCGCCTCGACACCACACCAGAAAGCTTTTAATTCCCCCAATGAGGAAAATTAGCCTTAGATAACCGTTGGGTAATGATGGCAAAATTCATCCCACGGGATGAATTTGAAGCAGAATATGCTCATTTGTGACAAGTTAAGAAAAAGTGCAAATTGTCAAGGGGGTACACAAAAAAATGTAAAATAGGCTGCAACATCTATAGGGCAAGCAGTTGAGCCATAGTTGAACCAGTTATGATTCGCAAAAAAAGAATCAACCGAGACCATGCAAAGAAAAAAAATAGTCCCCAAATAGAAAATGAAGCGATTGCTAATCACCTGGAAGATTTATTAATTCCAGCAATGGCTGCCCAAAAAAGTTTTTATCGCCAACTAAATTTAAGAGATAGGATTCTGACACTACCATTAATGATGGCAGCAATATTAAGTCTTTTATGGCGAAATGTAGCCGGAGTAACAGAATTAACTAGATTATTAAATAGAGAAGGATTTTTATGGTGTGAGCCGTCTGAAATTAGTCAACAAGCATTATCGCTGAGATTTTTAACTTTTCCAGCAATTTTATTGGAAAAAGTATTTAAAGAATTATTGCCTCATTTTCGCCGAAAATGGTTAACAAGAAAATCAAGACCACTATAGCAATCCTAAATCATTATCAAGACTATGATACAATTATATGCAATACTTGATTGTGACAATAAAAAATGAATAACTTACAACTGCA
>NZ_SRRZ01000053.1 GCF_013179805.1 Microcoleus asticus IPMA8 | reverse complement strand
CGCCCCAGCGTTCCGTCCCCTGCCCGCTTAGTTTTTTTGATTATAGCGGCTTTCGTACTTCCTTTCGACTTGATCGAAAGTTGCTCGTTTCAATCCCTGATAGGGAATTAGGTTAATTGCGGCTTGCGTGTTTGATTCCAAAAAGTGCATAGACGTGTGGCAGGCGTTTCAATCCCTGATAGGGAATTAGGTTAATTGCGGCAACCAACTTAAATTGGTTCGAGAACGGATTGCTGCGTTTCAATCCCTGATAGGGAATTAGGTTAATTGCGGCTCGTCGGCTTTGGCAGAGATGTTGCCAGGAGAATGCCGTTTCAATCCCTGATAGGGAATTAGGTTAATTGCGGCTGTATCTAGGATTATTCTTCATACAAGAAATTGTGTTAACGTTTCAATCCCTGATAGGGAATTAGGTTAATTGCGGCTCGTCCTTCTCGCTTTGCTTTTGGTATAACTTGAGGTTTGTTTCAATCCCTGATAGGGAATTAGGTTAATTGCGGCCCTCGGCATCAGAAGAGAGACTAATGTTAGTCAAGTTTCAATCCCTGATAGGGAATTAGGTTAATTGCGGCTAACCTCTCAACTACCTTTGGTTGTTGGCTTGGCGTCTCAGATTCCGTTTCGTTTCAATCCCTGATAGGGAATTAGGTTAATTGCGGCTTTTGATTCATCGCCATGCAGGGCGACGGCCTTTGTTTCAATCCCTGATAGGGAATTAGGTTAATTGCGGCGATGATGCACTAGGTCGCATATCGCAATCTGCTAAGTTTCAATCCCTGATAGGGAATTAGGTTAATTGCGGCTATAATGCCCCAAGAATCCCAGGCAGTGCCTGAGTTTCAATCCCTGATAGGGAATTAGGTTAATTGCGGCCTGGGTGATTGTCTACATCGAAAGCAAACCCAAACGTTTCAATCCCTGATAGGGAATTAGGTTAATTGCGGCCGCTCGTGTCAGAAGCCTTACAGTATTTAGTTTTCAAGGTACTGTTCCGTGAACGATCTACAAAATATCATTTCAGCCACCGCCCTGTCAAGAGACAGAAACTTCAACAACCATGAAAGCCATACTCAGCAAGAATTCCAGCGTTTCCGTGAACCTAATTTTCAAGGTACAGAGGCTCAAACCCTTGCCGCACAAGCCATACAGCCGAAAGATTTGACCCCCTCAAAAAAACACCTACCCATTCACGGAAATTCCAGAAACGGGAAAGCGATTAAACACTCGCGACTGCTAACTGTTCCGCCACCTCTTTTTCGTTCATCTCGTCGAGTTTTTGCCAAACTTGCTGCATCAATTCATCCAAACCAACTCGACTCACAGCGGAAATCAACAAAACAGGAGCACCACTCATTTCTTTAAGTCTGCTGATTAAATTACCGATTTCTTCGCTTTCAAGGTCGATCGCATCTACCTTATTAAAAGCCAAAATCTGCGGTTTATCGGCTAAACCACGCCTGTAAGCCTTTAATTCTTCCTGAATTGTGACGTAATTGGCGATCGGATCTTCATCCGTAACATCAATCAAGTGCAGCAACAACCGAGTCCGCTCAATGTGCCGCAAAAACTCGTAACCCAAACCCGCACCTTCGTGAGCCCCCTCAATTAATCCCGGGATATCAGCAAAAACAGTACCGTCGCCGGTGGGTTTTCTGACTACACCTAAATTCGGGACTAAAGTTGTAAACGGATAATCTGCTATTTTGGGGCGAGCTGCAGACAAAGCTGAAATTAAGGTGGATTTGCCAGCATTCGGCATCCCCAGAATTCCCACTTCAGCTAATAGCTTCAATTCCAAACGCAAAAATTTGTGTTCTCCTTCTTTTCCCGGCATCGCATAATCGGGAGCGCGGTTGGAATTGGTCAGAAAACACTTGTTTCCCAAACCGCCTTTGCCACCTTTGGCAACGCAAAAAGTCTGTCCGGGCGTCACTAAATCTGCTAAGATTGCCTGAGTTTCCGCGTCGTAAACTACTGTACCGCAGGGAACTTCGATCGTGCGATCGTCCCCAGAAGCCCCCGTCATATTCTTCGGCGCGCCGCGCTTCCCGTCATCGGCTTTAAAAATTCGGTTGTACTGAAAATCTAGCAGCGTTTGCAGGCTTTCCACCGCTACCATAAACACAGAACCGCCCCGCCCGCCCGTGCCGCCGCTCGGCCCGCCCGCCGGTACATACTTTTCTCTGCGAAAAGCTACCATACCGTCGCCGCCTTTGCCGGCTGCGACTTGAATATCTGCTCGATCGATAAATTGCATAATTTAGTCAGTAGTCAATAGTCAGTAGTCAGTAGTCAGTAATCATTAGTCATTAGCTATGATACCAGATCCAAGTACAATATTCCTCTTTTCCTTGAGTGTGCAGAGGCTGACTCCAAGCAAGTGTAGTCGCGACTTATAGTCGCCGGAAAAATATAGTTATACCAATTCTGAAAAGTAGTGCATACCGAGAGATTTTACCCGAGCATCTGTAGGGAAACGGCAGTGCCGTGTCCGGCTCTTGGGTTTGCGACTTTTAATAATTTGTATAAGATTGAGGATTGTAGCAAAACTTTTTTGAATTGGTATTATCAAAGCGGATTTAATATTAGCAGGACTTACCCACAAAAACTGAATAAACCTGGTTTTTCTACTGGGGCGGATCGCTGTAACGATGTTTTTTTGTAGAAAAACTAGGTTTTTGCGTCTTGGACTAATTAGTAATCATTGGTTAATAGTTACAGTCATTAATCCAAGATTTCACAAGAATGACTAATGACTAATGACTACTGACTACTGACCACTGACTACTAACAATATATCGATACATCTTCCTTACATTCATCTGCCAAATAGCAGAGAGCTCGAAAGCGCATCCCCACCAACTGTTCGTAAAGCGGGTTAATCTTGCACATCGCCGGAATGTGCACGATTTTGCGTCCGAATAACACGACATCTCGCTCAAACGGACACTGCGGCGGAATCATTTTGCAGACAAAGTGTGCGACTCTGGGGTCGTGAACTTCCCAGGCGTCAAGCCAGTCTTTGACGGGTTGCAGAACATTTTTTTGGTGAGGTTGAGGTAGTCGAGATGAAAGCGGTGTTCCGGCGACGGGGGCGACATTCGCATCAAAGACTATTTGGCTGCTGGGCCCCTGGGGATCGGACTTGCTCTGTTGTATCGTTTGTCGGAGAGCTTCTATCGCCTCGACCTTGTGACCCAAAGCTGTGCAAAAGTTGTGAATTACCTCGTCTTCGCTGAGCGAGTATGTACCGTCTGCCAAGGCTACCATTACTGCTGTCCTCAAAAAATTCTCGCCGTTGGCTGTGCTTTTCCCTAAAACAGCAGCTAGTTCCTCTGAGGCAATAGGTTCAAAACTTGCTTCAAAAGATACCGGATGTAGTTCATCCTGAGTTAGATTGGCAATCATTTCTTGCTCGTCTTCGTCAAAGTTGCCGTCTGCCCAAGCAATTGTCAGCAATCCGCGCAGCCAAGCAGTAATCTCTTCATCGGTGCAGGAAGATTTAGCGTTACTCATTAGCATTTCCATTTGGATATACCAGTCAATTTGTTCGTTTACAGCGGGATCAATATTCCCCTCCCAAGAATTTTTACTGCTTTTTTGTTCGCTCAATGATGTATTTGTTGAAGGTTTGTGCTCGAAGATTGCTCCAAACGCTTGTAGTGGACGTGTTAAAAGCATATTTGTTTCTCAGGATCATCGCTAACTAGCGAGCTAATCTATTGGTTAATCCTATTCCTTAAAACGTCATCTATCTGGAGGAATAGGTTTGTTGGACTCATCTTAACTCTAGTTGCACCGATTGAGAGGGCGATCGACTTTTATTCAAACCCGATTGCCGTTAGCAACCCTATTTTTCGCAAGAAATAAAAGGTTTGCAAGCGTTGGATCTAATCAGACACGGGGTTTCTCACCCAGGGGCGATCGAATTTCGCTATCTTTACATTTTAATATATATTTTTGTAAATTTTTGTGTAACGGCGTCGTAACATTTGACAGCGAGCCGGCTTTATGACTTGGAAAAAAAAAGAGCTGATGCAACTGTTACCGCCGTTCAAAGGTTGTGATTGCTGTGTCCGTCTAGAAATGACTGATTTTTTTAACTTCGGCGGCACAAAATCCAGCGCAATTCCATTGGCGGGCGTCCGTTTGCCATCGGGAAGACATCTCGACCGGTGGCCCAAGTGGGAAACCAGGGTGTCGGCGGCCAGGCTCCTTCCGGCAGGTGGTGGCGTTCGTACTCAAACACCAATTCGTCGGATATTTGGACTAAGGGCAACCCTTCCATTGCGGTGGCGAGTTCTTGGGGGGTAAATAAAGTAGACCAAGAGAGTTGGGCAACTTGTCGCACCAGGGCATCAGGCTGGTAGTCGCCGACTGTTAAAAACGTGCTGAACAGCAACAGACCCCCAGGACACAGGGAATCGCACATTTTAGCGAGGAAAAGCCGTACTTGATCGCTGTCTCGAAAATGTGAAATGACTTCGGCGGCAACTGCAAGCTGATAGCGGGCCGGTTTCATCCGCATTAAGGGGTCGAGAACATCGCCTTCAGTCACTGTCACGGGAAGGTTTTCGGCTGTTACTGCCGCTTTCAATTGTTCTGCAAAAGCAGGAGTTAGTTCGATCGCATCCACAGAATAGCCCAATCTCGCCAGCGGCAAGGTATTGCGGCCGGTACCAGCCCCCACGTCCAAAATCCGCACTCGATCGGGTGTGCCCAATTTAGCAGCCGTTGCCATCAATTTTGCGTCTGGATGAGAGCCGAAAAGCGGAGGTTCTCTGGTGTCTATCCAGCTTTTGTACTGTTCTCCCATTGTTGAGGTAGTAACAATCACTTTGCAGGCTAAACCGGTTTGCGGTGGCTGTACTGATTCGTATTGCAGGATCAGCATCGATGCTGTGGAGGTGCGGTAGCCTTGTTCTAACTTGTTGACTAAAAGCTTGCTGAGTTCGTCTCTGCGTTCTTCCGGCAGGGGTCTGTCGAGAGTGCGAAATAGCTGTTCTATCGCCTTGAGATAGTGGCTTACCATTCCCGGTACACAGGGGAAAACTAATTCTCCGCGAGCGATGATGCGAGTATTAATTTTGTAGAGGATAGCTTGCTGGAGAATGTCGGGATTTACTACCAGCGGTAGCTGTTCGGTTTGGTCGATCGTACTTTCGGCGCCCATAAATTCCGCGAAGAAGGAAGAAGGAAGAAGGAAGAAGGAAGAAGGAAGAAGGAAGCCGTGTACAAGATTTAACGGATTTAACCGATGGATTTTGAGGCTTGAGGTTGGAGGTTCGGGGGAAGTCCGTTGAGAGCTGACTGTACAATTTAAAAGTATAAAAAAGCCGATATTAGATTTCTTTGGTTTCGTTGCTGAGTATTTTTAGATTTTAGAAAAGGCGATTTTAGAGCTTTATTTTGCATAAATTTCCAATCTCAAATCTCAAATCGACCAAGCCCAAAACCCGAGTAGCTCTGAAAATCGGAGTTAGTATCAAGATAAGCTGTAGCGCATTTAAATTGTATGTTTCACGGCGAGGTGGAAAAAGCGTCAAATCCTCTCGCCTTCTCCCCTCTCTCCTTCCCCTCGTCAGCCATAACAGGCAATTTATATGGGTAGCAAATTAAAGCTGGGCTTAGTTGCTGCCGGTAAAAGTCACTTGCGGGAACCTTGACTGAGCTTCAGTCATAGGGCGCCGTCTGCCTTCCTCTTGCCAGTAGTTAATTACTTCTGTGGCTTGGTTGAGGATTTCGACGCGATCGTTATCAGCAATCCAGTGTTTGGCTTCGAGTTCGTTTTTGAGGTCTTCCCACGCATCTTTGCGAGGCCAGAAAAAGTAGGATGTCAGCGGGCTAGTTCCTTTGCCGACAACTTGGTCAACGGCGAGGGCAACATTCTCTTCTAGCCAGAGAACTTTTAAGATGAACTTGGACAAGCAAACCTCCAGGGTTCCGATCGAACTTGTTAAAAATTTCTACAATCGCTAAGCGTAGCACATTCTGTTCAATAATGAGTCATCAGTGATTAAAAGTTTTGTCTGGGGCTGGGTTTCGTGCCGGAAATTGGCTTGAAACCGATAAAATTTGGGTTTTCACCCGCCCTAGGTACAAGGATGGTTAAGTTGTGAACAAAGTTATTTTAGTCTTCGACATTGACGGTGTGGTGCGGGATGTGTCCGGTTCCTACCGGCGGGCGATCGCGGATGCGGTGGAACATTTCACGGCGGGTGCTTTTCGCCCGAATTCTCTCGATATCGACTCTCTGAAGTCGGAGGGAGTGTGGAATAATGACTGGCAGGCGTCTTTCGAGTTAGTTTGCCGTTATTTTGAGGGGATTGGGCGATCGAGAAACCAACTCGCTCTCAACTATGACGAATTAGTGGCTTTCTTCCAAAATCGCTATCGCGGGGCTGATGAGAAAAATTGGACTGGTTACATTTGTGCCGAACCGCTGCTGTTAAGTCCGGCTTACCTGGAAAATTTAACAGTTGAGGGCATTGTTTGGGGCTTTTTTAGCGGGGCGATGCGGGATGAAGCTGCTTATGTTCTGGAAGGAAAACTGAGTTTAAATTCCCCCGTGTTGGTGGCGATGGAAGATGCACCGGGAAAACCCGATCCGGCTGGACTTTTCTCCGCAATTGAACAGTTGGAAAACCTGCACGGTTTAGAAAAAAATTTGCCTGTAATTTACGCAGGAGATACTGTTGCCGATATTTACACGGTTGTGAAGGCGCTGGAAGTGCAACCAAACCGGATTTGGCTGGGGACTGGAATTTTGCCACCTCATGTTTTGGATGATTCTGAGCGCTGCGAGGCTTATACTGCGGCGCTGAAAACTGCTGGTGCAGCAGCGGTTTTCAGGAATGTAGAAGAGTTGACGGCTGCGCGGATTCGAGAATTAGTTAATTGTTAGTTGTCAGTTGTCAGTTGTCAGTTGTCAGTTGTCAGTTGTTAGTTGTCAGTTATCGAAATAACCAATAACCAATAACCAATGACAACCGCCAACTTTGCCTTGGAAATTATTTCAAGTGCAAGAACTTGTCTAATGCGCTGACTGCAACTGGCGGCCAGCGGCGGTTATTGGCAACCCAATCGATGTCTTTGTAGCGGGGATCGAGGCCGACTGCGGCTACCCAATTGCTCTCTGCTTCGCCGCGCTGTCCTGCTTCCCAAAGACAGGCGCTGAGGGCGGCTCTCATGTCGGCAAATTGGGGGTATCTGCGGACGATGTTTTTCATGTTGCGAATTGCTTCTTTGGTTTGCCCGTTTTGATAAAGTGCGAGGGCGTGGTTGGCGCGGGCAAAGGCGTATTCGGGGGCTAATTCAAAGGCTTTGCTGTAGTCGGCAATTGCTGGTTCCCATTTTCCTAAACCGGCTTCGGCGTTGCCTCGGTTGTTGTAGGCGGCTGGATCTTTGGGGTCTAATTCTAGTACATGATTGTAGTCGGCGATCGCTTCTTCCCAGCGTCCTAAACCTTCTAAAGCCGTGCCGCGGTTTAGGTAGGGATCGGGGGCATCGGGAGCTAGTTCGATCGCTTTTTCGTAGTCGGAAATAGCTGCTTGCAGCTTGTTTTGGCTGACTCTAGAATTGCCTCGGTTGCTCCAAGCGGCTGCTTGCGAGGGAAATTTGTCAATAATTTGAGTCCAAAAACTTTCAGCGGCGGGAAATTGACCTTCATTTGTAGCTTGAAAAGCTTTTTGAACGAGTTCTCCCAATTCCTGTTGGGGTTCGGCGATATCTGTTGGTTGTACTTGTGCGGCAACGGGCGCGATATTTCCCAACCACACTAACCCGGTTACAATTAATACTGTAAAAAATGTGAAAAGTGAGCGAATCATCGTTGTTGGTAGTTTAAACTTTACTAAACATATTATTAACCGAATTTGCGGGCGTTGGTTAGAAGATGTTTGAAAAGTCTCGGCGACTTAAGTCGCAGCTACACAGACAAAACCTGTCTCCGCAGGTTCTAAAACCCTGGATTTTCTTTAGTCCGCGCAGGCGGACTTTGGTTGTGTAGTTGCGGTTTTAACCGCCAGTTTGTGTAGTCGCAACTAAGGATAATTTGGTGAAAAAACGGTTGCTAATTTTGGGCGGGACGGGGGATGCTGCTGAACTGGCGGCAAGAGTGTCTCAAATCGCTGAAATAGAGGTGGTATCTTCGCTAGCAGGACGCACTCAGCAGCCTTTTACCCCAAAAACGGGTACGGTGCGAATTGGGGGGTTTGGTGGGGCGGCTGGGCTGGCAGCGTTTTTGCTCGATCGCCCGATCGACTTGTTAATTGATGCTACTCATCCGTTTGCGGCTCAGATTTCTGCCAATGCTGCTGTTGCTGCTGCTGAATGCAATGTGCCCTATTTGATGCTGGTGCGTCCAGCTTGGGAGATGGTGGAGGACGATCGCTGGATTGAAGTTACCAGCCACTCGGAGGCTGCAAAGGCTTTATTAGGGCAGTCTCAGCGGGTGTTTCTCACCATTGGCAGGCAGGAATTGGCTGCGTTTGCGGGTTTGGATGCTATTTGGTTTTTGATGCGGGCGATCGATCCTCCTGCACTAAATACTCCTGTTCCTAACGGTAAATTGTTATTAGCAAGGGGGCCTTTTACATTAGAAGACGAGCGAGAATTGCTGTTAGAATATCAGATTGATACAATTGTTAGTAAAAACAGCGGGGGCGGTGCTACTTATGCTAAAATTGCTGCGGCTAGGGAACTGGGAATTTCGGTTGTAATGGTGCAGCGGCCGCAGATTCCCGATGTTGAGCAGGTTGATAATGTTGAACGAGCGATCGCTTGGTTAATTAAGCAGCTATTAGTTATGAGTTATTAGTTACATCCTTGGGGCGATCGGAATGTGCCAGCGCACCTCAACTGAGCTTGTAGCAGCCAGACGGCAAGAATTACTCTCCCCTTAGTCTACAAATACCTAGACTACTATCAGCAGTTGGGGTTAAGGTCGCGGATTGGACGGGGTGACAACCCCTCTGTCTGTGTGAGAGCGATCGATTTAAACTCTTCTCAGTGCAAGGCTTTCCGGTTTTTTGTCACTGCGTCAGGAGAATTACTCTAATAACCCTACCCAATCAGGAGACTCAAATATATGCAATACAAAAACGGTATGCCAATTGCCATTATTGGCGCGGGAATATCAGGCATTACGACAGCCCATATTCTCAAGAAAAATGGTTTCCAAGCAGTTGTTTTCGAGAAATCCGAAAAGCTGGGCGGAGTATGGGCACTTGCATACCCAAACGTACACCTGCAAAATATCAGGGAACAGTATCATTTATCTGATTTTCCCTGGCCATTCACGCCTGATTTACATCCCACCGGAGAACAAATCCTGAATTATTTGGAACAAGCGGTCAACCATTTAAAGCTGGATGTGCGGTTAAATCATGAAGTTATCGAACTCAAAGAAACAGAAGATGGCTGGCTATTAAAATATAAAAACCAGGATGGCGTTCGCGAAGAATTATTTGGATACGTCGTTATGTCAGTTGGGCAATATACAGAAGGAAAGTATCAACCTGAATTCCCAGGTATCGAAGATTTCGGCGGGAAAATCATCACTGAACGGGATGTACACGCGCTTGATATATTCGACAATCAACGAGTTGTAATCGTTGGCTTCGGAAAAAGTGCTTTGGACATGGCGACTTTCGCAGCCAAACAAGGCGCGCAAGTAAATCATGTATTTCGTACACCGCGCTGGCTGATCCCAGAATGGATTTTGGGCGTACATTTTACCTACCCATTATTCAGCCGTTTTGGAACAGTGATGATGACAAGTTGGTCACATCCAACCGCCATTGAACGTTTCCTGCACAATCGCCTTGGCTTCATTGTTTCAGGTTTTTGGGATTTGATTGCATCCATTTTCCGCTTTCAAGTTCAGCGAAATGTTTCTGGAAAAGACCAAGCCGCCCAGAGTCGCATCAAAGCTGTACAACCAGACCACAAACTATTGCCTGATTTACGTTCAGCCACAGCGGTTGCGCCTGAAGATTACTATCCGTTTATTGCAGAAGGAAAAATCTCGCCCCACCGTGCAGAATTATCTGGTTTTTCGCCAGAAGCAGTAAAGTTGAAAAATGGTTGCGAGATTCCATGCGATTTAGTCATTCTATCTTTGGGTTCGCAAGCGCCAATTTTTCCATTTTTGCCTGATAAATATCGAAAAATCTTGGAAACCGAACCCGATGGCGTGCAGTTATATCGCCACTTGCTTCATCCTCGCATTCCTGGCATTGCCTTTGCCGGGTTCAATCATGGATATATGCACGTGCCTGCTGTCGAAATTGCCGCACAATGGCTGTGTGCTTACTTGCGTGGTGAACTTGAGTTACCTTCCAGCGAAAATATGGAAAAAAGTATTGAATGTATCCGCCAGTGGAAACGCGCAAATATTCAATTTGAACCTTCGCGATCCTGTGCAGTCAATACTCGCTTTCAACAATATATTGACATCATGCTTAAAGATCTGGGTGTTTCTCCTTATCGAAAATTGCCTAACATTTTCGCTGAGATATTCGGCAGATATCAACCATCAGATTATCTTGGCGTATGCGAAGAATATAATCACAAAAATAAAAGTCGCTCTACTCCACTACACCCTCTTCCGTTGGATACATGATTGCTTGTAAAGCTTAGGAGGGATCAATTGATGCGCTATTCTGCTGCTCAGGTCTTTGCTGCCCATTTCGCACTAATTGGAAAGGATATCCAAGCTTGGGTAAATTTTTTTGCTGAAGATTCGGTCTGATTGTTCGATCGCCCAAATCTAAGTTTTCTACCAAAAACTTGAGTAAATTCTGAGCATAATTGCTGATTGACAAATGCTTCCCTAGCTTAAACTGTTACCTTAGCAATGGGCACTGCCTGCGAATACAAATCGCTCGGCTCTGCCTCCAATTCCAATAACTAATGCTCAATTCCCAATTCTCAATGCCAAATTACTTTGATTTTTTTTGACTATTCAAAGAGTTAAGATGATTGTTCATTTTTTGCAGGTATGTTTTTAAAACAGGATACTGTGAAGTTGCTAGCAGTGTATCTTTTTTCTGGCTGACAGTTGTTTCTAATGGCAAAACGCGATAGTTCGTTTTATTGTTCTGAGTATAGCGGTGTACCCAAGTCGGAATGGTTTTGATGCTGGTAATTTCTGTAGTTTTTTCGGGAAAGGTTTTGCGAATATTTACTTGCAAAATTACGCCTAAGTCTGTATAATTTTTATTCTGACCGGAAATGAAGTTTCCCATTGAATAAATTGCTACAGCTTTGCGGGTTTTGCCATTTTTCCCGGGGAAGTTAAAAATTTTGTAAGGTTGGACGACGTGGGGATGGCTGCCGAGAATGATGTCTGCACCAGCTTTTAATAGGTTTTGAACTAATTGTTTTTGTTGCGCGTTTGGCTGTCGCTCATATTCATTCCCAAAATGCAGGGAAATTGCGATAATATCTGCTCCTTTGGTTCGGGCTTTAGCAATGTCTTTGACTATCTTTTTTTCGTCTATTAGGGAAACTAAATAGTCTTTGCCTTTGGGTATGGGAATGCCGTTTGTGCCGTAGGTGTAAGCGAGAATAGCTAGGGAAATGTTGTTTTTGGTGCTGATTAAAGTGCGATCGTCCGCAGCTTTCGATTCGGCTGTTCCTGTTGAGGCAATTTTACGATCGCTCAGATTGGCGATCGTCCTAATTACCCCTTTTTCTCCACGGTCTAAAGCATGATTGTTTGCAGTTGTCAAGATATTAAATCCGGCTTTTTTAGCCGCATCCGCTAATTGAGCCGGTGCGTTAAATAGCGGATATCCGGTATATCCGCCCGCATCTTCGCCCGCTAAAGGTGTTTCGAGATTTCCGATGACCCAATCGCCTGTTGATAGGATACTTTTAACTGGTGCGAAGAAAGTGTCAAAATTGTATGTTTTCTTTTTTGCGTCGTAGCCCGATCGGGTTTGGGTACTGTGCATCATGATGTCGCCGACAGCAATTAGTTTTGCTTCTTCGATCTCAGACTTTGGTTTGGCGGGAACAGGGGTTGCAATTGGCGATCGACTTTCTGTATGCTGTGTGTTGGTTTGTGGCGTTTGAATATTGCAGCCTGCGATCGAAAGCATGGCAATTACCGAAAGCAACCGACTAAAATTCATGATTTTTGAGAGTGATTTTTCGGCTTATATGGTATCATAACTAAATTAGTTACGGCTAAATAGATGAAAAAAAACTATCTAATTATTGCCTTTATTGTTTTTGTATTAATTACAAGTTTTGGTGTTTTAACTTACGCTCAAACTTCTGCCACTAGACCATTTGAATTTGCGTTGATTGGCGATTTGCCCTACAGTGCGGAACAGGAAGCAAAATTTCCGAGTTTGATTGCAGATATCAATCGATCGCCCGCAGCGTTTGTCGTCCACGACGGCGACATTAAAAACGGTTCTAGTGTCTGCGATGATGCAACTTTTGTCAGCCGCAAGCAGTTATTTGACAAATTTGAGATACCGTTTATTCTTGTTTATGGTGACAATGAATGGACGGATTGTCACCGTTCAAATAATGGCAGTTACGATCCAGTAGAAAGACTTGCTAAACTGCGGGAAATCTTCAGCAACGGTAGTCAAAGTCTGGGAAAGCGCACCTTAAGTCTCACCCGTCAAAGCGAAAACCCGCAGTTTGCTAAATACCGCGAAAATGTTCGCTGGATTTATCATGGCATTGTATTTTTTGCGATTAATATGCCGGGAAGCAACAACAATTTTGGCCGCACTCCCGAAGCAGATGCAGAATATGCCGATCGCAATTCAGCTAACTTAGCCTGGATCAAAGAATGTTTTGCTTTAGCCAAACGCAGCAACAGCAAAGGAATTGTGTTAGTTGCACAGGCAAATCCGGGATTTGAACTCGATCCGACCGACAAAAGAAGAAGTGGCTACAACGATTTTATCGCAACTCTGGAAATAGAAACAGGCAATTTCCCAGGGCAGGTTGTATTCGTCCACGGCGACACTCACTATTTCCGCATCGATAAACCTTTACCCTATTTTACTGATGAGACTCAACTACCGAGAATGAAAAATTTTACGAGAGTTGAAACTTTTGGTTCTCCAAACGTGCATTGGTTGCGGGCTTTTTATGACCCTACAAATCCTAATTTGTTTGAATTTAAACAGCAGATTGTTCCGCAAAATTAGGCTATCTAACACCATTTTCAGGCAAGATAAATAATTTTTAAATTACCCTGAAGATAGGTAGAATCGAGGAATTTATTTATGGCAATCGCAACTGGGCGCTTCACCCTGGAAGAATTTCTGAAACTGGCAGAAACTAAACCTGCTAGCGGATACATTGAGGGGGAAATTATCCAACCCTGATTAAGCAACGCGTAAATGATGGTACATTCGATGGGTTGACTGAAATGGGTGAAACACACTCATCAGCCGCAGGAATATTTCCTGACCGTCCTTCTTTTGGAAAAAGCTCGACAACCCCTCAATTGAAACTTGAAAGAGGTGACCTTGTGAGTACTCTTCTCGGTAAAAGCCCTGATGGAGTCGCCTTTTTCAACAAAAACATAATTAAGATTGAGAGGCTAAAGTAATGTTAACTGATACGATTGAGAAATATCTGCAATTATTCAAAGAGGCTTCAAATGGCGAAGAATCATTAAGAATTTTGAAGGAAATGAATAAAGAATTTGAAGCATCGCCCCCTACAATCAGTGAAGTGATTCAAGAGTTTGAAAAATATGTTTCAAATCCTGATTATCCTGGTGCTTCATTTGCAATGATCGCAGCCTGGAGTAACCTATCAAAGGATTACACTCCTATACTTTGTCAACTCCTCAATAATGAGAGCCATAATGGTCTCCACGAATCCATTATTGAAATTTTGGAGGTATTGCGGGATGAAAGAGCAGTCTCTGCATTATCTAAAGCATTGACCTACCGCTGGTCATATGATATATGGTTCATTGTGCCAAGAAAGTCTCTTTGGGCATTAGCAGAACTCGAAACTCCTGAAGCAATAATGATTATCAAAGAGGCAACTCAATCCTCTGAAGAACTAATTCGTGACGATGCAAATATGATATTAGAGTATTTTAGAGAATCTGGCGTTGCTGATTTAGGGTAGGAAAGGCTAAATATGCCAGTCATAGAAACCAGTATCCACAAAGCTTCTGGATTTTCAACTTATTTTTTTCATACCCTGATTAAGCAACGCCAAAAATTATTCACTGTCTTCAACATAATTGTCAGTTGGGGTGGCTAATCGATCCAGACGATCGATCAATTTTAGCGTTTTTGCCCAACCAACAACCTCAATTCTGCGAAGGTAGCGATGTCGTTCCTGTGCCAGAAATGATTCCCCTGAATATCACCGCCGAACAGGTGTTTAGTTGGTTGAAAATGCAACAATGAATCAGGGCGATCGTCTTTTTTGTACCAATTTTAAAACTCTACCAGTTGGGTTTGTAGTGAGGACTTTAGTCATCATTTAAACTCAGGAATGAAGTCCTTACTACAAACCAAATCCCCTATTGCCGCCACCTGTCAAATTGGTCTTCGGAACAACCATTAATAAATTGATTGTTCACCCAACCGTCAAGGATTGTAAAAGTTTCATTAGGAGGATTTCCTGAAAATCTGGCCGCAATTTTCACCCAATTACCTTGTCTGCTGACAGCCCTAACTCCGTCTCCTCTTTTGAGTTTAGCTACAACCGGGTACTTATTGCCTGGGCCTTTGCGAATGTTAACAGCGCCACCTTCACCTGTAATAAACGAGCAATGAGTTTGCTTTTTTAAAGCTTCTGCTTTTGCCGGAGCAAGGCTTTGCTGCTTGCCGAAAACAGGAAAGCTGTAAAGTGAGAAGCTAAAACTTGCAACGACGGCTGCAATAAAAAAGGCTTTTGATTGAGTAAAAATTAGCATTATTTCATTTCCTTGGATTGGCCGAACTGAAGTCCTGACTATGAACTTTTTGAGAATGACTTCAGTCCTTACTACTAACTATTATTTGACAGAGGCAAACCATTCGGTAACACCTTGGGCGATCGCCTCGGCTAATTTCTTCTGTTCTGTCGGATTCACAATCCATTCAATCTCTTCGGGATTGATCATAAATCCCAATTCCATTAAAACAGATGGAGCAACGGCAGGACGGGTCATGGCTAAGTTGTTCCAGAATACACCATAGCTCGGACGGTTCAACTTGGCAACTAAATAATTGTGCAAAAACATTGCCAAACTGTGCGCTTGCGGGTGAAACCAGAAAGCACCGACACCTTTAGTCTTAATCGCGTCGCCGTTATCCGGCAAAGCATTGTAGTGAATCGAAAGTGCGATCGCAGGTTCTTCTTTTTGAATCATTTCCACCCTCGGCGGCAAATCCAAATCGACATCTTCTACCCGCGTCATGAGCACATTCGCGCCCCGATTTACCAATTCCTGTTGCACCAATTTCGACACTGTTAAAGCTACTGTTTTTTCCCTAATTCCCACTGGACTCACCGCACCTCCATCCTCCGGCCCGCCGTGTCCCGGATCGATGAGAATCTTAATTCCCGATAAGGGTTTTGCTTGCGAATTCGGCATCATGCTTGTATTCGCGGGCGGGTGTTTTAAAGACAGCACTAAAGTTGTGCCGTCGTATCTCAGCTTATAGCCCCACTGCTGGGCAGATTTGAGATTAAAAGTGTATTGTACTTGCAGCGGCGAGATTTGTTGCCATACCAAACGTGAAATTACCGGGTCATCAGAGACGCGAATAATGTCAGTTTGAGCGGTAGTATTGTATAGCGTTAAAGTAAAAGTGCCTTCTCCTTCCTGCACAGTGACTGGGACTGGTGTTTCTAAGGGGAATAAGACTTCTGTCCAGCCGGAAACTTGACGCGAGCTGGCGCTGCGAATAATCGATCGCGGAGGCACTGAATCCTGGACAATTCGCACTTCCGAGGCTTTAATCCAAGCACCGTAATCGAGTCTGAGCCATTCTCCCTCGCGCCCGATAATTGTTGCTCGCGTTCCCTTCGGCAGCGGTGTCATCCGAGAAAAATCTGTACTCGCTCCGGTTCTGGCGACACCAGGATCTGCTGTTACTTCGGCTATTTCTAAGTCAGCCGGAGAAAGAATAGAAATCTTGCCAGTACCCTGTTGGCTGATAGTTCGATCGTTCATTGTTAGCTCAAACGATGGCACGCCTAAATCAACTGTTTCTCCCTTAGATGAGAGGGCGTTCTCAGGGGTTTTACCGCAGCCTTGATACTGTTCGCTGCCGCCTTTTTTAATCGGGGAGTTTTCACCTAACAGTACAGATTTGTTGTCGGGTAGTTCGACTTGCGATCGCGCTTTTAAAGGAATAGTAATGCCCGCCAATTTTACCGCAACTCGAGCATTCGCAGGTGCGATCGCCCCAAAGCAAATATATTCCCCCGGCAAACTCGCCACATCGACTTTCGGCGTCAGGGAATCTTTAGCAAAAGCCAATCCTACAGGGGCTTCCGGCTGATTCGACTGGCGCGTCACCTTAATTTTGACTTCCTGATTTTCGTAACGCAAGGTAAAGAGATTTTCGCCCAGTTGCAGCGGAAAAGTCGGGGCGAAATGCCCGACTGCGGTGCGCGAAATTTGGTTGCCATTTACTAACACTTGTCCCGGTGCGGGCGCTGTACCGATTAAAAAGATGCGATCTGATGTAGTTTTGTGGTTGGCGGGAGGATAAGCGAGAAACAAAGGTTGAGCGGCGACAGCTACAGAGGCGATCGCCACGATCATCCCAAACACAACTAATCCTAAAAATTTTCTCATTCTAAATCGCAACTAATTGAGAGTCTGTTGATTATTTATACTAGAACTTTCCCTAAGAAACCGGATTTCTGAGGATTAGTCCTAAGTCTTATTTACTAGACAGAACCCATTTTATCAGGTTTGTAGTTGCAATTGAGCGAGCTGCCAGATAAATCCCCGCGTCAAACCATTAAGTTTTAATTAATTCCGAGGTCGTTCTCCACAGTTGCTCCAACCGATTCGCCGGCATCGTCAAATACAAAACATCCCCCGTACTCAAACAAAAATTCAGTAAATCCCAGCCGTGAATAGTTTGACAATTAGTTTCCACATACAGAGGCACAAAATCAGCAGACTTAGCGGCATCTTGAATGCGGTGACCGCAGAAAGGATGTTTTGGGGTAATCAATGTGCCCAAGCAAACCCATAGACTGTCTGCCGTCACTCCGTTCCCTAAAATTCTGCCTCCAATCGCCGCCGCTGCGAAAGCAGGGGCAGCCAATTCCGTCGGGTTCAAAACTCCTTCAAACTCAAAAACTTGCTGCACCATCAAAGCAAAATGTGGGTCTTGATTGCGGACAATAACTGATAGTTTGGGCGCCAATCCTTTAGCGCTCAAGGCAATTTCGACATTAGACATATCGCTGCTAGTAACAGCTAAAAGTGCTGCCGCTTCCTTAACATTAGCAGCTTCCAGAGTGGCGGCCAAACTGGCACTTCCCTGAATTACCGGAATTTTCATTGAGCGAGCCGTGCTCAGAAATCGGCTGTTCGGATCTTGCTCGATCGCCACAATATCGTAACCGTTAGTGTACAGTTCTTTAGCAATTTGGATACCCATTCCTCCGAGTCCGCAGATAATGTAATGATTGCGCTGCGGCACTCGCGCCACATCCCAATATTCGGTAAAGCGAGTTCCCAATACATAATCGTTGAGCAGTGCGTAGCAGATGCCGACGATGCCGGCTCCAACTAACATCATGACAATTGTAAATAGTTTAATGCTTTCGGGAGCTTGTTCGGCTACTTTTTCATGGCCTCCGGCTCCGGTAATCATCCCTACGGAAAAATAGAGAGAATCAACAATTGAGATATTATCGTCAACACAAATATAGGTAGCAGTAGCAACGGCGATCATTGACAGCAGTGTCAGTACAACAATTACTGCTGCTTGGCTGTGCTGCTGAAATCGGCGCAGGCTAGTTAATGTTTTGAGCAGTTTTTGAGTTAAAGTTTTTTGGGGGCTGTGGATAGTCGGCTGAGTGGCAACAATTAGCCGATCGCCCTGCTGACACTGCCGATCTGCAAGCACCGCCGATACTAAATCAGTTTTGTTAGCAGCCGGGAGATAATAAATCAACATTCGCGATCGATCCTCCCACAAATCGCTCAGTTTGCGATTTTTCCAAGGATGTGTTTCATCGATATATTCTTCGTGAATCGGCCAAGTGCGATCGAACAAACGCAACTGTCCGATCGCCTGATTTCCGAGAGCCGCAAAGGCAAAAACCGGAGCCGCCAATGATGAAACGCTCATGGAAGTGTGATCGGGCAAAGTGTGGTCAATTCGGTCGCCCAAGCTAGTATTGAACAATCTGTTGATGATGCGAATCTGAGGATTGAGTATCCTCGCCTGCATCAAAATTGCCAAATTCACAGCATCATCGTCTGCTGCAATTACTAAAGTGTGAGCGTTTTGAATGCCCGCCGCCAACAAGGTAGAAGCTGCTTGCAAATTGCCGACAACCACATCAGAAGTTTCGCCGCGAATTGGGCGATCGCTAATACCAACCACAATCGCTCCTTGCTGTCTCAACAAACAAAAAATCTTGTGTCCCGTGTGGCCCAACCCGCAAACAATGATTCGAGGTTTCATAAAAAGTTATTTGCCAGCCAATTTCGGAGCTGTCCTTGTAGTTTTACTTACCATTGTTGACTCTCCTGGCTTTGCAGAATGTAGCTAAAAAGACTATCTAGGAAACTTGTGCCGCCGTGGCCGCGAAGTTTTGAAACAAGGACACGGGACTGCCGTCTCCCTAAAGCCGCGTTCCCAAGTTTTGAAGCAAGGACACGGCAGTGCCCTGTACCTACAGATATGAGGTGCAATAACCTAATATTAATATTTGAAAAATATCCGGGTGCGACAGCCAACCTGCAGAATGTGAATAGGCAGGCACAGGACACTGCCCTGTCCCTACAACTATGACTTCCTACATAAATTTAGCTGCCTTAGCGGCAGGAGTTATTATGAAATTGAGTGCACCCTTATTAGCATCCGCTTTAGTTTTCGCCGGTACTGTCGCCTTTGCAAGCCAAGTGCAAGCAGCTCCAGCCAGCCACTCTTTGAATAACACTAAAACAACATTTCAGTGCGTTACTTCCGGTCGCAATTTTGTGACAATTGCGCGGCGGGGAAATGTCACGACAGATCCGATGATTCTTTGGAAATCTACCGAGTTCGGCCGCGAATATACACCTTGGCAGCGCTGTCAAATTGTTTCCAATAGATTGACCAAAGCTGTTGCCCAGAATGGCGGAAGATTGAGCAACTTGCAGTTAACAACAGGAATTGTTAATAACTTGCCCGTAGTTTGTTACGTGAACGGGCGGGGGCGCTGCAATTCTCAAAATCTGCTGTTCACCCTAGACAAGCGAAATGCTAAAAATCCCGGTGATGCTTTAACGAGATTGATTAATTTTGCCCAAGACGGCGGTGGGCCAGTTACAACGTTTAGAACAGGAACTCAATCGTCGGCACCGCAGTTTGTTCCCTTTGGAGATATGGTCGATCGAGCTTTTAATTCTCCCAATAAGAAACCGTCAGTTCCTGTAGCAAAACCGCAGGGCGATCGGGGTATTTAATAGTCGCGCCTCTAATATCGTTCCCGGTTGCATTCAGACATGACATAGAGGACACGGCAGTGCCGTGTCCCTACCATTAATCGCGGTAGGGACACGGCAGTGCCGTGTCCTGGCTGTGGGTAATATTAATCCCAATGCTTGCACCTGAAAAATTTTGAAACTATTGTGGGTTGGGCTTCTAGCCCACCCTAAATATTTATATTAAAAACACTACACTGTCACCCCTTCAATCCTCTCATCAGTTAACTCGTACAACTCTCGCAACTGCTGTAACTTATCCGCCTCCGGCAGCCAAAAACCACGCCCGTTAGCCTCCAACATTCGCCCTACAATATTGCGAAAAGCTTCAGGATTTGCCTCCCGCAACTTCTTCGCCATCTCTTCATCGAAAGCATAAGTATCAGCCGCCTGATCGTAAACCCAACTATCAGTAAAATCAGCCGTTCCGCCCCAACCAATTAACGCCGTCATCCGCTGCGAAATTTCATAAGCGCCGCCCGAACCTTGATTGACCATCGCGTTAGCCCACTTAGGATTGAGCAACTTAGTTCGATATTCCAAGCGCAGCAAATCTTCTAAATTGCGAGGAGTTGTATCCTTAGAAAAACTTTCGACAAAACTGGTATTGACTTTTTTGCCGCGCTGCTTTTCTGCGGCTTTCTTCAAACCGCCAGTATTCGCATAATACTCTTGAATATCAGTCAAACCGTATTCAACAGAATCAATTTCTTGAATTATGCGATCGCACCCTTGCAACAACTGAGTCAAAACCTCCGGCCTCGCTTCCCCCTTATCCTTTCTCCCGTAACTAAAAACATTGCGGCTTTCCCAAGTTTTCCCCAACTCATCCCCCGATTCCCAACTGCCATCCACAACCCTATCATTAACCAAAGAACCAAAATCCCCAGCCGGATTAGAAAACAACCTTGCCGAATAATTCTGCACACCTTGTGCCTGCAAAATTAAAGCGTGTTTGCGAATAAAATTCTCCGATTCCGGTTCATCAGCCTCCGCCGCTCGCACGAACAAATCATCCAACAATTCAATAATATTCACAAAGCTATCTCGGAAAATACCCGAAAGATTTCCCAACACATCAATCCGGGGATGACCGACATCAGCTAACGGTTTTAATTCATAGCGAACAATGCGTCCAGTTCCCTCCTTAAGAGGTTCAGCCCCCACCAATTCCAGCAGAATTCCAATAGATTCGCCCCGCGTTTTAATCGCATCCAAACCCCACAGCATCACTGCCACAGTCTCAGGATAATTTCCCTGTTCTTTAAGGTGCTTCTCAATAATTTTCCGAGCAATTTCGCGGCCCCTTTCATAAGCAGCAGGAGAAGGCATCCGATAAGGGTCTAAAGCGTGAATATTCCTGCCAGTTGGCAACACCCCAGCCCCATCCCGCAACAAATCCCCACCCGGTGCTGGCAGAATATATTCCCCATTCAAACCCCGCAAAAGATTAGTCAACTCATCCGTCGTTTGCAACAACAAATCCAGCACCAACAAACCCTCTTCAAAAACCCCATCAAAGCCCTCTTTCTCTTCTTCTCTGCGCCCTCTGCGTCTCTGCGGTTCATTTTCTTCAAAAACCAGTTCTTGCACCTGTTCCGGTGATAACCTATCCCCAAAATAAGCCTCAAGATAAGCCCGCATTTCCTCAGAATTAGGCGGTTCCCCGAGAACGTGCAAACCCGAAGAAAACAAGCGACATTCCACCACTTGCAAATACTCGTACAGCTTCACCAAATAGCGGTTAAAAGCATCAGCACTGAACATTCCCACATTCTCAAAACTAAAAGCAATTCCCAATTTCTGAGCATCCTCAAACGGACAGTCTGCCTCCAAACCGCTATCTAAAATCTTCTTACAAATCGCCTCTTTCAGCACATAATTCTTAGCCGTATCTTCCCGATATTCCGCAATCAAATCCCGCAAAGCCATTAATTCCTTGTACAAGCCAGCGCGACCGTAGGGCGGCACGTTGTGAGAAATCAAAACACCGTAACCGCGCCGTTTGGCTAACATCGATTCCGAGGGATTGTTGGCGGCGTAGATATAAAGATTCGGCAAACTTCCCAACAGAATATCCGACCAAGAATAGCCAGTATTTCCCAGAGGAGATCCCGGCAACCATTCCACAGTGCCGTGCATTCCGAAGTGAACCACAGCATCAGCTTGATAATCATTTTGCAGCCACTTGTAAAAAGCAGCGTATTGAGGGTGAGGTGTCAAATCGCGATCGAACATTAAGCGCATCGGATCGCCCGAAATTCCCAGCGGCGGCTGCAAACCGATCCAAACATTCCCCAGTTGAATGCCACCGATTTGGAAATCGTCCCCGTCTGTCTTAATGCCCGTACCAGTTAAAGATTTCCACTGTTTTTCGATACGACTTGTTAACAGGTAGCCAAGCCATTTTTCTAAAGTTTTGACATTAACAGTCTCTTGTTTAATAAGGGCATCTTGCCCGTCACAAGTAGCTTCATCCGCCTCTTTCACCCTGCGAATTAACTCCTCACCGTCAGCCGGAATTTCTCCAACTGTATAACCTGCTGCTTGAAGTTTGTGCAGGAAATTTAGCAGCGATTTCGGTACATTTAATAAAGCCGCCGTACCTGCCGCACCGTAACCGGGAGGAAATCCGTAGAGAATAATCGCAATTTTCCTTTCAGATGGGGGAGTTCGACCTAATTTCACCCAATTGTTAATTCTACTTGTCAGGCGTTTCGCGCGATCGGGCACCAGATAAATATCCTCACCCACCAAACCGCCCAGGGGAACAGGATCGATCGCGCCATCCAACTCCGGCAAAGCATACAATACCACACTTTGCAAACCTCCAATCCCCTGACGAGTCCAAGAATGGATATCCTGAATCAGCAGAGGTGCGGACACAAAATAAGGTACATTTTTAGCAGTTAAAATCCGCTTAGCAACTTCCACCTGCCTTCCACCCTCCATCGAACCAGCGGGCCCGCCAACCAAAGGAAAGCCAATAGTAGAAACAATCGCATCAACTTCCACAGCATCTTTAGAAAGCGAAAGAGTTTCAATATTGCCTTGTTTTCGCCGCGCAGTTTCATCAGCAGTCGTCATCCAATCCCGCACCGCAACATGGCCTTCAACGCCATTGATAAAAATCGGCAAAGGCACAATTCCCGCATCTTCAAAATATCGGATTAATTGAGGAATATAAGGCTGTTTGGTGATAACGTGCTTGCGGTAAAGCAAGATGCCCACAACAGGGGATTTTACTGGATATGAATTTGGGAACCAATTCGTTCCAAATTCTGTGGAACGGGCATCTTGCCCGTTAGAAACCCGGTCTAAATTTTCAGACCAATTAGTCTCAAATTTTGTGGAACGGGCATCTTGCCCGTTATAACCCTTTCTATCAAGATGTCTAGCCTCTTTTGTGGAACGGGTATCTTGCCCGCCCCTAGCACTTTGATTACCGAGATACCAATCCAAATATTGCCGAGGCGATTCAAAATAACCATTATAATTGGGATGCAGCAAACCCATATTGGGAGTTTCTACAGGCGGCGGAATTTCTGCAACCTTCAGCCCCAAATACTTTTCGGAAATAATCCAAAACATCGACACAACATTATCCGCACCGCCCGCATTCCAGTAACCGTAAATAATCAGCCAGTTGCGCAAATCTTGCACTTTTTGCACTGGCACGTATTTCAATAACTTCGGCCCAACCTTCAAAAAACTGATATAACCAGCCAGCTTATCTTCTTCTCGTCCGTTGCTGAACTTATCCAGAATAAACTTAACCGGTTTCGGCATTCCCTTCGGCTTGTCGCCAATTTTAAAAGCGCCGATTTGAGTAAGACTCATCAATTCCAAAGCAGACTCAAAAACCAGACGAATCGGGATATGTTGCACCCTTTCTCGCAGCCACATTACCGCATCGTAATCAAACAGCAAACTCCCGAAAAACACATCAGCATTCGAGAGGGCGGCTGCTACAGCATCGGGTTCATCTGCGAGGGCGCGATCGCTAAAAACCCGCACTTCCAATCCCTGACACCCAGAAACAGCCAACTCGGCAGCTTTGCGGTACAAATCAGCATTAAAAGATTCAAACCCTGCAATTAAAACAATGCGTTTCACAGCCATACCTCGAAATATTTGCTTCTTTTAATGATAGACTAATTGCAGAAAATCACAGGCAAGATGCCTGTGCCCCTAATAAAACATAAAAACTACTTGCTTCACTTCTTCTTCCTTCGCGGTTCATCAAATATGTCTTATTAATGTAAGAACCAATTAAAATAATCAAACCAATCCAAACACAGCCATATTTACAACAGTGAATCGAATTTCTCCCGCCATAGTTATCTTAGGTCAAAACAGCCTGCCGATCGCCCAAAAAATCTCCGCACATTTCCCCGGTTCCCAGATTTACGGTTTAATCGATCGCACTTCCAACACAGACATCAACTTTAGCAACTTCGGCGAAACATTGCGGGAATTATTTGCAACAGAAACCCCAATCATCGGCATCTGCGCCGCCGGAATAATCATCCGCACCCTTGCCCCGCTGCTGTCAGACAAACGCGCCGAACCGCCAGTTTTAGCCGTCGCAGAAGACGGAAGCGCCGTAGTACCTCTGCTGGGCGGTTTGCACGGCGTTAATGATTTGGCCAGAGAGATTGCAGCAGCCCTGGGCGTACAACCTGCAATTACCACCACCGGAGATATTCGGTTTCGCACCGCGCTGCTAAGCCCTCCCCAGGGCTATTATTTGGCGAATCCAGAGGACGCGAAAACTTTTATTTCAAATTTGCTCGCCGGGGCAAAAGTACGCCTAGAAGGCGCTGCAAGCTGGCTTTCCGAGAGCAATTTGCCGATCGCCCCCGATGCCCGATCGACCATCCGCGTCACCGAAAAAGCAGTTTTGCCTGCGCCAGATTGTTTGGTTTACCATCCGAAAATTGCGGCAGTTGCCCTCGCGAACCTATCGAATATTCAGCCAGAAATAGCCGTAGCTTGCGTGCGGGAATTACTGGCAAAAACAAATTTAGCTGCCGCTGCAATTGCAGGATTTTTTGCCTTAAAAGATGAGATGGGAAATCCGGCATTACAAGCAGTTTCAGCATATTTTCAAGTTCCCGTCCGTTTTTTCAATCAATCGGAACTTGTCGAATTTAACTCTATTGAATTCATCGAAAATCATGCCGCACAAATTGCCCTGACAGCAGCCGGTGCAAACAGTCAGTTAATCGAATGCGATCGCACTTTAGCCCTGAATTGCGCGATCGCCCTAGCCGCCCAACCCTTTGATGCTAGGGCGATCGGAATTAGCCGCGGCAAACTGGCGATCGTCGGTACCGGCCCAGGCGGCGCGTCCTGGATGTCGCCGGAAGTTAAAGAAATCCTGCGCGAAGCCACGGATTGGGTGGGTTACAAGTTCTATCTCGACTTAGCCGGAACCCTGCGGGAAGGACAAAAGCGGCACGATTCCGACAACCGCGAAGAGATCGATCGCGCGCGTTTTGCCCTAGATTTAGCAGCATCCGGCAAATCTGTAGCCGTGGTTTCGTCGGGAGATCCGGGTATTTTTGCGATGGCTGCGGCGGTGTTTGAGGCGATCGACTTTGATGCAAAACCCGAATGGCAGGGCATCGATATTCGGGTAGCACCGGGCATTTCAGCCATGCAGGCGGCCGCTGCTGCGATCGGAGCACCCCTCGGACACGATTTTTGCGTGATTTCGCTTTCGGATATTCTCAAGCCTTGGGAGGTCATAGAACAGCGGATTTCCGCCGCTGCGATCGCAGATTTCGCGATCGCATTTTACAATCCGATCTCGAAACAGCGGATTTGGCAACTCTCTAGGGCGATCGAGATTTTGTTGCAAAGTCGCGATCCTAAAACCCCCGTCGTACTGGGGCGAAACCTCGGTCGGCCCGGTCAATCTGTGCGGGTTTGCACCCTCGGCGAATTCCAGCCGCAAGACGCCGATATGAGAACTTTAGTGATTGTCGGTTCCAGTCAAACTCGGATTATTCCCCGCAAATATGGAGATGTTTGGGTTTACACGCCGCGCAGGTACGAAAAATAAGTAAAGCAGCAAAAACTTGGGAAATAAGCAATTGACTCAAAGCTAATTGACTTTGACAAGGAAATATTTTACTCTCGCTGGGAGGAGTCTAGGTTAACAAATGGCGGCGAATCACTCGATCGGTCTCTTATTTCATCTCATGGTTTTCACTCTCGATTAATGAGCGATCGCCTTTGATTACAGCAATCCTCCGTACTGAGGGATCTCGGCTTCCTGAAGCCGAGTTTTTCTGGCAGATATCGATCTAATTTAGATATCTACTCTACCTTAGTAAGGATTTTAGCTTCATCTTCGGATAGATCCAATTTAGTCCTCTGGAAATAAAAGATTTTTCTATAACAACAATAAAATTAAAGGCGATCGATGTCTGCTAAATTCCTTAATCTTACAGTAATCTTACGGTAACAAAAGAGCGCTTTCACCAGAATGAGTCTTCTATGTCTGTAGATATACGGGAAAAAGATTTTTATTGATAACATACATTTAACCCAAGGTTAAGAGAACGGTTAAGAGAACATGAAATTCCAAATTCCTCTAAATCCAGGAGCTGTAACCCAGTTGCTGCTTCGAGTGGTGGTCTGTCTAGCTGTACTATCTTTCTTAAGTCAGATGACTTTGTATTTCTTGCCGGATTACCCGTCTAGAGATTTCTTGGCAAACGGATTCAACGTTGATTACGAGGGGAACATTCCAACCTTCTACTCATTTTTGGCATTGCTGTTTAGTTCTGTCTTGCTGGGTGTGATCGCCTATGCGAAAAATTTGGATAGTTGTCGCTACAAGCATCACTGGAAAATTTTATCGTTCATCTTTTTATATCTATCTTTAGACGAACTGAGTCAATTGCACGAAAAGCTTGTTAACCCGATGCGAAGCCTGATAAATGCTACAGGATTTCTTTACTTTAGTTGGGTTGTGCCGATAGGTTTTCTAGTAGCGATATTTCTCTTATCCTACAGTAAGTTTCTGTTCCACCTTCCGGTTTCTACAAGAAAATTGTTTGTTGCAGCAAGCGCTCTTTATATTGGAGGAGCCATCGGAGTGGAAATGCTAGCGGGATACATAGTTTATACAGCGGGCCCGGGGAATCTATCCTACGTGATGTTAACGACCCTTGAAGAGTCATTTGAAATGGTGGGCATCGTTGTATTTATCCACGCCTTGATTTCATATATCAAGACCTATTTAGGCGGGGTTAATTGGAATATTTACATACCAGGAAAAAACCCACAAGCTACCGAGTATCAAAATTTCAGCATACCTGCCCTTAGCGAACCAGCAAACAGAAACCTATAAAAGTAAATCTTTTGAAACCGGGTTTGATAGACGAATATACTGCATTCGGGCTTTTAGTGGCGATTAAAAGCCCGGTTTATTTGGTACTGATGCGTTTTGGACTGGAGGTTCTGCGCTCTTCGGCGCACCAAACGACTAATATATAGGCTGCTTGCTCCACCAAATGGCTAATTAGAGGTGGAAGAGCCTTGAGAGGAGATCCTCACCTTTACCAGAAAATCGCTAAGAGCAACCTTTGCATTAGGATTTGACGGCAAATGACTTGTAAAACTTGCCTCTTCTAATATATTGATTAGCCGATCGCGCTCTTGCTGATAAAATTCTATATCTGTATCTTCCAGCACAGATTTTTCCTCCCCAGCCAGCTTGCGATCGATCAAATCAGGAATATACGACAATTGGAATTTCTCGTTAAGTTTCACCAAATTAGCCTCGATTTCCCCGGTTTGCATCAAGTGAATCCCAGCCAGCAACACCCGGTAAACGTACAGCAGCGGCTTAACCCGACGCGGGCGTTCTTTCTCAAACAATTTCCATTGAGTTTGAGCAAAACCGAGATAGTGGTGGCTGTGGTGCTTGGTAATGCAGTTCGAGGCGATATCCTTTAATTCCTCGTGTTCCTTTGTACTGTAAACTATGAGCGGCGAATACAGTTGTTCTAGCACGTAGCCGTTGCGCTTCAACAGCAACTCAAAAAATTTCTTAATGTCGTGAGTTACTAAATCTAGTTCCATTCCCTCCCGCACCTCAGAAACTTCGATTGTTTCTTCTCCAGTAATCAGTCCAATTACTTTCGGTAGCGGTAAGATGTGTACTCCCCGCAAGTCGAAGTCAGAATCTGCGGAAGGAAAGCCGTATAAGTGCGAACCGCTGACAGTGGCAAACAGCAGCGGATAAGGTCGAACGGAGATAATTTGGGCTAAATCGGAAATGTATTCTGTCATTTATTCCAGTCCGTGCAGGCGGGCTTTGTTTGTATAGAAGCGATTTCAAGATCCGATTTCGATCGCACCTCTACGCGCTTCAATCAAAAACAGATTAGCTTTCTCGTAATTAGGACGTTCTGGCAGCTTAGTTGCAGCAAAAGCGCGATCGAACTCACCGTGCAAACTCAACCGCCAGCGATTCACCTCTTCCCAGGATATTTCTTGGTTGCGGATAGATAAAAGTTGCGATCGATAATCCTGCACCCGAACGGGTACAAACCCCTCCTTGAGCACAGTAATTCCTGACAGCAACAAGCGAATTAAGTGCATCGCGTGCTTCCAACGAATTTCCCCGGTATTGCGGAGGTCTTGCTCCATTTTTTTAAATTGAGACAAAACGTAGCTATTGTAAGTTTGATAAACCAATTGAGAAAGAAAGATTTCCCGAATTTCGAGCAATTCTTGTGCTACAGGAGAAACCGTTTCTACTAAAGGCGTGTACAAACATTCTAGCACATTTGGATTAGCTTTTAGTGCCAAAACTAGAAACTTTTGCAGTTCCCAATAGCATTCCTGATTTTCCTTGTTTTCCAATTGTTCTGGGATGCCGTAAAGCGACCAATGAAGTATTGCCGGCGGCAGGTAAATCCCGCGTCTGTCTGTATCGGATTGCTCGTTATCAAGACCGTAGGCTCTAGAACCAACAATGCAGCGGTAAATTACAGAATCATAGAGGTTGTATTCTGCAAGAAAATCTCCTCCTGACTGCAATCCTTCGCTCTGAAACTGCTTGCGGATGCTGAGTTCGTGCCGCCGCAGACTAACTTGTGTTCCGTCTGGGAGTTTGACTAAATATGCGTGGGAATTGTCCGTAGGCGATTGAACGATGACACCTACTAATCCCGGTTTCCAAGATTGGTCGCCTGCGGGGTTTTTGACCTCAATTTTGGTGACAATTTGGGTTCCTGCGGGGATGATTAAGTTGAAATTTTGGGAAATATTGGCATTTGCCATTAGCGAACCTCCTGCGGGGACACGAGCTACGATATTAGTGTAGCATACGTGTATTATACAAGGTAAGTTTTGGGCGATCGGGGATTTGGCATTGTTGAACAGAGGCTAATTCACGATCGATTCTGCAAAAAGAGAAACAGAAATAATTAACGTATTTCCTAAACTCTGAACTTCCGTAAAATCGCGATCGCCTGTAATTAAAAAATCAGCATTAGCAGAGAGTGCACAAGCAATAAACTTAGCATATTTTTGATCTCTAGGAAAATCAATTTCTATAGATACATCAATGAGTTTGGTTGAACCTTGAATCAAATTCAACCATCTTTCTTTCTGAACATCTGTTAATTTTAGTTTTCGTCTGCTTAATACCTCCTGATACTCTGCTAAAATTTCTTCTGAAACTACCCATTCATAATCAGGTTGATCGATCACCCAGGTAATAATAGTTGCTGATTTTCTTCCAGCGATCGCCGCAGATACTAAAATATTAGTATCTATAACAACTCTCATTCTCCTCTCCGATAAGCTCCAATTTCTTCGGCAATTTCTTCATCAGTTAAAGGACGATCGGCGTGTAAAGCCTGGGTTTCTTCACATAAGTTGCTAAAATCTTCAGCTAAAGCTTGTCGGTGCGGATCGGGCTGATAACTATTCTTAAGTTCCCGGCTCATTTTAATTTTTTCTGCGAGTAAATCTTGTGCAGGTTTTCCTGAAATAATCGTTACTACTTGCCGAGGTTGATTAAGATGCTGTTTTTCTGACAAAGCTTTTAAAGCATCAGTAATTACCTGATCGGGAGTTGTATATTTCCCTGTCTCTAACTGTTGTTGCAGTAAATTTTCTTGTTCTGAGTTCAGAATTATTTGGATCATAAAGTTACCTCTCTAAATAATCTCAAGCCGTTTGAGATATGTAGGGGTGAAGTATTTGGGCGACAATTTGTGTTGAAAACCTGTAATTTTATCCCCAAATGCTTCACCCTCCAACCTGGATCGCGCGATCGCACTCCGACAGGATATTTTATTTTTGGGAAATGTCTAATGAGTCACCATAAATTTTGAATGGGCAATACTGGATTTGAACCAGTGACCCCTTCCGTGTGAAGGAAGTGCGCTACCACTGTGCTAATTGCCCGCAGATAATTAAGATACCATACCAAGTCCAAATTCGCAACTAAAATTTTCCTAAAAAATCAGCCGCTTGTTTCGGAGTTAAACTCGACACAATGCCAAGAATACAGGCATTTGTCGAGTCTGGCATCAGTTAACCTCCCACCAACCCGCCGCTGGGCCGACGAATCGCACTACCACCCACCAAGCCACCAAAAGGCTAATCCCCATCCAGCTTCCGCGACTTGTCCACTTCACAAAATCTTCGCTTTGGGTTTTCGTGATTGGCAGCCAGGGAAGGATGCGTTCTTGTTTACCGTATTCGTCGCCGATCGACTCTTTGCGACGCTTAGCTTCACCCATAATCTTTGTCTGCTAAATTAGATTTCAACTGGATACCTAACCAAATTATACGCCAACAGGTGATCTCAAGCCTGCGTCAGCCAAGTCGTATCCAAATAATCAATCCTCGCAAAAGGACTCAAAGCCGCTAAAACCTGCTGTCCGTAACTGCGGTGAATCACCCTGCTGTCGAAAATCGCCACCACCCCTTGACGTTCTCGCACAGGCGCGATCGCCCGTTGCAACTCATTCAGCGCCGCCGGCAGCAAATACAACCTAAACCAATCCCTGCGCTGCTCCTTATAATAAGCCACACGCGCCGTCACCAAAGGATTCTCCAAAGAAGGCAATGGCAAAGTTGCGATCGCCAGCAAGTGAGGCGCGCTCAATTCCCCCTGATGTTCCCGCCAAAACTCCCACCCAGTGACCAAAATCGCATTCTCCCCCACATCTGTTTTTTCTACCTGCACCCGAGAACCGAATTCAGCCGCCAAAATTGCAGCCAGCCTTGCCTTCAGCGGTACATCACCAACAATCAGTACCGTTAAACCCGCCACCGACGCGCTCATAAACAGCAAAGTCCGAATTTCTTCAATTAAAACACCCTGAAATTCCGGCGTATTCGGCAGCGGCAGCCAGTTGGGAATGTACAGTTGAATTAATTCGCTTTGTCGATCGGGCGAAAACTTAACGCTCGTCAATTCTGGCAGTCCCAGCATTTGCCGGAAGATCGGAGCCTTCGGTTCCACATCCACCGCCCCCCCAATCAACACTACAGGCTGACAATCCCAAATTTTGCTCAAAACCTCAGCCACCTGAACCGGCGCGCAGAACAGAGAAAATGAGCCAGCCTCCCGATGAATTTGCGCCCACCGCAGTTTTCCGTTTGCTTCCCACCGCTGCCAAAAATTCCTCCAAGCAGCCGGAATCAGCGAATTCGGCTCGATGCTTTCAAACAGCCCCTCCAAAATATTTTGCTCTGCCGTTTCCAGCAAATAGCACTCCTCTGGTTTCGCCGGATGCTGAAAGAAAGCCCGCGTTAGCAGTACCCGCCCTTGGAGGATTGCATCGGCTTCCAAAGGCTGAGATTGCATTAAATCGTTCCAGTCAGCCGGTTGCAAACACGCCGTCAATTGCTCGCGCGTCCAAACTTCCAAGTCATCCACACCGTCGATAATTGTCGGAATATTGCTCTGAAGTGGCGAATCCACAGCCAAGCGAGCCGCCAGCCAAGACTCGGGTTCTGCTAGCATCAATCCTCGTCCAGTGGGATTATCGGAATAAGTCTCGATCGACTTATCAGTTTCCAACCACTCTTGCAAACGCGGAATTTCCACCGCCTGCAAATGTTCCAGCAGCGGTTTCGGCGCGACTAAAATCACAGGCTCCGGCCACATCAAAATCGGCATCAAATAGCTGACTCGATACCGCTGTCGGTAAGCTCCAGCGGGAAGCCCCGTTTGGATCAGAGCGCTGCGCCCCAAGCGCAAAGCCCGCGCCACAAGTCGCGCCATCGTTAAATGATGCGGCCAGTGCGGCTCGGAGTTCGATCGCAGGAAGCGGAGCAGCGAGTTGTGGACTTCTACCTCAATCAATCGATTGTACTGTTAACATTCCTCACTCAACATAATCAAAACTTGCCAGAAAATCAACTACTTTTTGACCGAGAGGCACACTGAATATACTCTCCTGATGAGTTGCGCCTCCTTTCCCAAAATTCCCGTGACAATTCACCGTCAAGCTCTCCTCTCCCGAACTAATTAAAATAGTTTGTGTAGGTGACTCAAAAAACTTAGTTGTCCGATCGACGATTGCGATAGTAGAAAGCAAATATATCAATTTATTTAAATTATCCCTCGCTGCACTCAATGCTTTACACAACTGCACTATCCGTTTTTTATCCAAGTTTTGACTTTCTATATTTTTGCCAATTGCCACAATATTTTCCTGAGTTTGTACAGCATCTTTAAAAGGAATAACCGCTAAAAAAGCTGCTGCAAATAAATGCTCGTCGCTCTCAAATCTAAAAGTAAGAATTGTCCGGCGGTAGCCGACTTCAATATTGGGAGGACAGCTCATTGCCGGGTAATGTTGAGCTATTTCCCCGTAAGCGGTTGCTAAAAAGATGTTGGCTGAGTGGTCTAAAAGTGCATCTACCACAATTCGCACTAACCCGGGCGTGCGATTTAAAAATTTTCTCGATTCTGAGGGCGAATTAAATTTTTGAATCTGAGTGCGATCGCCGGCAGAGCTGAGATCAACCCACTGGCAAGTAATATCATCTGCGATGATACCAAACCGGGGAACCAAATACAGTTTGGCCCCAGTTAAATTTGCTCCTCTCAAATCAGCGCCCACCCAATCTGCATTAATCAAATTAATTTCTGTCAAATCAGCGTGAACCAAACTAGCATTTGCTAAATTAGTATTTCTTAAATCTGCTCCGTTGAGGTTGGCTCCGCTGAATTTAGAATCGCTCAGATCTGCACCGTTGAGGTTAGCTCCGCTCAAATCAGCCCATTTGAGATTAGCTCCGCTCAAATCGGCACCGCACAGATTCACCTGCTGCAAAGAAGCTTGTCTCATATCGGCATTGCTCAAATTGACGCCGCTAAGTTCTGCTTTCGTCAAATCCGCCCCGTGCAAGTTAGCTCCTTGAAAGTTAGCTGAAGAAGCCGAAGCACCTCTGAGATTTGCACCGGAAAGATTAGCACCGCACAGGTTAGCCTGCGTCAATTTTACCTCTCTTAAATCTGCTTCAGTCAGGTTGGCACCGGTGAAGTTAGTTTGGCTGAGTTCGCAGCGGACTAATTCGCTTCTAATCAGGGATGCTCCGATTAATTGAGCTGCACTTAAATCGGCTCTCACTAAGTTTGCTACGTTGAGACTAGCCCCGTTTAAGATTGCCCGCGAGAGATTGGTGCTGCTTAGTCTAGCCACATTCAGGTTAGCTTCGCTCAAGTTAGCTTCGCTCAAGTTAGCGCCGCTGATGTTGGTGACAAATAAGCTAGCCCGCGTTAAAATTGATTGGCTGAGGTTGATGCGGCTGAGATTAGCTTCATTCAGGTTGATTCCTGTGAAATCTCTGTCACCTTCTTTGTATCTTTTGACGATTGCAAATCGTTTGAGAAGTTCATCAGCTTCCATTTTTTTACCTGACTGAAAGGGCAATCCGCTAACTTTTATAGACCATGAATATAAATTCTCTCAAATTAATTTATAGTATTTAATCGCCGAGCTGATAAAAGCTTTTGACAAATTCAACGACTGTATTTAGCGGCGGGGTTGTGAATCTTTGGGCTTTAATTGCAGGGCTGATAGAGATTTTGTTGACTCCCGGCAAATTGGTCAAGTTTCTGCCAAAGTCTGGGTGATAGTGAACCATCAAATTTTCGGCGCTGGAGTTAGACAGTACAGTTTGGGTAGGCGATTGGAAAAAATTAGACACAGGTTCGCGATCGAGGCGAACCGGCTGAATTTTCATTTCCCCTATTTTTCTGATTGTTTTGGTCAAGGCTACGTTTAATTGCACTACCATATTTGAGACTCTGACGCCCAGGTTATTACCACTTTGTTGGGGTTGAATCATCTTGATCAGAGTAATGAGATTTTTCTGCGTAAATGCCGCGTCGCTAAAAGGAATAATGGCAACGAAAGCTGTGGGAAATAGTTGCTCGTCTTGGTCTATTCTAAATGAGATGATTGTGCGTCGGGAATTAACTTCTATGCTGGGAGGATTGCTCAAACCTGAGTATTGACGGGCAATCTGACGGTAGGTAGCTGCGAGGATAAAGTTAGCGTCAGGGTCTAGGGGTCGATCGACAATAATTTGAACTGTCGGGGGTGTAGCATTGAAAAACCTTTGAGATTCTTCTGAAGTAAAGCGCTGAATGTGGCTGCGATCGCCGTTAGGACTGAGGTCAACCCAATCGCAGGTAATGTCATCTGCTTTCACACCAAACCTGGACACCGCGTAAATTTTTGCCCCCGTCAGAGCCGCCCCCGTCAAATCTGCGCCCACCCAATCAGCGTGAATCAAATTCGCTTGGGTCAAATCCGCGTGTACCAGAGTAGCGTTCAACAGGTTGACATTGCTCAAATTTGCCCCGTACAAGTTGGCCCCGCTCAATCTCGCTTCGTCGAGGTCAGCGCCGGTCAGGTTCGCCCCGCTGAGGTCAGCCCACCGGAGATTAGCGCCTCGCAAGTCAGCGCCGCTGAGGTTTGCCTGAGAAAGATTAGCTTGTCTGAGTTCGGCATTGCAGAGGTTGACTCCTCGCAAGTCTGCCCTGCTGAGGTCGGCTCTGTGCAAGTTGGCCCGTTCCAAGTTGGCCGCTGTTAGAGAAGCGCCTCTGAGGTGAGCTCCGCTGAGGTCGGCTTGCTCTAGATTGGCTTCTCTGAGGGTTGCTTCTCTCAAATCTGCTTCGCTGAGGTTTGCACCGCTCAAGTTTGCACTGCTGAGTTCGGCTCGGATCAGTTCGGCTCTGATCATTGTAGCTTCGACGAGTTGGGCTTCGCGGAGGTCGGCTCGAATCAAGTTAGCCACGTTGAGGATAGCGCCGCTGAGGTTGGCTTTGTTGAGATTGGCACCGCTGAGTCTGGCAACATTGAGTTTGGCTTTTCTCATGTTGGCGTTTGATAGATTGGTGCCGCTCATGTTGGTGAGGCTCAAGATTGCCTCACTGAAATTAGCCCCGCTGAGATCGATCCTGCTGAGATTTGCCTCGCAAAGGAGGATGGCAGTAAAGTCTCTTTCTCCTGCTGCATATTTGGTGATTAGTTCTTCGGCATCCATGCTTTTCAATTTCCCTGATGTGTTAGCTAGAACAAAGCTTTGTTGTGCCAACCTTTAAACTAGAATAAGCATTTTTTGTAACTTGATGCAATATGCCTAAACATCTATATTGTGGAAGCCTTTTATAAAATCCAAAATGGTATTTATATTAGCTTGAGCCAATTTTGTGCTTTCGGCTAACTTGCCAGAGGTTGAGTTGTTCGGGTCATATTTTTTAATCAAGCGCTTGCCGAAGGCTGGGTGGTGATATACGCTGAGTCTTTGGTCGCGGGAATTAATTAAGATCATCTGTGTTGGAATCTGAAAAAAATTGATGCTTTCGCCGATTTTTGGAAAAGAACTTGAAATTTTGATTTGGTCTACTTTGCTAATAGCTTGGTTGAGAGCTTTGCTGCATAATTGGACGTGTTTGGACTCTTTGACGTTAAGTTTGCCTGCATCGTGAGATTGAATCATTTTCATCAAAGCGATCAGGTTTTTTTGAGTTGTGGCGGCGTCGTTAAAAGGAATGATGGCAACGTAAGCGGTGGCAAATAATTTATCGTCGCTGTCCATTTTAAAGGCGAGTACGGTGCGCCTGGAGCTGACTTCGATCGTGGGTGGCTGACTTAAACTCGGGTATTGTTGGGCAATTTGGTAATAAGTTGCAGCTAGGGCAAAATGAGCGCCTTGATCTAAGGGCGAGTCAATCACAATCCGAACTGTGGGCAAGGTTTCGTGAAAAAATTCGTGGGTTCCTCCGGAGTTTAACCAGTAAATTTGGCTGTGGTCGCCGTTGGGGCTGAGATCCACCCACTTGCAGGTCATGCCTTCGGTTTTGATGCCGAGCCGCGAAACGGCGTGGAGTTTGGCTCCGGTTAAGGTGGCTCCGGTTAAGTCGGCTCCAATCCAGTCGGCGCGGATCAGATAGGCATTTGACAGGTCGGCGTGAACTAAACTGGCATTCAGCAAGTTGGCGTGGCAGAGGTCGGCTCGGCTGAGGTCGGCACCGCTCAATTTGGCTTCGCTGAGGTCGGCCCAGCGGAGATTGCAGCCGCTGAGGATGGCCCAGCGCAAATTGACGCCGCTGAGGTCGGCGCCGCTGAGTACGGCTTGAGTGAGGTTGGCTTGCCGCAGTTCTGTGCCTCGCAAGTCGGCGCCGCTGAGGTCGGCTCGGCTGAGGTCGGCGCCTTGCAGGTTGGCTTGTTCGAGGTTGGCTTCTGTCAAGCACGCGCCGCTGAGGTGAGCGCCTCGAAGGTTGGCTTGAGCGAGGTTGGCTCCTCGGAGGGTGGCTTCGGTGAGGGTGGCGCCGCTGAGGTTGGCTTCGCTGAGGTTGGCTCCGCTGAGCTCGGCTCGAATTAGCTCGGCTCTGATCAGTTTGGCTCCTGTGAGTGTGGCTTTTTTGAGGTCAACTCGCACTAGGTAGGCGACGTTGAGGTCGGCGTCGGTGAGGTCGGCGCCACCGAGATGGGCGCCGCTGAGTCTGGCGATGTTGAGTTTGGCACCGGTGAGATTGGCACCGGTGAGGTTGGCACCGCTCAGGTTTGCTACACTCAGATTCGCACCCTTGAGGTTGGCTCCGCTCAAGTTGACACCGCTGAGGTTGGCCTCAGTCAGGTTGATTCCGGCAAAGTTTCTTTCTCCGGCAGCATATTTTTTCAGGAGTTCCTCGACTGTCATGGGGGCGGCACCGTATCAAATATCCCCATTTTATTGCTATGAATATCGGTATTGTAGGACTGGGTTTAATTGGTGGCTCGATCGGGCTGGATTTGCGATCGCGCGGGTTTAATGTTTTTGGGGTTTCGAGCCGGCAGCAGACTTGCGATCGGGCGCAAGCTCGCGGTGTTGTCAATGAAGCCAGCATCAACCTGTCTCTGATGGCAGCAGCCGATGTGGTTTTTATTTGCACGCCGCTGGGGTCGATCGAGCAGATCGTCCGAGAGTTGGTGCCCTATCTTTCCCCTGATACTATTGTAACGGATGTCGGTTCCGTAAAAACACCCATAGTGCAGGCTGTGTCTTCTCTGTGGCAGAATTTTGTGGGGGGACACCCGATGGCGGGGAATACTGAAAGCGGGATTGAGGCGGCGGTAAAGGATTTGTTTGTGGGCCGGCCTTATGTGGTGACGCCGCAGGCTCAAACGCCGGCGCTTGCGGTGGATAAGGTTGAGGAGATTGCACGATCGCTGGGTGCTAAAGTTTACCGATGTGAGCCGGAAGAACACGATCGAGCTGTGGCTTGGATTTCTCATTTGCCGCTCATGGCGAGCGCGACGCTGGTTGCTGCCTGCGATCGAGAGGGCGATCGGGATATTGTTAATTTAGCCCAACATTTGGCGAGTTCGGGTTTTCGGGACACGAGCCGCGTTGGCGGCGGCAATCCCGAACTGGGAGTGATGGTGGCGAAATACAATCGAGAAGAATTGTTGCGATCGCTCTCTATTTACCGCGACAGTCTCGATGAGTTCATCAGCGATATCAAAGCAGAAAATTGGCAAGCTCTCGAACACAAGCTGAAGCTGACTCAACAAGCCAGACAAAATTACAACTTATAGGCCAAAAAATACTTAAAACGGTCCCCGTCTCGATTATGATTTGTGGACGCCTATATATTGAGTTTCAATGTACACTTATTCTCGACTCAAGAGATTTTTACTGGGTGAATCTCTCCCCACCAGTGCATCTGTTCACGAACGGCTAAGCAACGCTGCTGGACTAGCTGTTCTGGCTTCCGATGCACTTTCATCTGTTGCCTACGCTACTCAAGAAACTCTGCTCGTGCTATTACTAGCGGGGAGTAGCAGTTTGAGTTTATCGCTGCCTATTTCTGGAATTATTATTTTACTGTTGGCGATCGTGGCGCTGTCTTACCGACAGACAATTAAAGCGTACCCCAATGGCGGTGGCGCTTACATTGTAGCGCGAGAAAACTTGGGTATTTATCCCGGTTTGATCGCAGCAGCTTCGCTGATGATTGATTACATCCTCACCGTAACAGTGAGTATTTCGGCTGGCGTTGCGGCCTTGACTTCAGCATTTCCCGGACTGGAACCGTATAGAGTGGAAGTGTGCTTATTTTTTATTGTCTTAGTCATGTTTGCCAATCTCAGGGGCGTGCGGGAATCGGGCAATATATTTATGGTTCCCACCTATGGGTTTCTCGTTGGCATTTTTGTTTTGATTGGCTGCGGTTTATTCCAACAGGCAACAGGTCATGTTTTTCCGACCTTAGAAAATATTCCTGCTAAGGAACCTTTGGGATTATTTCTGCTGGCGCGGGCCTTTGCGGCGGGCTGTACAGCCCTGACTGGAGTTGAAGCCATATCAGACGGGGTGTTGGCTTTTAAGCCTCCTGAATGGAAGAATGCGCGCCTGACTTTGAGCTATATGGGGGGAATTCTGGGAGCGATGTTTTTGGGGATTAGTTACTTGGCTCATATTTATCAGGTGATTCCTACAGAACATGAAACGCTCCTTTCTGTATTGGGAAAACAGATTTTTGGTGTCGGTATATTTTATTACTATTTGCAGGCAGCAACTCTGTTAATTTTGCTGTTGGCGGCGAATACGAGTTATGCAGATTTTCCGCGACTTTGTTATTTTTTGGCGCGGGACGGATACTTGCCTCGGCAGTTGTCGCTGTTGGGCGATCGACTGGTTTATTCTAATGGCATTAATCTGCTCAGCTTCTGCGCTGCTCTTTTAATTATCATCTTTCAAGGCAATACAAGCGCGGTGCTTCCCCTGTATGCGGTTGGAGTTTTCACTTCTTTTACTCTCTCCCAATCGGGAATGGTAATTCACTGGTTTAAGGAGCGAGGTAAAGGTTGGCAAGTTAGTGCTGTGATGAACGGTATTGGTGCAGTGGCAACAACGGGAGTTTTGGCTGTAATTCTCGCTACAAAATTCCTTTTGGGAGCTTGGGTTGTCGTAGTAACTATTCCGATCGTAGTCACTCTATTTTTAGCTATTCACCGGCACTATCGGTATGTAGCGGCTCGCTTGAGCATTCAGGGAATAGAACCGAGGTCTTATCTTCGCAGACCTAGAGTTAAGACTGTGACACATCCGGCAGTGGTGTTAATCGGGCAGTTGCACCGAGGAACTTTCGAGGCCCTCGATTACGCTCGTTTAATTGCTGATGAAGTTGTGGCAGTTCACGTAGATATTGGTTTGACCGATCGAGAAAAATTACAAGCGGCTTGGCAAGATTTGCAGTCAGACATTCCTTTGGAAATTCTGGACTCGCCTTACCGTTCTGTTGGTTCGGCTTTGACGCACTTTTTGACTTTGTTTGAAGAGCAGCGACCGGGAGTATATTTAACCCTGATCATTCCGGCTTTTGTGACGCGAAATTGGTGGGAGGGACTGCTGCACAATCAAACTGCTTTCTTTTTGAAAGCGGCTTTGCGGGCTAAAAAAAGTCGGGTGGTGACGACGGTTAGGTATTTTCTTTAAGGGGGGATGGGCAACGGCGCGGGATTGCCCCTACTTCCTGGCAATGAAGGCTGGAATGCTCGATGAGGCGGTGACAAAGGAAACCGGGTTTCTTTGCAAAATCTTTGGTTTGGATGCGATTTATCTAGGCAGAAACCTAGTTTCTGACACCGCTTGGTAAATCATATATATTTATTAAAAATTCAATGAAAGGGTTGACATATCATTTTTGATATGTCATAAACTTAGTCATCAGACAAGTTGCCTTTCAACTTATCTTGAAAAAGATTGCGGCTGCTGAACCCAAGTCTTTTGTTCCCTAAAAAAGCTCTTCAACTCTTGGGGGTTGCTATGCAACCCGCAACAGACTATTTATGCAGCAGCCAAAAAACTTGAACAGGCTTTTGCGAGCTTTGTCTCGGCAAGGTCTTGATGTTAGTTACGACAATAAAGTCTACTCGATTTGTCTCAATAGTTCTCTGAAAGAAAATTGGCAAGATGCCGATGCTCAAACAGCAGAAGTTTTGCTCCCAGAGGGTTTTCCGGTGGAAGCAAAGGCGCTCAAACAGTTAGCAAGTTTGGCGAATGTTCGTCACCCTCAAGGCGGCTGCGTTTGCCGCGCTTGCGCTACTCCTGATTTCCATCCGGGGGATTCGGGGGTGGCGATCGGCTCTATTGTAGAAACAGCAGGAATGGTGATTCCGGCGGCTGTCGGTTCCGATATTAACTGCGGGATGCGGTTACACGTTGGGGATTTGTCGATCGAACAATTCCTCAGTCAGCGCGATCGATTTGTAGAATTGCTCAAAGGCGATTATTTCTTCGGTACTCGCGATGTCAGCATGACTGCAACAACTGCTGGCGCGATGTTCCAACACGGGATTCCCGGATGGCTGGATGCTTTGCGGGACAAGCCCACCGGCAGCGCGGCTAATTCGGATTTCGAGCAGTTGGCGTCAGAGTGCGATCGCACTTTCCTCGGCGGTTCCATGAATGGCGGTGTCAAATGGGCTCCCGAAGAATTAGTCCCAAATGACGGCTTAGTCAGGGATGGCGGCTTAGGTACTATCGGCGGCGGCAATCACTTTGTGGAAATTCAAGTGGTTGAGGAAGTTATCGATCGAGCTACGGCTTATACTTGGGGTGTGCGATCGGGACAAATCGCTTTCATGATTCACTCGGGTTCGCGGAATGTCGGCAAATACATCGGCGGAATGTGGCGCGATCGAGCTTGCGAAGCCTGGCCGAAAACTCTGAAACATCCTGAATCCAGGCTTTTTCCGCTGTCTGTCGCAGCAAATCCCGAACTTGTAAGCAGCTACCTGCAAGCGGAAGCAACAGCCGCTAACTACGGTTTTATCAACCGTTTGCTGCTAGCAGAATTTCTGCGGTTGCGTTTGCGGCAAGTTTTCGGCGATGTCGAAGCTCCCTTAGTATACGATGTGCCTCACAATATCACTTTAGCTGAAGGTGCCGGCTGGGTAACGCGCAAAGGCGCTTGTCCCGCACATTTGGGCCAGCCTGTAATTGTACCGGGTTCGATGGGCGCGCCGTCTTATTTGCTGGTTGGGAAGGGGAACGATCGATTTTTGCGATCGGCTTCTCACGGTGCAGGAAGGGCGCGATCGCGCTTCGATATGAGCCGCGAAGGTGTTGACAAAACTGACTCCGCTTTGGGATTAACCGGCGTAGATTGCATTACTTTGCGCGAAGAACGCAGAATCGAAGAAGCACCGGCAGCTTACAAGCCAATTCAACCAGTAATTGACGTTCAGGTTGAGGCGCAAATAGTTGGTGTAGTCGCTAAAATGAAGCCAGTGTTAACGTTTAAAGCCTAGGAACGGGGTTTTTGAGAATTAAAAATTAAACAAGGGTAAGGTGCGCGCGGATCACCCTACTAATTTTTAATTCTCTGCCCTATTTCTGATGCCCCATGCCCTATGAATGATTTTCAAGCATCACCAAATCCATCAAAACCTGTCCATCCCCTAAAGCGGCTGCTGAAGTACGGGCGTCGCTACCGCCTGAAAGCTTGGCTGGCAAGTATCTGTTCGCTGCTGAATAAATTCTTCGATTTAGCGCCACCAGCATTAATCGGTATTGCCGTTGATGTGGTGGTGAAACAGCAAGATTCTGTCCTCGCTCAGTGGGGCATCAAAGATGTCTTTTGGCAACTGGCAATTATCACTCTTTTGAGCGCGATTGTTTGGACGTTGGAATCTGTTTTTGAATATGCCTATGATTATTTGTGGCGCAATTTGGCTCAGGATATCGAACACGATTTGCGTCTGGAAGCTTACAGCCATTTGCAGGAATTAGAATTAGCTTATTTTGAAGAACGCAGCACGGGCGGTTTGATTTCTATTCTCAATGATGATATCAATCAACTGGAACGTTTTTTGGACGACGGCGCTAATGAGGTGATTCAGGTAATGACAACGGTTGTTGTGATTGGCGCGGCTTTTTTTGCTGCCTCTCCTGGTGTTGCTGGGCTGTCAATGCTGCCGATACCTTTTATTATTTGGGGTTCGATCGCCTTTCAAGATCGCCTCGCTCCTCTCTATGCTGATGTTCGGGAAAAGGTGAGTTTTCTGAACGGGCAACTGTCGAATAATTTGATGGGAATTACTACTATTAAAAGTTTTACTTCCGAAGATTATGAAATTCAGCGCATCGAAACACAAAGCCAAGCTTACCGCCAAAGCAACCGACGGGCGATCGCACTTTCGGCTGCTTTTATCCCGCTGATTCGGGTGGTGATTTTCTTGGGGTTTATTGCAACGCTATTTCTGGGCGGTTTGGAGGTTGTGGCGGGCCGGTTGTCTGTGGGAACTTACAGCGTTTTGGTGTTTTTGACCCAGCGGTTGCTGTGGCCGCTGACTCGCCTGGGAGATACTCTGGATCAATACCAGCGCGCAATGGCTTCTACTAATCGGGTGATGAATTTGTTGGATACTCCGATCGCAATTCACACGGGTGATATTCGGCGGCCTGTTAGTTCGATTAAGGGTGAGTTGGAATTTAAAAATGTTACTTTTTCTTACAATCAAAGAAAGCCGATTTTGCAGTATTTTTCCCTGACTCTACCGGCAGGAAAAACTACTGCGATTGTTGGCGCTACTGGTTCGGGAAAAAGTACGCTGGTGAAACTCATCTTGAGGCTGTACGAGGTACAGTACGGCAATATTTATCTCGACGGTATAGAATTAAATAACCTGAATTTAAAAGATTTGCGCAGAGCGATCGGATTGGTGAGTCAAGATGTGTTTTTGTTTCACGGTACGGTAGCCGAAAATATTGCTTACGGCAGTTTTGAGGCAAGCAATCGAGAGATAGTAAATGCTGCTAAAATTGCGGAGGCTCACGAGTTTATTTCGCAATTGCCCGACGGTTACAACACTATTGTAGGGGAACGCGGTCAAAAATTGTCGGGGGGGCAGCGGCAGCGAATAGCAATTGCACGGGCTGTCTTGAAGAATCCGCCGATTTTGATCCTTGACGAAGCTACTTCAGCGGTGGATAACGAGACGGAGGCGGCAATTCAGCGATCGCTCGAACGAATTACCAAAAATCGCACTACAATTGCGATCGCCCACCGTCTTTCTACTGTCCGCAATGCCGATTGCATTTGTGTCATGGAAGAGGGGCTGGTGGTAGAATCGGGGCAGCACGAACAACTGATCGAACAGGACGGAGTTTATGCGGCGCTCTGGCGCGTGCAATCTGGTATAAGATAGAAACGCAGCGGTTTTGGGTAATTGGGAATTGGTAATTAGTAATTGCTAATATCATGTCTGGTCGCATCATAACTATATCGGTGGGGCGGGTTTATGAGATAATTAGTTTGACACGTAGATTGTTGGTAAAACCCGCCCTTACGAGATCGAAAATTATCCTTTCGCGAATCAACCAGACATGATATAATTGGTAATTTAAATTCTAACTAATGACAACTGCCAACTGACAAATGACTGCTGACTGTAAAATATTAGTTTATACAAACAAGAAGAGAAAATGTTTCTATTTGATAGCCCTGAGTCCAAACCCAACGAAAATAGCTGGAGCCGCAAATTAGATAAATTCGTGAAAGCTAATCAACATGAATTGGCCGCTTTGGCTTGGGGACTATTTCTGGAAAGGGGAGAGGAAAGCGAGGAGATTTTGGCAATTGATATTGCAGAAACTGCGCGTTTTGTGTATTGTAAGAAAGAGGCGGTTGAGGAGTTGAACCGTCAAGTGAGAAGTCATATTCAGGAAGTTGTAGGTGTGTTGAACGCTCACAAGCCTGAGAAGGAAGTGGCGATTTTGGCGATCGGCGAAGGTCAAATCAAGTTGATTCTTTTTGAACCTAAGCCTGAACCTCCTGTTTGTTTTGAGGAAGCCGCAACAGATGTTGATACATTGTTGGCTAAGCTCGAACAGCAGATGGTTGAATGTATGAAATAGGACTTAGCAAGGGGGTTCAGAAACCGGGTTTTTTTACGAAAATACACAGGTTGCAGCCCACAGATTCGGTAAAAAACCCGGTTTCTTTGGTTGGTATAAGATATTTTAGTTACCGGGGAGTTGTTTGCGGTTGCGATCGTATATTTCATAGAGTTGCTTAGCAATTTCGATCGGAATTCCTAACGCTGGAGCCACGATTTTGATGGCTTCTACGCCGCCTGCAAATACTATGCTCAAAATATCTACCCAACGTCGCCATTTTTGCGGATCGTTCTGGTGCATGGTGGCCAACTCACCATCGATGATGTCTGAAATTTCTGCGTCTGAAGCTTGGGGATTTTGTTGGCGAATATCTTGAATCACTTCTGAAACTTGACCGACAGCTTCGGTTTGTTTGGGTTCTGGAAAAGTGTAGTTGTATTGAAACCCTACCATATCACGCTCAACGTTCACATCGCCAGTATTGATTTGGCCGGCTTGATGGATATGGAAAGTGGGTTGATTTTTTGATGGTTCTGTCATAATTGCTATTAATTCGGGTTTGGCGATGAGAACAAGGGCATCCATTGCGCTTAGGCGGACTTGAATATCGGGATCTGCTGATGCGGCTTGGCAAAGTTCAGGAATAGCTGACTCTATGCCCAATTTTCCTAATGATACGGCAGCTTGGGCACGGATTCTGCTGGGCTGATCTGAATCTCGCAAGAGTTTGCAAAAGAATTGGAAGATCACCTGTTGGTTTTCTGGGGTAATTGCCACAGTTGTCTTTAAGCAACCCGTTACTGGGCAACGCTACCCAAGGCATCGACGGCACTTTCCCTAACTTGCGCGTTTGAGTCTTCTAGCAACCGGATCAAGACTGGAATTATATTTTCGTTACCCAGTTTTCCCAGGGCGATCGCGCTTGCTTGACGAATTTCGGCATCTGGATCTTCAACGAGTTTGAGTAAAACTGGAATTGCCGCCTCGGAACCAATTTTGCCTAACGCATCTGCCGCACTCCAACGCACAGCAGAGTTTGAATCTTCAACGAGTTTTAGTAAGGCTGAAATTGCCACCTCGGAACCAATTTTGCCTAAGGCATCTGCCGCGCTTTTACGCACATCGTAGTTTGCATCTTCAACAAGTTTGAGTAAGGCCTCAATTGCGGCATCGGAACTGATATTGCCTAATGCTTCAGCCACACTTTGACGCACAAAGTTATCTGAATCTTGCCCCGCTGCTAGCAGGTGAGGAATGGAGGCTTCATCCTTGAGTTGTCCGAGGGCTTGGATGGCGCTGCGGCGGACTTCAGGAGAGGTGTCTTTGAGGGTTTTAACTAAGATGGGTGCGATCGCGACATCTCCTATTTTTCCCACTGCTTCTGCTGCTTTTGCCCTGACGGCGGGGCTGGCATCCTCTAGGGCGGTGCAAAAGGTGTCTAGCACCATCTGCTGATATGCTGGGTTTTGAATCATGCTATGAGCCTCCGGTTGGGATAGCGCTTACCTTTGTTGTATCAATTTTTGGGGTGAATATTTTGCTGTGTGCCAACTTGGTCGCCTTTAACATTGACGGTTCCAGTGTTGAGATTCCCAACTTTCTCAATATTAATCGTTTGCCCAGCCGAATTGTTGGTCTTGCTTGATTCCGGTGTTAGGGACAACTGACGAATCTCATAGTTGTAGTATTTGCAGGCGGCTTGGATGGCGAGGATGGCGCGGTGAACTTCTTTGCCGGATGTGGAGGGAATTAAGTTAAGGAGCTCGGGGAGATGGAGGGCGACTTTCTCTGTGTGGTGCTTAGCGATGTTGCCTAAGGCATCTGCAGCACTCCAACGCACACCAGAGTCTGAATCTTCAACGAGTTTAAGCAATCCGGGAATCGCCTTCACGTCACCGATTTTGCCTAAGGCATCTGCCGCGCTACTACGCACATAATAGTCTAGACCTTCAAGGAGTTTAAGTAATCCCGGAATCGCCTTTTCGTCACCGATTTTGCCTAAGGCATCTGCCGCGCTACTACGCACATAAGAGTGTGAATCTTCAAGGAGTTTAAGTAATCCCGGAATCGCCTTTTCGTCACCGATTTTGCCTAAGGCATCTGCCGCGCTACTACGCACATAAGAGTGTGA
>NZ_SRRZ01000052.1 GCF_013179805.1 Microcoleus asticus IPMA8 | reverse complement strand
CGGATGCTTTGAGGCTGAAAAGATAATATTTTTAATCTCTAATTCCATTTGATTTGCGTTCTCTCATATCGCTTTTAGTCTAAACTCCAGTAAAGAATAAAGAATCAAAATTAACTTGCGATTTGTCCCAAGAGCTTTTTAGCACTATTAACGCTTTCCATATCGTAAAGTTCCCGGTTGTAACAAACAATTTGTGCTACCAACTTTTGATGATATTGCTGAGCTTTAGCCAACATAGAACCCTGGGAACGCCGATAATTGACAACTATTTCTCTCGTTCCCAAAAAGGGAATATTGTGCTTGTGGCAGTTAACCCAAAACTCCCAATCTTCGTAACCTTCTTTCATCCCAACTTTGTACCCGCTGACCAAATCCAAAATAGATTTGTGATAGACTGAAGACGGGTGAATCATGTTAGATTTCTTGATGTTTTCCGGAGAATACAACTCGTAACTGGGTACTATGCGATTTTCACTGCCAAACATTTGATAAGAACCAAATGCTACGCAAGGTACATTTGATTTTAAACATATTTCTAAAAGGTCAGTCAAGGCGTTTTCAGCTAGGATATCATCGGCATCTAAAGGCATGATGTATTCCCCGTTTGCTGCTGCTATGCCAGCATTTCTAGCACTTGAAAGCCCTTGATTTGTTTGTTCTACAAGCCTAATTTGATATTGGGGATTTGCTACTATTAAATTTTTGGCAACTGTGCTGGTAGTATCTAAGCTGCCGTCATTGACAATGATAATTTCCCAATTTTTGTAAGTTTGGTTAATCACGCTAGTTACTGCTTCCAGCAAAAAATGAGATTGATTGTAGCAGGGAATAATCACGGATACCAAAGGTCGATCTGCCAATTGTGGCGATGCTGAAACTTGTTTGACACTTTCTGATTGTAAATTATGTGCCGAATTTCTAGCAGCTTGCAAGCTGTAAAAATAAATCTTGGGATGGACGATGGCTAATTGATTCAGATCGGTATTTTGATATTCATTTACTAACCTCGGATATCCCGACAAGTATTCTTGTTTAACAAAAATCAAGATATTCTGAGCGTACCAAGGCTCTACTTTGTCATTGTTCCATATTTTTTTTCTCAAGCCGTCAATAACTGCATAGCCGTTTTTCTGAAAGTAATAAACCCAATATTGTGGCCACTGTTCGTTAACGTGTTCGACGCCTCCTTGAAATGGTATCGCAGCAGAAAACAGAATCACTGGTGCTAGTTGAGTGAGAGAATCAACAAAATTTTCGGCACAGGTAGCCGGCAAATGTTCGGCAACTTCCAGAGAAATTACTAAGTCAAACGTTCTGTTTATTTGCAGCGGTTGCTTTAAATCGGCGGATTGGAACTGATTTAAAGGAATTTGTAAAAGAGTGCGATCGACATAATCGCCATCTATTCCCAAACAATCAGCAATTCCCAACTTATGAAACGCAGCTAACCAACTTCCCGTACCGCAGCCCACATCTAGCACACTTTTAGGTAAAATGGGTTGCAGCAAGTCTAACAGCAGGGGAATAATTTCTTTAGCAGAAGCGCGAGTTCCTTCTCCGATTAATTGGTAAAAATCTCTTGTATAAGATGACTGTTGGTTTTGATTAGTTTGGCTGGCTGTTTGAGAATTAATTGTCTCTAAACTGCTAATATTGTAACCGTGCAAATGTGCTGGCAACTGCCAGGAAATCTTGGGATCGGGTTGATGTTTTACTGGCTCGACATTGCCCCGCCAAGCAGCCCCCATAATTTGCATTGTTTGATATACTACCGTTTGCCATCCCCTTTGCTTCAAGTAATCTAAACCTTGAGCAACATCTGGAGCAGTTAAATCGTGAAATAAAATTATTGCATCTTCCTCAGCCAATTTTTCACACGCAATGGCATCATTTAACGGCCCATCACCTCCGTGTTCTCCGTCAATAAAAATTAACGACCATTTGCGGTTGAATTGAGCGGAAAATTCTTCTACTCTTTGGGGGCTATAGCCGGGTATTAGCTCGACTGATGTTTGAACGCCCGACGCATTTAGAGCGCCTTGAATTGAATCGATTACGCTTTGTCTGATATCTTGTCTTTCTAATAGCGGATCGACGACATCTAACTCAACTCCTGCGAGGGCTAAATGACAAGCAGACCACCCCAACCAGCAACCTATTTCTAATGCTTTTTTACCTTTGAATTGCAGGGCTGTATTGTAAAGGATGTGGGCTTCGTCGCGACTGAGAAATCCGACTGAATTAGCACGGCGATCGACATACCAATTGTGCTTGATTTCCCGGCGCAAATAAGGCCACGAAGAAGTCTGAGTATCCCCAACAATCATGTTGGGAAAGTACGCATCTGGGAGAATAACTTTCAATCCGGGCGAGACGTAATCTCCGGCGGGCAGCAAAGTATTGTTTGTGATTTCCGATAACGGCGGTAATGTCATTTTTTCTCGTGTTAAGTTAGGATAGTTTTGCTTTTTTATCGGTTGGTAGCGGAGACTAATTTCTATTTGATTTCCGTCCGTTGTTGCTAGTTTTACCAAGTCGTGTTTGTGGCCAGTGATGTGCAGAATGCCGATCGCCTCCTGTGGCAAATACGGCTCCACAAAACAGGCTTGGTGCTTGTCCCAAACGGGCAAACCAAAGTTGCAGCTCCAGTTGCAGCGAGCCGGCAGCATCTCTGTTTTGTCAAACATTTCCGTGCCGTAAACTAACCGATTTAAAGCTACTTGGTCGCTCATTAAAGAAACGTGCCGCTGCAATCCCTGTTCCAGATATTCTGCCCAAATTTCCCAATGGGGGGCGTCTTTTTGCAGCGCGAAAATACCTGCATTTATGGTTGGATAGCTGTGCAAATTTTGGGCTACTTCTTCGCCAAAAGCTGCTTGATAATCGCGGTAAACAAATTGCCAGTACCAAGGCTGTTTGCCGTAAGCTAAATAATAACCCCGGTCGAGTTCTGGAACAACTGCTAAACCCCGTTTAGCGGCGCCTTTAACTAACAGTTTAACAGCTTGCCAATCTTGCACCCAAGCATCGGCATCTATCCAAAGGTAGATGTCAAAATTGGGAAAATATCGACGGAGAAACGGACGCGCTAAAAGTCCTTTGAGATAGTGAGGGGCTTCATTTTTGCCCGGAAAGTCAAAGTCCCAATAGGGCTTTTGAATGATATTAACTTGTGTTTTTAACCACTGCAACTGTTCGGGAGTGCAGCCGATATCGAAAAAGCCGATCGCCACATTTTCACCCTCTGGTTTTTCCCGCACCGATAAAATAGTGCCTCGCACCAATTCAAAGTAATTTGCATCGGCGGCCGTGATGATGATAATCTGCATAAATATTAACGGGTGCATCTCGTTGGGTGGGGACGGGTTTATTTAACCTGTTTGCACCGTTGAGGGGAAGGGGTGAACCCGCCCCTACAGGCTGCTTGGAAAGTCTGATTAAATTATAGGGTAGGGTAGGTTGCGCCGAAGCACCGCAATATTCATAAAACTATACTATCGAGACAATCGAGGAGGAATTGTGAAAAACCACAAAGGGAAAGTTTATCTAGTCGGTGCGGGGCCCGGAGATTGTAACTTGATGACAGTGCGATCGCACAAACTGCTATCTCAAGCCGAAGTATTAATCTACGACGCTCTAATCGACATCCCGCAACTCGAATTAATCCCAGCAACTTGTCAGAAAATAGAAGTCGGCAAACGTGGCGGCAAACCTTCCACCCAGCAGCAAGAAATTAACCGTTTGCTGGTAGAACATTGCAAGTTAGGCAAACAAGTCGTGCGGCTAAAAAGCGGCGATCCGTTTATTTTTGGTCGCTCCAGTTCAGAAATACAAGCATTAATCACAGCGGGCTGCGACTTTGAAGTAATACCCGGAATTTCTTCCGCCCTATCCGCACCTTTATTAGCTGGAATTCCCCTCACTGATCCGGTGATGAGCCGCTGTTTTGCAGTGATGAGCGCCCACGAACCGGATGCTTTAGAATGGGAAGCATTAGTGCAGATAGAAACTTTGGTAATATTGATGGGAGGGCGCAATTTAAGCGAGATAATTTGGCAATTGCAAAAGCACGGACGATCGACCGAAACTCCGATCGCCATTATCCGAGATTGCGGCCGCCCCGAACAGCAAATATGGCTGGGTACTCTCTCAAATATTGTACAGCAAACAGCAGGTCAATCTCTATCGCCTTGCGTGATAATAATTGGGGAAGTAGTTAGATTGCGCGAATATTTAATCCAGCCAGAAAGCACAAATATGATCGATACACCCGTCACCACTAATAACAGCCAATTGCCGCTAGCAGGAAAAACCATTTTAGTCACGCGATCAGTTTCTCAGTCTGCTGAATTTAGCGTTCGACTCCAGCAACAAGGAGCTCGCGTTATCGAAATGCCCGCCTTGGTAATTGGACCGCCGTCCACTTGGGAACCATTAGACAGTGCGATCGCACAATTGTCAAGCTTTCACTGGTTAATTCTCACTTCCCACAACGCTGTAGACTGCTTTTTTCAACGATTACAAGCAAAAGGCAAAGACGCCCGGAGTTTGTTTGGTATTAAAATCGCAGTTGTCGGGAAAAAAACAGCAGAAAGTTTGCGATCGCACTCTCTACAACCAGACTTTATTCCCCCCAACTTTGTCGCCGATTCCCTAGTCGAGAACTTCCCAGATAACTTGCAAAACTGCAAAATCCTATTTCCCAGAGTAGAAAGCGGCGGTCGAGAAGTTTTAGTTAAAGAATTCACCGCCAAAGGAGCGCAAGTAATAGAAGTGCCAGCTTACCAATCTTGCTGTCCCGAAACTATCGACCCGATCGCCCTAGCCGCACTCCAAAATCAAGCCGTAAATATCATAACATTTGCCAGTTCAAAAACCGTGCATAACTTTTGCAATCTCATAGAACAAAGCCTGCATTTGTCCGGTTCTCAGGATTGGTTGGAAAGCATTTGTATCGCATCCATCGGCCCGGAAACTTCCAAAAGCTGTCAGAATTTATTGGGTAAGTTAGATGTGGAAGCCAAAGAATACACGTTAGACGGATTGACTGAGGCGATCGTCCAATGGGTTGCAGAATATCAAAATGTATAAGTGCGATCGAACAGCAGTTGATTATCTAATCTGTTGGTTGTAAAATAGTTGTAATCTCATTTAAAAAAAGTTATCTGTAAGGACACGGCAGTGCCGTCTCCTTACGGATAATCGCGTACAATCTCTAGGTTGCAAGACTTTTATGACTTCGGATAAAATAGTTGTAAGATAACTAGGAGGAAAGAAACATGACCGCAAAAGACCAACTTCTTAAAGAACTCGACCAAGCACCAGAACCCTTGCTGCTGAAAGTGCTTGAATTTGTCCGTTCCTTAAAGACTGAAGAAGAACAACAAAAACTAGAAGCCAAAGCATGGCAGGCATATCTAGATTCAGAACGCTAAAGAAAGGAGGTTTACCGTTGCCTTGCCAACTCCTAAATTTGTCAGTAAAAGTATGGTTTTAAGTATCCACGCCAGACAGATAGAGAGCTTTGGCGGCACTCCTGGTGTCAGAGACGAAGGTTTGTTAGAGTCGGCTTTGGCTCAACCGCAAGCAACTTTTGGCGGTCAATTTTTGCATCCAGCAATTAGCGAACAAGTTGCCGCCTATCTCTATCACATAGCGATGAACCATCCTTTTATTGACGGCAATAAACGAACGGCTTTTGCAGTGACAGATACCTTTTTGCGCTTAAATGGTTGCACTCTGAATTTGACGGACGATCGAGCATATGATTTAGTCATGCGAGTCGCACGGGAAACCATGACTAAGGAAGAACTAACCACCGATTTCGAGTCATGTATTGTTTAGTTTTAATAAGTAATTTGGGCAGCATTCATTGAGATTAAGTAAGGTGCGTCGTACTCACCCTACATTGAAATAGCGAATCGCGGAACAAAAAAGCGAGTAAAATTATCACTAAAGAACAAAGCCGATCGCCTTTGCGTCAAATCAGTAATAAAACTAAACAGAAAAAAGCACAAACCGCCGATCGCCCTTTCTTCCCCAAATCCCGCTACCCAACTACTAATTAGCAATAGCCATGAATATAAATTTTTCTCGTTACGACACCTTAAGCACCCTGCTAGCAGGAACTACCGCAGCCTTAACTATAGTCATCAGCCAACCCGCGATCGCCAAAACCCCCCAAGAAGTCGCCAGCATTGCCGGGCCGCTGACAGTACAAATTAACAGTTCCCTCGGAGACGGTTCTGGCGTAATTATTGCCAAAAACGGCAAAACTTACACAGTTTTAACAGTCAATCACGTCGTAGAAAAAGCAGACGTGAAATACACCGTTCGCACGTCTTTAGGAAAAAACTATCAAGCAACCTCCGTCACCCGTTTGCAAACCGCCGAAACTGACCCAGATTTAGCCGTAATCAAATTTGAAAGTCCCGAAGAATATCCAGTCGCGACGATCGCAGATTCTGATTTAGCCGTCATCGGCACTCAAATCTTCGTTTACGGCTATCCCGCTACCGGCGGACTTTTCGGCGCCGAACGAGAACCCGAACTCTCTCCCGGACTCGTTACCAGCCGCCCGCGCAACCGCCCAGAAGGTTACACTTTGCGGTATCAAGCCGTAACTTGGAGTGGTATGAGTGGCGGGCCAGTTTTCGACTCCGAAGGCAGAGTCATCGGTTTGCACGGACAAGGCGAATTCGGTTTTGCTCAAACCAGTTCCGGGGAAGTCGCCCCGATTAAAACCGGATTTAACGCAGCAGTTCCAATCAATACATTTATCGCGAAGCTAGTGGCGGCGGGAATAAACAAATCCGAGTTAAAAGTAGACAATACTCCCCCAACCAGCGGCCCGGTATCCACCGCCAATCCGCAAGACGCCCAAGCCTATTATTTTCGAGGACTTTCGCTGTTAGATCGAGGAGATGCTTGGGAGGCGATCGCGGATTTCAACAGAGCACTCGCTTTTAAGCCAAAATATACCCCTGAATTGTATTTTAATATCGGTAATGCCCGCACTTTCATCACCGTCGGCTTGCCCCCACAGGAATCCACACGCGGTTCCACTGCTATTCAAGCATACACGCGGGCGATCGAAGCCAATCCCGGTTTTGCCGACGCTTACTACAACCGAGCTTTAGCTTACCTGGACAGCAAAGACCAACCGAAAGCAATTGCGGACTTTCAAAAAGCAGCAGAACTTTACAAACAAGGCGGAAGAACCAGCGCCTATCAAGACGCGCTCAACAGAATCAAACAATTGCAGTAGAATTAGAAGTTAAGAATTAAGAATTAAAAATGAATAATCCCATTTTTAATTCTTGATTTATTTCATACAAACAGCAGGTAAATAAACATGACTGCTATAACATTAAACCTCAATTCCATTATTAAATTAACTTCCGAACAGTTTTATCAACTGTGTGAAGAAAACCCGGGATTGAAACTAGAACGCAGCGCCAACGGAGAATTAATTGTCATGCCGCCAACCGGAGGAGAAACAGGGAAACGCAACTCAAAACTTAACTTACAGGTAGGAATTTGGAACGAACAAACCGAACTCGGCGAAGTGTTTGATTCCTCCACAGGATTTACCCTCCCAAACAAAGCCGATCGCTCTCCCGATGCGTCTTGGGTAGAAAAATCGCGCTGGGAAGCTTTGACGCCCGAACAAAGAGAAAAATTCATCCCGCTTTGTCCCGATTTTGTCATTGAATTAGTCTCACCCAGCGACAGCCTGAAAAAAACTCAGGACAAAATGCAAGAATATATGGAAAATGGCTGCCGTTTGGGTTGGCTGATTAACCGGAAAAAACGGGAAGTGGAAATTTATCGCCCCGGTCAAGATGTGGAAGTTTTACAATCTCCTCTCACCCTTTCTGGGGAAAATGTTTTGCCGGGATTTGTTCTCAATTTGCAAAAAATTTGGAATTAGTAGAATTAAATTTTGACTTATATCATCTTCGGTAAAATAACCGTTATTATTTCGTAGTGAAAAATGCAAGTCAGAGCGAATTAGATCGAGACTCTCCCTCTTCACTACGAACCAATTTTGTTATTATCGTTCTAGGGAGATAATATTAGCTGGAAATTTGATAAAATTATAAGTACCCATAAAATTAACGCCCTACAATTATGGTTCAAACAATTCAATCTAAAAATGTCACATTAGAAGAATTAAAAACGCTTTTTGACCTGCAACTTGTCACAGACGACCAATTTTTTAGAGAATGGCAATACGAGTTGCCAGAAATCACCGACTTTCAAAAACGACAGCTAGATCAGATTAAAGCAGGTTACTCCAACTTGCTAGAGTATCCGCCGATCTGGAAAAAACCATCAGTTTGTCGATCGTCTCTCCGCTGTTATTTGTCGGCGAGTTTTATCTGCATCCTTTCTACATTAAACCAGAAAAATCCGTCGAAATTTCCGAATAAGATGAAGAAGTTATCCTCAAAGGTAGCATCGACACTTTAGTTTTAAAAGAGCAGTTGTGGCTGATGGTAATAGAATCGAAACGAGTTTCATTTTCTATCGAAGCGGGCTTGGCGCAAATCTTAGCTTATATGCTGGCCAATCCCAACTCTGACACACCTAGTTACGGCATGATTGCTACAGGTGGCAGTTTCATCTTTGTTAAATTAGTCAAAGAAAAATCCCCTCGATATAGCACATCTGATTTATTGGGAATTAGCAATCGCACCAATAATTTACATGATGTACTCCGCATCCTCAAACGCTTGAGTCAAATAGCAGCTATAGCCTTTCTCAGAAAGATCAGGTACAATAGACCTCTTGCAAAATATTTTTATGATATAATGAAAAGTTTTGCTGAGAGTTGATTGAATCCCAAGTCCTAACTTATTTTGACTCTTGTCTTGCTATAAACAGGATAAAATGCTAGAAAGTTCTGTTGTCGTTACACAATAAGTAAATCATGAAAAATCAATCTTATCTAAATTTGAAACCTTGTCAATTTCAACGTAGATTTGGTATCAAGATTCAAACCCTAAAAGCAATGGTTAACGCCTTAGAGAACTTCAGGTTAGAAAATCATAAAGACAGAAGAGGACGTCGCACCATCCGGCGCTCTCGAAGAACAGGTCTTAGTCGCCTTGGAATATTGGCGAGAATATCGAACATATTTTCATATTGGGACAAGTTGGGGAGTATCTGAATCAACTATTTGCCGAATTGTAACTGATATCGAATCAACTTTAATGAAAACGGGAAAGTTCCGTATTCCGGGGACAAAGGCATTACTCAAAGACTCTGATTATCCAGAATTCGTGGTGATGGATGTCACAGAAACAGCTATTGAACGAAAAAAAAAAAACAGAAGAAATATTTCTCAAGTAAGAAAAAATGTTATACTCTAAAAACTCAATTGGTAATTAATCAAGAGACAAGAGAAATTATTTGCACTGCTTTTGGACCAGGGCATTGCCACGATTTTAACTTGTTTAAAAAAAGTAAAACTAATTTTTGTCCCGAAACAAATAGCTTACAATATAGTGGCTATCAAGGGATCAAGGATTATCACAGCAATAGTTATATCCCTAGAAAAAAACCTAAAAATGGAAAACTTTCTCGTATAGAAAAAGACTACAATCGAGTTTTAGCACAGGAGCGAATAGGGAATTGAACACGTTAATCGCAGTCTCAAAATTTTTAAAATATTGTCGAGCCGTTATCGGAATCGCCGTCGCCGTTATGGTCTGCGTTGTAATTTATTGTCAGCAATTTACAATTATGAGTTAGCTCTAGGGGATTAAATTTAAAACCTCTGATTATAACATATTATCTTTTTTGCAAGAGGTCTAATAACAGCAGTGACTTGCGCCAATTCCAAATATTTTCGCTCTGTAACTTCATCAAATGCAAATTCTATGGCTTTACCTAACTCTTGATAATTAGTCGTCTTGATAGAACGGAATATTTTTAAGTTTTGACCATAAATTTTCAAGTGGTGAGAAATCCGGTGAAGAGGGCGACAAGGATATTAATTTTGCCCCTTAATTTTTGATTGATTTTTCTATTTATTCTCCGGTATGAATAATACAATTATCCATCACTACACAAGCACCTTTCCATAATTTTGGTACGAGCTTTCGGATGATAAAAGCCTCAAATGTAATTGCATCGGTTGTACCTGTTAAATTGACTGATGTTAGGACTTAATTGACCGATATGGCTCCAATTATTGAGACATTTTTTCCAGGTTTACTAGGTTTTGACCCCGAGCCATTGAACCTTTTAAAGACCTAGCATATAACCTAACCATTGCCAAACTAACTCCTGATTTATCAATAATAAATATTAAGTCTTTCCAACAAACTTCTAGATTTTTTTGCCCGAACTCATATCGCAGGTTGAGAACTCTATCAGTGCCTTTCGCGCTCGGTAAAATTGTTTTTTTTTTACGTCATGTTCAAGAGCTTTGTCATTTTTCCCATTGTGGCTCTACTGATGGCAAAACCAATTTTTTGGTAGAGTAAATAACGGAGTTCTTTGAGAGTCGCATCATTATTTGCTTCAATTAATTCTGCTAATACAAGCAGTTGTTATGGATTAAGTTTAAGTTGACTCCCACATCGATAAGTTTGAGGAGCAATATTTTGGGTCAGACGATACTGTTCGAGCAATTTTTGAACAAAACTCCGAAGCTCCACAAAAACGCTCGGCTATTGCTTTTTGACAGAGCGGTTCATTGTGGTACACATCGATTATTTTTTGTCGATAATCAACAGAGTAAGATTTCATTTTAAGTAAGGTGTGATGATTTATACAACAATCCCTCGCCGTGAGTCGATCCCTCGCTGTGAGTAAAGCTTTGAGTCGGGAATTGAATTATAGTTTGTTCTATCTTCTGTTCTTTATTTTCTATTATTTGAAATTACTTCTATGATACCTCATCTGCATGAGAAAGGCTATAAGTAATTAATGGGAACCAAATTAATTCGATTGTTAAGTTCGGTAAATCTAAAAATATTTGTAATTTACGTCGCCGGCTTTCGGCTGTAATTAGACAGGGAAATACTCGCGAGAGCCGTTCTAATCTTCTCACTTGTTTTTCTGATTTCATCAACCATAGCAAGGTTGCCATCACCAAAAACTGAGATGGCGTCAGGTATTTTTGTCTAGGAGTCTGGTAGAATCTTAGTATCATTATTTTTTTTGATAGGCAAGCGTGTAACAATTCTGCTGCCTATCTTTTTTTATCACAAGTTGGCTCAATCCTTACTAACCATGGGTTTGGGGCGGGTTGTCACCCCCCCAGACTGCGTATGGTCTTTTTTTTAGCGTCAAATTTTGTTTTTGTAGTGCAGACACATTATGCTAGGATTGACAGCTTCCTTGTAGTTCAAACGCCAATATTCACTTGGGTTCTGACAGCGTGCTATCCGGATATTTTTCTGCAATCTGCCTCGATTAATTTGTGCGCGAGTTTAACACAGTTTTAAGACTTACAAGAAAGTTGTGTTGGTTGAACGCGACCAGTCATTTGTTTTTATTTTAAATTTTTTTGAACAAACCCTTTACTTACATCAAATCTGGCAGCTACTTTCCTAATTTAGGTATCACCTTGTTCATAGATTTTAACTATTTGATCGCGCAACTAGAGCGAATAAGGTTTCATTTTTTTCGCTTATGTACTAAATAGCGTGTATCATATATACATGGAATCTGCTGTATCTCCCGGCCGCAAAGCCGGGAACGAAATCACGCAGACGATCGAACTTTCAGCAGCCCCAGTGAGAGTGTCAAATAATTCAAGAACGCCACGCTAACACAAAAGATTGAGATCGATCGCCCGACAGGAATGTTTGACTCTCGCTGTGTGGGTGACTCCATAGACTCGCTCGCTAATCGATCGAACACAATCAAAATTTTAAGATTAGCCTCGCCGCCCCCCATCGAGTAAAATCACAGCACTTGCCCGCCGATGGCTTAATCTGCTAAAACTAACAAAGTTTGATGATTTCTCAGAAATAACATACATGGTTGCTACATCCGTCAAGATTAAACACGAAGTCAAAGACTTGTCCCTCGCCCCCTTGGGAAAGCAACGCATCGAGTGGGCCGGCCGGGAAATGCCCGTTTTGCGGCAAATTCAAGAACGCTTCGCTAAAGAAAAGCCTTTCGCTGGCATTCGCTTGGCTGCTTGCTGCCACGTAACTACAGAAACCGCTCATTTGGCAATCGCCATCAAACTCGGCGGTGGCGACGCCGTACTGATCGCCAGCAACCCCTTGAGCACTCAAGATGACGTAGCGGCTTGCTTAGTTGAAGACTACGGCATTTCCGTCTTCGCCCTCAAAGGAGAAGACGCGGCTACCTACGAACGTCACGTCTACACAGCCCTAGACCACCGCCCCAATATTATCATCGACGACGGCAGCGACGTGGTAGCTGCCCTGATCCAGCACCGCCCGAACCAAATTTCCGACTTAATCGGAACTACCGAAGAAACTACCACAGGCATCGTGCGCCTGCGAGCAATGTTGAAAGACGGTGTGCTGACTTTCCCCGCAATGAACGTCAACGACGCCGACACCAAGCACTTTTTCGACAACCGCTACGGCACCGGTCAATCTACTCTAGACGGCATTATCCGCGCTACCAATATTTTGTTAGCAGGTAAAAATATTGTGGTTGCAGGTTACGGTTGGTGCGGCAAAGGCACGGCACTGCGCGCCCGCGGCATGGGTGCTAACGTAATTGTCACCGAAATCGATCCGATTCGGGCGATCGAAGCAGTGATGGACGGTTTCCGCGTCATGCCGATGGACGAAGCAGCAACAGTCGGAGATATATTCATTACCGTTACCGGCAACAAACACGTCATTCGTGCCGAACATTTCGAGACCATGAAAGACGGCGCAATTGTTTGCAATTCCGGTCACTTCGACATTGAAATTGACCTCAAATCCCTCGGCGAAAAAAGCACCGACGTGAAAACAGTCAGGTCTTTCACTCAAGAATATCACCTCAATAATGGCAAGTCGATTATTGTGTTGGGCGAAGGCCGTTTGATCAACTTGGCAGCAGCGGAAGGACACCCCAGCGCCGTGATGGATATGAGCTTTGCTAACCAAGCTTTAGCCTGCGAATATCTGGTTACGAACAAAGGCAAACTAGAGCCTGGTATTCACTCAATCCCCGTGGAAGTTGACAAAGAAATTGCCCGTCTCAAATTGGAAGCAATGGGAATTCACATTGATACCTTGACTGCCGAGCAAATTGAGTACACTAACTCTTGGACTTCGGGCACTTAATCATCGATCTATCCCCACCGTAGGGACACGGCATTGCCGTGTCCCTACTTCATAAACTTCCTTCTTCCAACTTCGGCATTCGGTCTTCCTGACATCCGTTACATAATCCGTTGCCGAACTTCCTTCTGCTATACCTATTACCAATTATTAAATCAAAATGGTTGAATGGATAACTAACACAATGCAGTCGATGGGTTATCTCGGAATTGGCCTGTTGATGTTTTTAGAAAACCTTTTCCCCCCCATACCCTCAGAATTGATTATGCCGCTGGCAGGATTCACGGTATTCAAGGGCGGAATGGAGTTTTCACCGGCGATCGCAGCAGGGGTAATCGGTACAGTTCTGGGGGCGATTCCTTGGTACTATGCGGGTAAATTATTGAGCGAAGAACGCTTGAGGAATTTAGCCGACAAATACGGCAAATGGATCACTGTATCGGGCGCCGATATTGACAAAGCGAATAGATGGTTTAACAGACACGGCAACAAAGCCGTGTTTTTGTGTCGCCTCGTACCGGGAGTTCGCACCCTGATTTCCCTGCCCGCTGGCATCAACAATATGCCTTTAATTCCTTTTTTACTTTACTCAACAGCCGGCACTCTTTTGTGGGTGAGTTTCCTGACTTTTGCCGGATATAAACTCGGGGAAAATTATGGACTTGTCGATGATTATCTGGGCCCTGTTTCCAAAATAGTTGTGGTGAGTATTGTCATTTGGTTTATTTTGTGGGTTGTCAAAAAGAATATGCAGAAGGAAAAATATCGCAAATAAATGCAAATTTTGTGAAAATAATCTGCGTTGATTCGCTTTCATCTGCGGCGACAATCACCATTTTGATCCCGCTCAAAAACGAGTACAAGTTTCCTACAGGATTCGTGAGCGACCCCAAGTTTTAGACCCGAGTTCAAAATCCCAGATGAATCTGTGGAGTAAATCTAAAATCTAAAATCTAAAATCTAAAATCCAGTGACTCGCTTCCAGCATCTTCCCAACATTAGGGCTGAAAGATAGAGAGGCATATTTGATAGAAACTTCTGCTATATTTGCTACTTTTTTAAAGCTATTTTTAAATTTACGATCGCCCAAAAGTCACAGTGACGGCCAGCCGATCACCCAAAAATCCAACTTAAATTTATACAAATATTTAGGCGTGGTTGAGGTTTAGGCAGATAATCGTGGCAAAATAGGGAACATTCCTATCCGCGCTGTTAAGATATGTACGAAAAGATTGTAGCCCCGACAACAGGTTCTAAAATTACTTTCAAAGACGGTTCGCCGATCGTCCCCGATGACCCGATTATTCCCTTCATTCGCGGTGACGGTACGGGTGTGGACTTGTGGCCAGCATCCCAGAAAGTCATGGATGCGGCGGTAGAAACAGCTTACGGCGGCAAGCGGAAAATTAACTGGTTCAAAATATATGTAGGCGACGAAGCTTGCGATGTCTACGGCACTTACCAATATTTGCCGCAGGATTCCTTAGACGCCATCAAAGAGTACGGAGTCGCCATCAAAGGGCCGCTGACAACCCCAATTGGGGGCGGCATTCGATCGCTAAACGTAGCTTTGCGGCAAATCTTTGACCTTTACGCCTGCGTGCGACCCTGCAAATATTATGCTGGAACACCATCGCTGCACAAAACTCCTGAACTGCTAGACGTAATTATTTACCGGGAAAATACAGAAGATATTTACCTGGGAATTGAATGGCCCAAAGGCAGCGAAACCGGCAAAAAACTGATTGAATTCCTCAATAATGAGTTGATTCCAGCAACACCCGAACACGGCAAAAAACAAATTCGCCTCGATTCAGGAATAGGAATTAAACCAATTAGCAAAAGCGGTTCTCAACGTTTAGTGCGGCGCGCCATCGCCCACGCTTTGCGGTTGCCGAAAGACAAGCAGCAAGTGACTTTGGTGCACAAAGGCAACATCATGAAATACACCGAAGGAGCTTTCCGAGATTGGGGTTACGAACTGGCAACCACCGAATATCGCGCTCAGTGCGTGACTGAAAGAGAGTCTTGGGTTCTCGGCAACAAAGAACAAAATCCCGACATTAGCTTGGAAGACAATGCCCGCCTAATAGATCCGGGATATGATGCTTTGACTCCAGAAAAACAAGCTAAAATTCGTCAAGAAGTTGCCGACGTTTTGTTTGCAATTTGGGACAGTCACGGCAGCGGTCAGTGGAAAGAAAAGATTATGGTCAACGACCGAATTGCTGACAGTATTTTCCAACAAATTCAAACTCGACCGGGCGAATATTCGATTTTGGCGACGATGAATTTGAACGGGGATTATTTGTCCGATGCGGCGGCAGCAATTGTCGGCGGATTGGGCATGGGACCCGGCGCGAATATTGGTGATGAATGTGCTGTTTTCGAGGCAACTCACGGCACTGCACCGAAACACGCCGGTTTGGATAAAGTCAATCCCGGTTCCCTGATTTTGTCCGGGGTGATGATGTTAGAATACATGGGATGGCAAGAAGCCGCAGATTTGATTAAGAAGGGTTTGGGAGCGGCAATTTCTAACGGTGAAGTTACTTACGATTTGGCGAGGTTGATGGAGCCCCCGGTGCCTGAGTTGAAGTGTTCGGAGTTTGCTGAGGCGATTATTAAGCATTTCGCCGATTGAGTTTGAGGGCTTTTTTTGAACGGGCTAGAAGCCCGTTCCACAACCAGTAAACTTGCTTTGTGGGGTGGGCGGGACGCCCTCCCGAAAATACAATTTAGATGCGGGGTTTATAATGATGGAACAGCCATTCCGCGCTCAACGGCGGGACGCTTCTGCACGGTTTCTACCCAACGTTTGAGGTGGGGGTGGTTGTCGAGGGTTAATCCTTGAAATTCGTAAATAGCAACCCACGGATAGGTAGCAATATCGGCTATAGAATAGTCGCCGCAGATGTATTCGTATTTTGCTAGTTGAGTGTCTAATACTCCGTAGAGGCGCAATGTTTCTTTTTCGTAGCGCCCGATCGCATAGGGAATTTGTTCGGGTGCAAAGCGTTTGAAGTGGTTTAGCTGACCAAACATCGGGCCGACGCTGGCCATTTGAAACATCAGCCACTCCATAACTTGAAAGTATTTTTGTTTGTCGGTGGGCAGAAATCTGCCACTTTTTTCGGCAAGATAGATCAGAATAGCGCCGGACTCGAAGACGGTGATGCCGTTATCTCGATCGACTATGGCCGGAATTTTGCTGTTGGGGTTGATGGCGATGAACTCGGGGCTAAATTGGTCGTTTTTTGTGATGTCAATGACGTGCACGCTGTAGGGTAAACCTATTTCTTCGAGCATGATCGAGACTTTGCGGCCGTTTGGTGTGGTAAAAGTGTAGAGGTCGATCATAAGTTGTCCGCCTTTTCTCAAGCAAGTATAAACTATATTATAATAATTTAAGGCAAATATCTAATCATAATGGACATTATTGAAATTCTCAAAGACGATTATCAAAGATTTCCCCAAAATCAGACTTACAGCATTTATGCAAAAGATGTTTATTTTGAAGACCCTGTGAATCGATTTACAGGAGTCGAACGCTACCGCAAAATGATCGGGTTTATGGGGACTGTTTTTAAACAAATTAAACTCGATTTGCACGGCATTTCGCGATCGGGAGATACTATCGAAACTCGCTGGACTCTGAGCTGGATCGCACCGCTACCTTGGAAACCGAAAATGGCGATCGCCGGTAGGAGCGAACTTAAAGTCAACAATGACGGTTTAATCGTTTCCCACATCGATTACTGGAACTGTTCGCGGCTAGACGTGCTCAAACAACTGGTAATACCATTTTAAATTTTAGATTTTAGATTTTAGATGGGGAATGAGAGTAACCCCTTTGAGTAAGGTGCTTATACAGCACCCTACCGCAGGGCCCCGTGCATCAGTCCTGTTAAATTAATTTCTGTTACATTCCGTTACAATAAAGAAGTAAAGAATTTTCAGGCGAGCTAAACAATCAATGCGCTTAATATTAATGACCGGAAAAGGCGGCGTCGGCAAAACCTCCGTAGCCGCTGCTACTGGGCTGCGATGTGCCGAATTGGGATACAAAACCCTAGTGCTGAGCACAGATCCTGCTCACTCCTTAGCCGACAGCTTTGACATGGAACTCGGACACGATTCGCGGCTGGTGAAACCGAATTTGTGGGGAGCCGAATTAGACGCTCTCAGGGAATTAGAAGGCAATTGGGGGGCCGTTAAGCGCTACATTACTCAAGTCTTGCGAGCGCAGGGGCTCGAAGGGGTGCAAGCTGAAGAATTAGCCATCTTGCCAGGAATGGATGAAATCTTCGGTTTAGTGCGAATGAAGCGGCATTACGACGAAGGCGAATTTGATGTTTTAATTATCGATTCTGCTCCGACTGGCACAGCATTGAGACTGCTAAGTTTGCCGGAAGTTGGCGGCTGGTACATGAGAAAATTTTACAAGCCGCTGCAAGGCATATCAGCCGCCCTTCGACCTTTAGTTGAACCTATTTTTAGACCAATTGCGGGTTTTTCTTTACCAGACAAAGAGGTGATGGATGCACCTTACGAATTTTACGAACAAATTGAAGCTTTGGAAAAGGTTTTAACTGACAATACTGTCACTTCGGTAAGGTTAGTTACCAATCCCGAAAAAATGGTAATTAAAGAGTCTCTGCGCGCTCATGCCTATTTGAGTTTGTACAATGTAGCTACCGATTTAGTAGTAGCTAACCGGATTATTCCCGCAGAAGTAACTGACCCATTTTTCAAACGGTGGAAAGAAAGCCAGGAACAGTACCGTCAGGAAATCCACTCAGATTTCATGCCGCTGCCAGTTAAGGAAGTGCCACTTTATTCTGAAGAAATGTGCGGTTTGGCCGCTTTGGAACGGTTGAAAGAAACGCTTTACAAAGACGAAGACCCCAGTCAAGTTTATTACAAAGAAAATACGATTAAGATAGTGCAGGAAAACAATCAATACAGTCTTGAACTGTATTTGCCGGGAATTGCTAAGGATCAGATTCAGTTGAGCAAAACTGGAGATGAGTTGAATGTTCGGATTGGCAATCACCGCCGCAATTTGGTTTTGCCGCAAGCTTTAGCGGCGCTGCAACCTTCGGGGGCGAAGATGGAGGATGATTATTTGAAAATTAAGTTCGCTTAATATTGGTTTAAGTTCGGTCATCGGTTCTCTGGTTAAAAGTGGATGATGATTCAGTAGGGCGCAGCGATCGGCTTAAATTGCATATCATTAAAATCAAATAATACGGCAACGTTGGTTAATCCTTTCGCTGTTACCTCTGCCGCATTGAGGTTGCCTTCAGCCACCCAGACTAGCCGTTTGCCATCGAGGTCGGCCCACTCCCATTGGGGATAGCCGATCGTGGCATCGGTAGCTCGGTTAACCAGTGTATGTTCATCCCAATAACAGCCTTTCCCCTCCGGTGCATCAGTCTCGGCATGGGCGATTTTGCGCAGTATCCAACCGTTGCCGATCGATTTTTCAAAGATATGTTGGGCTTTCCATTTGCCGAACTGTACGCGATCGACCAGTTGCCAACCATCGCGTAAAAGTCGAGGGTAATAGACGCCGAGACACTCGTTGTTGCCATAATTGCAGGTTGGGGCGTAGGTGGTGTCGCGACGGACTGTCGAAGTATCCCGCAATATCTGGTGGCCGTAGTAGCCGTCGTTGAGCCAGTAGGTGGCTTGGCTCGTCCACAGACCACCCCCATTCCAACAATCCCCTTGGGGAAGATGGCGATCGCTTTGAGGTATGGTGCTTGTGAAATCGCAGTCCAGGCACCACAGGCCTCCGATTGCCAGCGACCATTCATCGCGAAGTAAATCAGATATTTGCCGTCGGGTGAGAGGTCACTCCGGCGTTCGTAGATGCGTCCCTTTAACCATTGTCCCAGTTGGAATCGATCGCATTGTCGATCCCATAGCATTGTCGCAACCTGCTTCGACGGGCCGCGTCGAATGATTAGTCCGACGGGAGCTTGACTGGCAAGCAGAATATGAATGCGAGCAGGGAATATTTTCATTAATGGTCGATCGTCCGAATGCGGATTTGTACAGTTTTAATCGGCGATGAAAGAACTCATCCGACAGCGGTGGAATATCGGAGGTATCGATATATTTATCGCTCATTTCGTCGATTCTAGCCCAGTCGGTTTTTGAGGTATTGTTCATAACGTCTGCGTTCATGAGACAGTGACTTTCGTAATGAGATACCGTGTTGTGTTAGCTATCTGAATGTTAGATCGATCGCCTTGTTGTACTGCTGGCTAGACACAATTAACAGGACTCAGCATGAATGACTTCGTTTAATGCCTCATCAATCACTGCATCGCTGACACCTCGACGCTTCAAACTTGCAACTAAGGCTGTTACTGTCTCGCTTTCAAATCGTTCTAAATCAACGCGCAAACCTTGACCGATATAAGCACGAATTAATGGCTGATAACCCGAAAAACCCAACAATGGTGCAACTTTCTTTAGGTCTTCCACAACATCTTCGGGCATACGGATAGTCACGCTAGTCATTGGACGGTTGCGGTTTAATCGCTGCTTTAATGCTTCAATCTTCATACTCTGCCCTCTCCTGACGAGTTGCTTTACGTGCTGAAATAGTCCGAATGACATTTTCTTCACGCTCAATCTGAACCACATACAGTAGATTCCACCGACTATCTAGCCCAATCACAGCATCACGCGCTTCCTCATTGCGGCTGGCATCAACGACAACTAGAAATGGGTCAAAGAAGCATTCAGCAGCTTGTTGAAAAGTAACCCCATCATGATTTGTGGGATTTATCCGCGCTTTTCCCTCATCCCATACAAAGGTAATGCCATTGAGCACGAAGTATACATTTACGATCCCTAGTATAGGTAAAATGTATTTACAATGTCAATACGTTATGACAAAAAACGATCGTTTTCAAACTATTGCCACAGCCTGTGCTGCTTGTTGGGACTTTTCACTGTTTCTGCATGAACAGGAACGACAGGGGTTTGTTTATTTTTTCACTCTTGAATAGCTTATCCGAGCCGCTCATAAAGACGAATGTTGCGGCTCTTTTGCCCGCGAACAATTCAAAACGCTGCGCCTGCCCAAAGCAGGATTAGATGTGTATCATAGCAGACCATAACTCTTGGCAGACTCCAACGAAATGTCTGGGAGATTACGAAGCATATCATCCCATGTCTTCTGTGCTTGCAATGCTTCTATAACTACTTGAAGCGGCTCTGAGAATATGGCTGGAAAATCTGCCTCTTCGGAAAACTGAATCTTAAACGCTAACTGTTCTTGAGGTGGAGTGAACTGAGCGTTGACTCCTTCTTTGTTACCTCTTGCATCAACTCGGTACCAACCAACTTCAGGTAAGTGGATGGCATTGAAACTGTGCAAACTATACGGCGCACCCTTGTCATCAATACTCAACCGCTGGTAGCAAAGACCTGCTGGAATTTCATTTGCTCTTAGTAACGCTGCTAACAAGTGACTTTTCGCATAGCAATACCCTGTTTTGTGCTGAAGTACATCTGAAGCTCTACAGGTCACAGGACTCATTTGATAGTCATAACTGTGACCAATTTCATCTCGCACCCACTCAAAGCAAGCCTTAGCTATTGCCGTTGGTGTCTCATATTCCGATGCTATTTGTTTAGCACATTCCATAACTTCAGGATGCTGCCAATCAATAACTTCACTCACTTTCAAGTATTCTTCCATGTCAACCGCTAGGAACGCTACAGCCTCAATTGTAAACACCTTACCAACAAAGTTCAACTGTCTTGGACACTAACATTTCCATCCTCTGTACCCTCTGCGCTCTCTGCGGTTTGTTCAATCTTTCCTGCATTAAACTCAATCTTTTTCTGCTGGCGTTCCGAGGCAGCTTTTTGCAGCATTTTCAATTTTTCGGGCTCGGCATTCGATCGCCAAAACAACTTATGATCCTTAATTTTAACGCAATTTTCCTCCAAACACTTCACCCATTCCCGATGCTTTTTAACTGCGCCACGATCTAGAATCCCTAATTTTTCTTCTTGGCGGGTGAGTTTCGCAAACTTGTCATAATGGGGATAACTAGCAGTAACAAAAGCTTCTTTTCTAACTAAAATGGGCGGATTGTACACATCAGAATAGTCTTGATAGCTGACAGAAAGGTTGCGCAAATGTATGTGCATAGCTGTGTGGAGGGCTGGATGCGCGTTAGTGTCAAAATCGGGATAAAATAAATAGGAAATTTGAGGTTTGCGAGCGTAAAATTTGATGATTGTCGCGCCGTCAAGTCTGCCAATTGTGCGGTTAGCGCAGCCTTCGTAGAGCCGGAGTAAAGGGTCTAGTTCTTCTAAAGCAGAGACGTGAACTGAAAGGGTACCGGGCTGTTTGTAGCCGATCGCACTATCTTCGCAGCAATCGGCAACAATATCAGGTTTGCTCAGACTGTACAGCATTAAATCTGCCAAAGTGCAAGCTTTTTGATAATTGTCAAACAAACCTTTGATGTCGTTGCGGATTTGAGCTGGGAGTCGGCGGATTGAAGGTCGCTCGCCCAAACCGTTGAGAGCGAGATATACCAGCAAATCTTGGCGGCGCTTGTCGGCGATTGTCTCCCAATCATCCGCATCCGTTGCTTGCAAAATCACTCTCCAAGCGCGATTAAAACTGTGAAATTCCTCCTTAATTGGCGATTCTTCCGCTAATTCGCCTTTAACCGGAAGGCGGCCCCGATCGCTCACAAAAGCCATCAAAGGAGCCAGCATTTCCGCATAATCCTCAAACCGCTTAACTTGCGATCGCACTCTGGGAGTCGATAAGTGCGATCGAAACCGAGAAGCACGAAAACTTTCACCCTCCGCAGCATCCCGAAACACAAAATAAATCCCCAAAGCCACAGGAATTGCATCAACACTCAAAACTTGGTCGATATAAACCTTCAACTCTTCTTGTTCGTAATACTTCTGAAAAGTATTTCGAGAAGTAATCACCCCATCCCCATAAGCAATTTGACCTCTAGCGCTATCATCAATCAAAACTTGAGCCGCTACAACTAATAAATTCTTAGTTAATTCCCAAGCATTCAGCAAAGCTTCTCGGCGTTCCGCCAAAGATTCAATTACATTAATCACATAACCAATATTCACAATATCCGCACAAGTTCGCGGAGTATTCGGCTGATAGTAGGGGTCCCAACCAGAAATAGCATAACCCTCTTGTGCAATATATTTAACATCGCCGCCGTAACCGCAACCGTAATCAAAAAAAGTCGTCCCATCGATTGCTAAATCAGCTTCTAAAACTAAACGCAAAGGTTTAGAAAGAGAGTGGCGTACCATCGCAGCTTTGTGTCGCTCGATTTTAGGAATTGAAAGGTCGCTATTCTCCTGTTTCAAACGCTCGACAACAGCATGATCTTGAATTTCCACACCGCAATATCCCAAATATTTGAGCCAACCCTCGCGAGTGCCGATAACGCTAGTATTGTCAAGCAGTCCCCATCCTTCCTCGCTGCGAGTGAGTCGAGAAAACTTTTCGTAATTCGGATAATCCGCAGCTACAAAAGTTTCCTTGCGGTGCAAAACCGGGGGATTTTCGCTGTTGCTGTAATCGAAATATTTAACTTCCCCTGTTTCCAGATTAATTTGGAGGCTGGCTTGCAAAGCAGGGTGAGCATCTGTATCGAAATCAGGGTAAAAAAGATAAGATATTTTAGGTTGATGGAGTGAAAATTTAACTAAAGTTGCTTCATCAATATTTTCGAGAGCGCGTCTGGCACAGTTTTCGTAGATTCCGAGGACAGGGTTGAGTGCTTGCAAAGCAGAAACATGAACGTAAAAAGCCGTAGGTAATTTTTTTCCAATCTTGCTTTCCCGACAGCAGCGAGCCACTTTGGCCACCATATTGTCAACACAAAAATCATTAATTTTGTCGGGTGGGGACGGCACAGCCTTTACATAATCTTGCTCAGAAATAGCCTCGTTTTCATACAATAAAAGTTCCCGAGCAAACATCATCAAAGGAGTTAGCATTTCTCCATTATTTTGTAATGAATCGCTCTCTAAAATAGAGTTTGTACTGGTATCGTAATTCATAGCTAAATTAATTATTTTTTAATTAACCGCAGAGAAAGCAGAGGACACAGAATGAAGGAAGACAGAAAGATTTTATTTTTTAGTCTTTTATAAAAGGAAGATAGTTGATGTAGTGGCAATTTCAATTGCCGAATTTATGTCTTAGTCTCTTAGAGAGGGACGATAGTTGGTGTAGGAGTGGCGATTAAAAATCGCCGACGTATCTCCCCACTAAAAACAGACTTAAACATTAACAAAACATTCGAGTTTCCACAAATTCTTGAACCCGGGCTAAATGACTGGACAAACTCACTAATATATTCTCAATCTTCTCAATACTTGACAATTTCCCCCCTGATGGTTCAGATTGAAGGCCTCGCGCTTGATGCTCCAATTGTGTGGCTAAATCCGACATCCGAGCAACTCCCACATTAGCCGAAGTTCCCTTGAGACGGTGTGCTTGATATTCCACAGTTTGCCAATCTTTAGCTTCTACGGCTCTTTTGGCAGCAGCCACATCAGCTTGCGCGTCTGCCACAAAAGCTTGCAAAAGTCGCTCGGGCAATTTAATATTAACTCGTCCCAGTTGCTCCAATCTGCTCTTGTCGAACAGTCCGTCGCAGTCTCTATCTTCCCAAGTTTGAAGTGCGATCGCCCTTGGTGCCGGCACAGCCACAATCTGCGCTTTTTCCAAAACTTCTGTATAACTTGTTGCTAATTGAGATTTATTTTCCGAATTAATACTTTTAACTCCATACTTATTTTCAAACTGAACATTTCGGGCTTCATACTTTTTCAGCGCCGCTGCCAAAGCATCTAAATCTACAGGTTTGCTGAGATAATCGTCCATCCCCGCCGCCAGACACTTTTCTCGTTCCCCCGGCATAGCATGAGCAGTTAAAGCCATCACAAAAGTATGCCGATCGCTTCCTTCGATTTCCCTCAACTTTTGCGCCGTTTTGTAACCGTCAAGTACGGGCATTTGACAGTCCATCAGCACTAAATCATAGCTTTTTTTTGCCAGCAAATCCAGCGCTTCTTGACCGTTGACCGCGCAGTCAGCGTGATAGCCTAAAACTGCCAACTGTTCGACAAGCACTTGTTGATTGATCGGGTGGTCTTCCGCCAGCAAAATTCTTAAGGATGACGGCGAATTGGGAGTAACATATTGAGAATTAACTGCTGGCAACTTGTAAGTATTAGCAGCCTCCAACCTCCCAAACTCTCTCGTTCCCTTAACCGGTGCCAGCACAGCCTCAAGCAGGCGGCTCGGCCGCACCGGCTCGATCAAATACCCGCTAAAACCCCGACTGCAAAGCGCTTCAGCGTTCGGCTGTTCCCGCAAAGCAGTCATGGCGATTAACGAACCCACTGTCGAGGTCGATCGCACTTCCCTAGCAAATTCCTCCGCATCCAACTCTGGCATTTGCAAGTCCACAAGCACCACATCCCAGCTTTTTTCCCCCTCTCCCGAATGTTGAGAAATCCGGCCCTGGGCCTTGTTCAACCAACTCAAAGCCTCAGCAGCAGTTTCTGCCTCGTCGCAGCGGGCACCCCAACTTTGAGCGAGCGATCGCACTGCTGCCCTCCTCAAAGCGCTTCCAGAGACTACTAACAGCTTCTTGCCCGCAAGTTCGGGATCTTGAGGCTCAACTTGCAACTGTTTTTCCAAAGGTACAGTAAACCAAAAAGTCGAACCGCTGCCTAGCAAACTGCGAACTCCAATCTCGCCTCCCATCATCTCCACTAACTGCTTGCAAATAGCCAAACCCAAACCCGTCCCCCCGTAAGGCCTAGTAGGAGAATCGTCTACCTGAGAAAAAGATTGGAACAGCTTTGTTTGCCCTTCTGCCGAAATTCCAATGCCAGTATCCCGCACCGAAAATAGCAATCTTGCCCCTTGTCTACCGTCTGCCAGTCGGTTGCCCTGTTTCACAGTTACGTGAACTAGAACTTGACCGCGATCGGTAAATTTTATGGCATTTCCCGCCAAATTCAGCAAAACTTGCTTCAATCGGCCAGAGTCGCCCACCAACTTTCTCGGCACTGAACTGTCAACTAAAATATTCAATTCAATACCTTTTTCCTCTGCCAAATGCGCTGTCATTTCTATCACCGACTCAACGCAGCTATCCAAATCAAAATCCGCCTTTTCCAGCCGCATTTCTCCAGCTTCAATCTTAGAGAAATCGAGTATATCATTAATAACGTTCAGCAAATGTTCAGCACTGCGGTAAATAGTCTGAGCGCACTCCTGTTGTTTCGGTTCCAGAGTAGCGCGCAGCAGCAATTGAGCCATTGCCAAAACCCCATTCATCGGAGTGCGAATTTCGTGACTCATGTTCGCCAAGAATTGCGACTTCACCCGGCTCGCTTCTAAGGCAGTTTCCCGCGCTTCCACCAACTCATTAATCTTGTCGGCAACCATCACAATTCCCCCGACTTTTTCGTCGGGATCGTACCAAGGGTGAGCAGCCCACCGCAGGTACAGAACCGATCCGTCTGCTCGTTCCCAGGCATCTTCGCTCACAGACACTACCTGGCCTTTGAGCACTTCTTGATACATGGCTTTCCAGCGATTTGGCGTATCTGGAAACAATTCGTAATGGCTGAGATTATTTAGGGAGGGCAACTCCAAATTAAATTGACTAACCCATTTTTTAGAGTTAGCCATATAGCGCATTTGTGTATCGAACATCGCCATTGCTACAGGCACGCAAGTAATAATTTGTCTCAGTTGCTGCCGTTCCCTTTCCAGAGCATCTTCCGCCTGTTTGCGCTCAGTAATATCGCTAATCATACCGGCCATCCGCAGCGGTTTTCCATGATAATTCCGCTGAGCTTTTCCCTGAGAAGTGCAGTAGCGGTAAAAACCCGAAGAGTGCAGCAGGCGAAACTCTACATTATAGTCTATTTCTTGTTCCAAGTGAGCGGCGATCGCCCGGACTATGCCGTCCTTGTCCTCGGGGTGCAGGCGGTTGTAGAGAGCTTCCATAGTCCTGCCAAATTGCTCTCGCGACAAACCGATAATTTCCAAAAGGCGATCGTTCCAATAAACCTCATTTTTACTTAAATCCCAATCCCAAATTCCGTCGTTCACTCCCTCTAAAACTAACCTGTACCGTTCCTCACTTTCCTTAAGTTTTTGGCTGGTATGAAAAGCCTGAGATTCGGCGCGGTAAACGCGCATAGCATTATACAAACTGCGGGATAAACTCTCGGGAGAAAGCTTGTTTTTAGCGATATAATCAGAAGCTCCAGCCTTCATCAATTCCACAGCAATTTGTTCGTCGCCTTGACCTGTGAGGACAATTAAGGGAACTTTTAGCCCAGCTTCCCGTAGATTTTGTACCAAACTCAGTCCGTCTCCGTCCGGCAATCCGTAGTCGAGGAATACGCAGTCAAATTCGCACTCAAATATCTGATTTAATAGCAGGCCGTTTTCTGTCTCCTCAACCTCGCTTAAAAGTTGAGATTTATTTTGTTTGGATAGTTTCGCTGCTACCTGGGTAGAATTTTTACTTACCGAGAGTTTTGCCAGGGTATCGGCGCAGTTTTCTGCTTCAATAACTTCTGCAGAAACGCCTGCCGACTTGAGCGAGCGTTTGACCGCCATCCGATCGACTGCATCGTCATCAACAATCAGAATTTTGATAAGTTTGTCCATAACAACCGAATTGTGGATTACTCCGAAAAAGCTGCGACCTACAAAAAGTAATTAAAATAAATGCACCGCTGAAAAATTACCAAAGCTACCTTGAAAAATTTCCTGTTAAAATTTATCTTAATTTAGGGAATTTCGCTCAGCATCCAGTATCTATTGAGGGTAGCCATAACTTCCACGAAATTAGAAAAAGTGACAGGTTTAAGAATATAGCCCGCTACATTCAAATTATAAGCTTCTACTTTATCTCTATCTTCATTAGAAGTTGTGAGGACGATCACCGGAATCGACCTCAAACATTCATCTAGTCGCAATTCTCGCAAAAACTCGATCCCGTTCATTCTCGGCATATTTAAGTCCAGCAGAATTAACCGGCGCGCTTGAGGCATTGCAGGCTCGATTTTCCCTTCTCCGCGCAATATAGACAGAGCTTCTAATCCGTTGGCTGCCATGTAGAGAGGGTTAACGATATTATTTTTTTTGAACGCTCGCCGGACGTTCATTACATCAACCTCATCATCTTCAACCAAGAGGATATGAATTTTTTTGTCTTCCATAAATTAGTCACTTTGCAGATGTTTTGTAAGCATCAGTCTCGTTGGCGAGGTCGATCGCGCACCGATCGCGAACCCAGCAAGTCTCATCTCTATTGTCCTTTGTCAAGAATCATTTATGCCTCAGCCGATCGCGGTATCTACCTGCAGGGGTACTCGCCCGTCCGGGGCCTAAGTGGGGCAGCCTAGATCCAAAAACTCGCCAATAACGCCCGATCGAGCTACTGTAAAATCTAAAACTTATCTACATTATTAATCGCCATGTCAGCCGATCGCAAACTCTACGAAGGCAAAGCCAAAATCCTGTACTCCACCGAAGACAGCGAAATTTTGCTGACCCACTTCAAAGACGACGCCACAGCCTTTAACGCCCAGAAACGCGGCAGCATCGTCGGCAAAGGCGAAATCAACTGCGCCGTATCCGCGCACCTGTTTCGGATGCTAGAAGCCAAAGGGATTCCCACACACTTCATCGACACGCCGGCCCCCAACCAAATGCGAGTCTGTCGCGTCCACATCTTGCCCTTGGAAGTCGTAGTCAGAAATATTGCCGCCGGCAGTCTTTGCAAGCAAACAGGACTCGCCCTAGGCACAATTGTCAATCCCCCGCTGGTGGAATTTTATTACAAAAACGACGATTTGGGAGACCCGCTACTGACCCGCGGCAGAATCCAGTTAATGCAGCTAGCTACCCCCGAACAAGTAGACCAACTAGAAATCGCCGCCCGCGAAATTAACGAAATACTCAAAGAATTTTTCACCGAGTGCGGCATCACCCTAGTAGACTTCAAACTAGAATTCGGTATCGACCAACATCAAAATCTGATCCTCGCCGACGAAATCAGTCCGGACACGTGCCGCCTATGGGACAACACAGAAACTGACCCCGATGCCCGTGTTATGGATAAAGACCGATTCCGGCGCGACTTAGGATCGGTAGAAAGTGCTTACCAGCAAGTTCTCCAGCGGGTTTTAGCTCAGAAAGTTTAGAGGCCTTAACAATGCGCTAAAATTGCACAGTTTGTCACCCTTCTGCTTTCGATGTCAGCAATCAGCGGTCAACAGTCATCAATTAGCGGTCAGCGCGAAATTCAACCGACTTATATAACTAATGACTAAGACTAATGAATAATGACTAATGTGGTGTGTTGATTGCCCAAAAAAGTGAACAAAAATGCGTTTATCTGCTGTATTGGTGGCAGTTTTTACTGCCTCAGCAACATTCGGGTTATCAAATTCGGCAAACGGCCAAACATCCTACTCTGAATCAGCAGAGGAAGCTTTGGCTGCCGTTCCGCCCGCCCCGTCGATCGAATTACCCGATCGCCCCATTCCAGAATTAACCCAAAATCCTCCTCAAAACCGCAAAGCCGCTAAAACTAGCAAAGCCGAAGCCCTAAAAATAGCGGCGGCCCCTGACAGAGGAGAGAACGACCGCAAACCCCCAGACCGATTCACAGACCCGGCTTCCCCGGTTTTACCTCCGAGCCTTCAACTCAAACCCGAGCTAGCATCCAACCCCTCCCCTGCCTCTAGCAGCCAAAACGCCCTGCCAGAGACGCAACTGGGCAGCCCGCTCCCCCCATCGGAAGCGGCTGTAACGCCCGCCTGGATCGCAGCAGAGTTAGGGAAAGCAGAGGAATCAGGGGCGATCGCTCAAAACGCCCCAGTTCCCCCCAGACCTGCCCCGACCAGACCGCCGGCTAACACCGTTCCTCCATTGCCCCCTGGCCCAGCACCGCTGCCCAGACAAACCCCCGCACCCGCCGGGGCGGCCGAACCCCAAGTGCTAGTTGCAGAAGTTACCGTCACCGGGGCGACGGGAGACTTGGAACGCGAGATTTACCGAGTTATCAGCACCCAACCGGGACGCACGACCAACCGCACCCAACTGCAACAAGACATCAACGCCATTTTTGCCACGGGCTTTTTCAGAAACGTGCGGGCAGTACCCGAAGACACCCCGTTGGGCGTCCGGGTGACTTTTATTGTGCAGGCAAATCCGGTGCTGCGGGGAGTGACAATCACCGGCCAGCAAGTGCTGCCCCAAAGCGTAATTGACGAAAGCTTCCGCGATCAGTACGGCCAAATTCTCAACCTCCGCCGCTTTGAGGAGGGAGTGAAAAAAATTAATGCGTGGTACCAAGAGAACGGCTATGTTTTGGGCCAAATCACTGATGCCCCGCAAGTAGGAGAGGACGGCACAGTCACCCTGGTAGTGGCAGAAGGCCAGATCGAATCCGTTGATGTCCGCTTCCTGAACAAGGAGGGAGAGGCAACGGATGCCACGGGTCAGCCCATCGGAGGCAACACCCGCCGCTTTGTCGTCACCCGCGAAGTAGAACTCAAGCCCGGAGACATCTTTAACCGCACCAAGGCGGAAAGGGATTTGAGACGGGTGTTTGGTTTGGGAATTTTTGAAGACGTGCGGCTTGCCTTGGAACCGGGAACGACTGACCCCCGCAAGGCAAGGGTAATTGTCAACGTCATCGAGAAAAATACTGGTTCTTTGGCGGCTGGTGCGGGTTTGAGTTCCGCGACGGGTTTGTTCGGTACGGTGAGTTACCAGCAGCAAAACTTGGGCGGTAGGAACCAGAAATTGGGGGCTGAAGTACAAATCGGCGAACGCCAAACGCTGTTTGACCTGAGTTTTACTGACCCCTGGATTGCGGGCGATCCTTACCGCACTTCTTTCACCGCTAATGTTTTTAGAAGACGATCGATCAGCGTGATTTTTGACGGTGGCGAACGGGAAGTCAGATTGCCCAACGAGGATCGACCCCGCATCGTTCGCACCGGTGCCGGCATCAATTTCACCCGTCCCCTGTCGCGCAATCTTTTTGCCGATTCTGAGTGGACTGCTTCACTCGGTTTGCAGTACCAGCGCGTCTCAATTACCGATCGCAAAGGCCGTCGCGAATCCGAGGACGAACTCGGCAACCAGTTGAGTTTTAGCGATTCCGGCTCCGACGACTTGACAACACTGCAAGCAGGTGTTGTGCGCGATCGGCGCAACGACGCCCTCCGCCCCACTAGCGGTTCTTTGCTCAGGTTTGGGGTGGAACAATCGATTCCTGTAGGTTCCGGCAGCATCCTGTTAAACCGCCTGCGGGCCAGCTACAGCTTTTACCTACCAGTCAGGTACACTAACTTTGCCTCCGGCCCTCAAACCCTGGCATTCAGTTTTAGAGGCGGCACCGTATTCGGAGATTTGCCTCCCTACGAAGCCTTCGCCTTGGGCGGCGCCAACTCGGTGCGCGGATACGACGAAGGCGACCTGGGAGCCGGTCGCAGCTTCCTAGAAGCCAGCGTTGAGTACCGTTTCCCGATTATTTCGTTTATCGGCGGAGCGCTATTTTTGGATGCGGGCACCGACTTGGGCACGGGCAAAAATGTCCCGGGCGACCCGGCCGGTATCCGCGAAAAGCCCGGTAGCGGTTACGGTTACGGCCTCGGCGTGCGGATTCAATCTCCTTTAGGGCCAATCCGGATCGATTACGGTATCAACGACACCGGCGACAATCAAATTCACTTTGGGATTGGTGAGCGATTCTAAGGAAAGCAGTTGATAGTTGGCAGTTGGCAGTTGGCAGTTGACTACTGACTACTGACTACTAACTACTGACTACTAACTAATGACTAATTACTAATGACTCAACGTACCTTAAAATCTGAATTTGAACTGTCGGGAATCGGTTTGCACAGCGGCGAACAAACTCGCGTCCGAGTTTTGCCTGCTGCGGTTGGGGAAGGTCGCTATTTTGTCAGAATAGACTTGCCCGGTGATCCAATAATTCCTGCAAAAATTGATGCGGTTTGTCAGACTGCACTTTCAACTGAACTGGCAGGTATCGAGGCTCAAATTCGCACTGTAGAGCATCTATTAGCCGCTTTGGCGGGGATGGGAGCGGATAATGCTCGAATTGAGGTTGATGGGCCGGAATTGCCACTGCTGGACGGTTCGGCTCTGGTTTGGGTAGAGGCGATCGCCCGTACCGGCTTAGTTCCTCAAGAACCGAAGCAAGACCCCACTTCCTCCTGCGTCCTAGAACAGCCTATTTGGGTGCGTCACGGGGATGCTTTTGCAGCGGCTGTACCGTCAGCCGAAACTCGCTTTAGTTACGGAATTGATTTTGAGGAACAGGCGATCGGCAATCAATGGTACAGTTGGTCGCCAGAGGCAGAAAGTTTTGCTAGCGCGATCGCCCCAGCCCGCACTTTTGGACTTGCTCGCCAAGTTGACCAATTGCGACAAGCAGGTTTGATCAAAGGTGGTACCCTAGAAAACGCCCTAGTTTGCGATCGATCCGGCTGGCTCAACCCGCCTTTGAGATTTGCCAACGAACCGGTGCGCCATAAAATCTTAGACTTAGTAGGCGACCTCAGCCTGCTGGGAACTTGGCCAAAAGCTCACTACTTGGCTTACAAAGCCAGTCACAACTTGCACGTCCAACTCGCCTTAGCACTGAAATCCCAAGGTTGGGCCGTGAAGGAGACAAGTTAGAAAAGGTGCCAGCCAAGTCACCGTTACAATTCACAACCCAAGACGCGATCCCTCGCGTTTCTACCACACTCAAAAGTCTTCAAGCAATGTCCACGCTGACTGAAGTTAACACCCTCAATACTGCTAATTCTGAATCCGTTCCCACCGAAAACGGTGAGGATTCTCCAGCGGTTAAATCTACTTTTACTCTCGAAGAAATTCAGAAATTATTGCCTCATCGCTATCCTTTTGCACTGGTTGACAAGATTGTTGATTACGTGCCGTCCGAGAGGGCTGTAGGAATTAAAAATGTGACTTTTAACGAACCGCATTTTCAAGGGCATTTTCCCGGACGGCCGATTATGCCGGGGGTATTAATTGTTGAAGCGATGGCTCAAGTTGGCGGTATGGTTCTGGCTCAGTTGCCCGACATTGAGCAAGGATTGTGGATGTTTACGGGAATTGATAAAGTCAAGTTCCGCCGTCAGGTTGTACCGGGCGATCAGTTGCTGATGACTGTAGAATTGCTGTGGGTAAAACGCCGTCGCTTCGCAAAAATACAGGCTCTGGCTGAAGTAGACGGACAAAAAGTTTGTGAAGGAGAATTGATGTTTTCGATGGTAGATTAAATTGGGGAATTGGTGAGGGCTTGCGCGTAGTTTTGAGTTGTGAGTTTTGAATTTCAATTAAAACCGCGAAGCGTTCCGAGGAACGAAGTAATCTTAAAATTTGAAAAACTCCTTCTTCCCTCTTCCTTCTTCCTTCTTCCTTCTTCCTTCTTCCTTCTTCCTTCTTCCTTCCGTCTTCCGTCAACATCCATCCGTTAAATCCGTTAAATCGGTTCAATCCCTTACACTGCGCGTTGCCGAACTTCCTTCCCACTTACCAGCAAAAAACTGACAAATGCTTACTTTGATTCACCCAACTGCTGTGATTCATCCCGGTGCTGAACTTCACCCGACTGTAGAAGTGGGAGCTTATGCTGTAATTGGAGAAAGAGTGAAAATCGGGCCGGAGACTAAGATTGGTGCTCATGCAATTATCGACGGGCTAACAGAAATAGGTGCTCGAAATCAAATTTTCCCCGGTGCGGCGATTGGTTTGGAACCTCAAGATTTGAAATACGAGGGTTCTCAGACTAGGGTGAAAATTGGCGACAGCAATCAGATTCGGGAATACGTGACAATTAACCGCGCTACTGGAGCGGGGGAAAGCACGACAATTGGCAATCATAATCTATTGATGGCTTATGTTCATGTGGGACACAATTGCGCGATCGCCGATCGAGTAATTATCGCGAATGCTGTAGCCTTAGCCGGACACGTTAAAATCGAATCTCAAGCCCGATTGAGCGGTGTTTTGGGCGTTCATCAGTTTGTCCACATCGGCCGCTTGTCTATGGTGGGCGGCTTGAGCAGGATCGATCGAGATGTGCCTCCTTATATGCTAGTCGAGGGGAATCCTTCGAGAGTGCGAGCAATCAACAAAATAGGCCTCGAACGCGCAGGTTTTACCGCAGAAGATTTGCTAGTTTTGAAGAAAAGTTTTCGTATTTTATACCGTTCTGGCTACACTCTAAATCAAGCTTTGGAAGAGTTGGATTTGTTGCAGGAAAACCCCCATTTGCAGCACCTGCGGAGATTTGTGCAGCAGTCTATAACGAAAGGGCGGCGCGGTTTGATTCCAGGGAAAAAATGAATCAGGTAGAATAAACCTAATGAACTGAGCAATTCTTGCCCTATGAATTTATCTACTTTAGCCAAATCTATATCTCCCGATGCAGGAAAAGATGGCTGCATGACTTTCAACGGCGTTAGCTGGGAGCAGTTTGAAGCGATAGAAGCAGCTTTTGAAGATATCGGCGGTGTGAAATTTTTCTATCTCGATCGAATACTGCAAATTATGACTGTCTCGCCCGAACACGAAATCATCAAAAAAACTCTCTGTATGCTCCTAGAGGCATATATGAGAGCAAATGGGATTCGATTTTACGGTAAGGGCGGGCCGACTCTGGGTAACAGAGAATTAGGCGGTAGAAAAGAGCCGGATGATTCCTATGACATAGGAACCCCAAAAACATTCCCAGATATTGCTATTGAAGTCGTAATTACCAGTGGGGGGATAAATACTCTAGAATTATACAAAAGGTTGGGCGTTCGGGAAGTATGGTTTTGGCAAAATAGTCAGTTATCTCTCTATTACTTAACAGGTGAAAATTATGAGCAGGTGGCCCGGAGTACATTCCTTCCCGCTCTAGACTTAGAATTACTCCTACGCTGTGCTAATATGCCCGATCAATATGATGCTGTTACCGAGTTATTAGCAAACATCTCACCTGTTTAAAGTCAGAATATGAAAATTTTTATCAGCACTGGTGAGGTTTCTGGCGATTTGCAAGGAGCATTGTTAGTTGCCGCCTTAAAACGTCACGCTGTCGCCGCTGGCTTGGAGTTAGAAATAACAGGATTGGGCGGGCCTCGTATGGCGGAAGCTGGGGCTACTATTTTAGGCGATACTGCGGGCATTGGTTCTATGGGCCTTATAGAATCTGTACCCTATATTTGGCCGACGATCAAAGTTCAGCAAAAAGCTAAACAATATCTAAAAAACTTCTCCCCCGATGCGGTTGTATTGATTGATTATTTGACTCCAAATCTCGGCATTGGCAGCTACATCCGCCGCTGTTTGCCGGATTTGCCGGTGGTTTGGTACATCGCACCTCAAGAATGGGTTTGGTCGATTTCTCCTCGCAATACCGATCTGATTGTCAATATTTGCGACAAACTTTTGGCAATTTTTCCCGAAGAAGCTTGTTATTATCAAAAAAAAGGAGCCGAAGTGAGTTGGGTTGGGCATCCTTTGGTGGATAGAATGCAATCTGCACCCAGCCGGGAAGTTGCCCGCAAAACTTTGGGAATTGAGCCGGAACAGGTGTCGATCGCCCTAATTCCCGCTTCCAGACACCAAGAACTCAAGTACCTGATGCCGGTTATATTTGAGGCCGCTCAAATTATTCAAGCTAAATTGTCGGAAGTTCATTTTTGGATTCCGCTTGCTAACAAAGCTTTCCGCAGCAAAATCGAACAGGCGATCGAGAATTACGGTTTGCGGGCTACTTTGTTAGAAAATCAAACTCTGGAAATCTTGGCGGCTGCGGATCTGGCGATCGCTAAATCTGGTACTGTTAATCTGGAGCTAGCTTTGCTCGACGTTCCGCAAGTTGTCGCCTACCGCGTCAGTCCGATTACGGCGATTATTGCTCGCCACGTCCTGAAATTTTCGATTCCTTTTATGTCTCCGCCCAATTTGGTGCAAATGAAGCCGATCGTCCCGGAGTTGCTGCAAGACGAGGCGACTGCGGAAAATATAGTGAACCACGCACTGGAATTGCTGCAAAATGCCGATCGACGCCAGCAAACTTTGGCAGGTTATCGGGAAATGCGCGAAAGTCTCGGAGATGTGGGTGTGTGCGATCGGGCCGCTGCGGAAATAATGAAAAATGTTAAATTAAATACAGCAAATTAAAGCAACTTTGTTATTGAAATGTTATGCCAAGCAATCGGAAAAAGCGACCGATCGCTGTTGATTTATTTGCAGGCGCGGGCGGCATGACACTGGGCTTTGAACAAGCAGGTTTTGACGTACTTGCATCAGTCGAAATTGACCCAATTCACTGCGCTACACACGAGTTTAATTTCCCGCTGTGCTCTATTGTGTGCAAAGATGTCGCAGACCTTACGGGATCGGAAATTCGGAAAAAATCGGCGATCGGCCGGCGCGATATAGACGTAGTAATCAGCGGTTCGCCCTGTCAAGGATTCTCCATGATGGGCAAGCGCGATGTGGACGACCCGCGAAATTCTCTAATTTTTCACTTTCAGCGCTTAGTTTTGGAGCTAAAACCCAAGTTTTTCGTAATGGAAAATGTGCCGGGAATTGCATCAGGAGAACACAAAGAACTCCTGAATGTCTTAATTAGCTCTTTTCTGGAAGCAGGCTATCAAGTAGAAGAAAACTATCAAGTTCTCAACGCCGTTCACTACGGAGTGCCGCAAGCTCGCAAACGATTGTTTCTGATTGGCTGCAAAAAAGAGTACGAGCTGCCAAAATACCCTCAACCAACTACTATACTGCCAAAAATTAAAGTTCCTAAACGCTATAAAAAAGTTAATTTACCTGCTGTCCCGACAGTTTGGGAGGCGATTGGAGATTTGCCGGACGTGGAAAAGTACAGCGAGTTGCTGCACCGAGATTGGGTAATCGCGGAGTACGGAAAGAGCAGCACTTATGCGAGTATAATGCGCGGAATCGAAGGTTTGGATGATGATTATTCCTACAATCGCGAGTACGATCAAGAAATCCTCTCTTGTAGTTTGCGAACTCAACATTCTCTGGAATGTATCGAAAGGTTTCATGCTGCTAAACAGGGCGAAAAAGAGCCGATCAGCCGTTTTTACAAGCTTCATCCCCAGGGGGTTTGCAACACTCTCAGGGCTGGAACCGACAGGGCGAGGGGGGCTTATACTTCGCCGAGACCGATTCACCCGATCGCGCCTCGGTGCATTACCGTCAGAGAAGCTGCGCGGCTGCATTCCTATCCTGACTGGTTTAGATTTCACGTCACAAAATGGCACGGTTTTCGCCAAGTCGGAAATTCTGTACCGCCGCTGTTGGCGAAAGCTGTAGCAGCGCAGATTATTAGCGCTTTGGGTGTGACAGCAATTAAGCCGAATCTCAAGCTGAAATGGGGAGATGATTCGTTGCTTAAACTGAATTGGTCGGAAGCAGAACACTATTATCTAAAAAGTTAAGCATGAGATTTAACTATCTCTAATTGGGAATTGGTGAGTAGTAATTGGGACTTGAGAATTGCAGTCCTGGACGCATCGGGACCCAGAAACCGGGTTTTTTACCTTGAGTGCGGTCTACAACGCGTATTTTCATAAAAAAACCCGGTTTCTAAACAATCGTGCGTCAGTCCTAAATTGGTAATTGGTAATTGCTAGTTGGTAAACAAGTAGTGATTTTTGCCTTTCATCTGCTTTTACAGACCGGGTTAGATCGAATCGCATCACTACTTATGCAGGACTACCCCCAATTAAGCGCGGGCTACCGTCCGCTGTATCAGTGGGCACAGTTCGACGACCGGCACGAGATGTCCCCGGTAATTAAACAAACCGGGAATGTATTCCGGCCCATTGTGCAGTTTTTTAAGGTGACAGTGGGGCAACTATTTCGACTACGCCTCTGCTATCCAAGGCGTAGCGATCGTCCTATACATCAAATAGCAACATCAACATCTAGATACTATTTAAGATTTTAGATTGTGAAAGTCTCCCGATAAAACATTTTGATAAATTTCGCTGAGTTTTGCAACAATTACGAGTCTTTTGGAATTCTAGAGCTATTGTGTAAAAAGTGTATTTTCAGGAGACTCAACTACTATGGGTTGGTTTAAAAGACTGTTCGGACTCGAAAAGCCTGAAGCCCCGGCTGAACCGATGGCACAAGTAGTACAGCAAGCTGCCCAAACGCAATCTATCGCTCCTGCTAAAGTCGGCCCAGACGGAAATTTTGACGAAAGTGGCTTAGCGAAGCGGGTTGCTTTAGCTTTTGACGGCGATGCCGAAGTTGCTGATATCGATACTGTTCATGTGGCTCAGCTCAGCAGCACGGTTGTTCTCAAAGGTCAAGTTCCGAGTCAGGAAATTCTCGACAAGTTGGTGGCGATCGCCTCTGCTGAAGAAGGCGCAACAAACGTGCAAACCGATCAGGTGACAGTCGGCTAGAGCCTATTGGCTCACCTCTGCGATCCCTCCTCGCTTCCCTGTTTAAGGGGAGTTGAGAGGGGATGCCAGGGTCTTGTCAAAGCTGGGAAACTAGATCTCGAAAGTTTTTTAGCCATAACTTAGTTGCTGGAGTCGATCGAACTTGACCGCCAGCAAACCTTGAGATCCCGCTGTAGCGGGCTTTTTTGTGCGCTCTAACCGTGAAAATATTAATTTTTTTTAACTTGACTGGTTATTTGGTTAAATGGTAAAATAGAATACAGAAAGTAAAAAATTTTTACTGACTAAAAAGCAAACCTGACCTGACTGCCCATTTTATCTCCATACATATAAGGATCAAAAAATATGAAACTTACTTATCGCGGCGTAAACTACGAGTACGACATTCCGACAGTAGATATGATCGAAGGGGAAGTCGCGGGCAAATATCGGGGCCAAAACTGGAACTACCGCTATCCGAGACACATTCCGGTGCCCCAAAAATCCGGCGGCCCAAACTATACCATAAAGGGAGATTCTCAAGCTGGCGATCGGGATGTCGCCGCAGCTAGCGCCCCAGCGGCGGTTAATTCTTACCCAACAGTTGTGGAAGTGGCGCAAGTGCACCGGGCGAATATTTGCAATATTCTCGATCGTCGAACGCAAGCAGCCAAAGCCAATGGCGATGAAAGACTCCTGCGCTTGCTAGAAATTGAGTGGAGACAGATGGTCTGTTAGAGAAAAGCTTCAGAAAACAAAGCGTTTGTCAAGAGGGGGAAATCGAGTTAAGCTCAATTTCCCCCTCTTCCCATACAGCACTTGTCAGATAGGTGAAGTACAAATAAACCAGTTTCTGTCACCCCTTGACACAAACAACCTGCTTCAAAGTCGCCACAACTTCCACCAAATCCGACTGCTGACTCATCACTTCGTCAATCGGCTTATAAGCCCCCGGAATTTCATCTAAAAATTGCTCATCTTTCCGACACTCAACCCCGTCAGTCTGCCGCACAAAATCATCGAGAGTGAATACATTCTTCGCTTGAGTGCGAGACATCAAGCGCCCCGCACCGTGAGAACAAGAACAGTAACTTTCAGCATTTCCCTTCCCTTTAACAATGAAAGACTTCGCCCCCATCGAACCCGGAATAATCCCGTAATCCTCTACATCCGCGCGCACGGCACCCTTGCGAGTCACATACACATCTTCCCCAAAATGCACCTCTTTTTCCGCGTAATTGTGGTGGCAATTCACCTCTAATAACGGCTTAACAGATTTGCCTCCCGCTACGTGCTTTTCCACAATTCGCTTAAACCGATTCATCATTACATCGCGATTAAAACGAGCATAATCTTGCGCCCACTGCAAATCGTGCCAGTAAGCAGCAAACTCCCGCGTGCCCGCTACAAAATAAGCCAAATCTTTGTCAGCCAGATTAATTTCTGCCAGTTTAGCTAAATCTTTAGCAGTATCGATGTGCTGCTGTGCGAGCAAATTTCCAATGCCGCGAGAACCGGAGTGCAGCATCAGCCAAACAAAGTTTTCACTATCAACGCAAACCTCAATAAAATGATTGCCGCCGCCGAGGGAACCCATTTGTTTTAAGGCTTTATTGTTTTGATGCTGCACGCCTTGATGAAGTTTCTTAAATTCACCCCATTTTTGCCAATTAGTGACAGTTTTTTCTACTTCTTTATTCTCCGCAAATCCCACAGGAATCGCCGCTTCGATATCGAGTCGAATTTGTTTGAGTTTGCCTTCTAATTTGTTAGCATTGAATGGCATTTTTATAGCAGCCATACCACAGTTGTGAACAAAAACTCCCGCAGTTAAGGCAAAGTTGCCGTATTCGGGAACCGTTAGGCAATAGACATCTTGCTTTTCAAGTAAAGGAATAATATCAACTACTTTGTGGTTGTAGCCGTGCTGATTTGTTCTGTGGTTGTGAAGTCCGATAGGAGTTTTAATTTTATCTCCACAAGTCTCACAAGTGTATAGCCGATTAGCAAGTTCTTTACTCTTGGCTTTACCCTTTTCACTCTGATTGTAATTAATTAGATACTGCTTTCCTCGTTCGCCATTTGCGGTAACTGACTCTTTGAAGTGTTCGGGGTTATCCTCCATATACTTAAGGATGTTTTTCGTTCCGCGTTCGGCGTAATACCTGTGTCCGTCTGAGGTTTGAGCTTTATTAGCTAGGGCTTGCTTTCTTTTCTGTTCAAATTCCAGGGATTGCCAATGGGTATTTCTATCAACTAATGAGCGGTGATAGGCAGAATGGTCGTTATTACCCATGAATTCTAAATTTTCTGGTCTATTATCTGTGGCATCAAAGTTTTTGTGATGAATCACAGTTCTCTGATTGTGGAAAGATGGTATGTATCCTAACAAACCAGAACGAGCAATCATCCAATGAGCTTTTTGCCATCTACCTGAATAATTTTGCTGTACTAAGGTATACCCATCCTTATCTATTTTGGAATAAAAAGGCATCAATGACGTTCCTGTTGTCAAATCCCGCGCTTCTCGGTATTCACCATTCCGCAACATGAATTGATGATCGGGAGTGCATTTGATTTCTTCTCCATTATCCAGTACCACTTTAACCAGTTCGGCATTTTTTCTAGTTAATTTGGCTGTAGCCTTAGCAGCGACAATTCTGCCTGTTGCTGTACAGGAGTAGATCGAAAATTCTTTTTCACTCCTGGCCAATTCCCCGATCGCATAAGATTTGCCATCAACTAGAGGAATTTGTGTATCATCAGTAAAGCAGCCAATATCCACGCCCACAGCAGCGGGAATAATCGCTTCTTTTGTGGCAATTACGGAACCGACTAAAGCACCTTTTCCTAAATGTACGTCGGGCATTAGTGCGACGTGTTTGAATACAAAGGGCAAAGATGCTACGTTTGCGGCCATCTTGGTTTCTTTTTCGCCTAGGGCGTGATTTGCCCAAGATAGCACGGGTTTTGGGGTTGATATGTCTAATTTTTCGTAGGGCATTTTTGTTTAAGTTTGTTTTGCTAATTTGCGTGTAGTACATATTGTAACATAAACAATTTATGATGTCAAATACACCTGACAGACTAATTCTCGTAGGGTGCGTCATATCAATTCCGGTTTCATGAGCGATATGATAGCCAACGGAGGACACGGCAATGCCGTTTCCCTACTCCAAAATAATCATCAGCACTCCATCAGAGATTTAAATATCGCCCGATTAATTGTAGGGAAACGGCACTGCCGTGTCCTGATTGTGGGTAATGTTAATTCCGATGCCACCGGATCTGATATCAGTCGCGTTAGGGGCGGGCAGGATGCCCACCCCACAATAAAACTGATTCTTTCTTTGTGGAACAGGCATCTTGCCTGTTGTTAAAAATTAAAAATCCTTAAGAAATGCCTAAAGATTGAATGAATAATTTACTGTAGGGTGCGGATTCTTGTACCTTCGCCAGCGAACCAAACAGCTCTTTTCCCCCGAAGATAACTAATGTCTTCTGTTTACAGTCAGGTTTTTGACTCGGCAGTTGTGAGTGAACCGACACAATGCTATCTGAATCAAAACGATAGAAATGGTGCAAATCACCGCAAAGCTGTTCTTTAAGATCCTTAAGAGTAGGATAAAGTTCTTTACACGGACGCGGTTCGTGACCAATTAAAATAAGTTCATCTGATATCTCCATTTTGTCAATATCGATGAGGTACATTCTCCCATTACCAGTGTTAATTAGAACGCGCTCGTCCGATAGGTAGCACATATGATACCCAAAACCGTCATCCGCATCAGGCCAAGGCCATTCGCATATTCCAATTAGATTGCAGTCAGGAAAACTTAATCGGCTGAGTTGTCGTTCACAACTATTTAGAACCAAAAATTCGCCACCAGCAGGATGAAATTCTGGGGGCCCTGTTACATCGGGAAACGGAATCTCCACGCCGTGAATTGTCACACCATCATCATAAAGCCAGTAGATTTGCTGTCCGTTCTGACCGGAAGCAGCCCAAAGAGCTAACATTTGATTTTCTGGGTGCGGGCAAAACGAAAAGGTACTGCCACCAAAAGGGTCTTTGAGCAAAAACTTTCGCTGGATTTGCCATGAATTGGTATCGCGAATTTGAATTTCGACTTCCTCGAACCCAATTACTTTCATGCACCAAAAACGCACGCCGTCTGTATCAAACCAGCAGTCCTGAAATCCATTATCGTTATACAAATATGAAACTTTAACAGGAGGGTTAGGTAGTTGTTCTTCAAAAACTAGCTGGTTTTCTGCTGTCACAATTGCTAAATGATTGCCATTTGCCATAATTGCTGCCAGCAAATCGCCTTTGGGACTTAGGGCTAAACAGCTAATTTCATCGGGAAGGTGGTATTCGTATTTTGGCGACAAGTTGCGATCGACTAAAGTAACTTTTTTGCGATCGCCACTGACAATCGTCGCCCACTCGGAATTAATGGGTTGATTTATGTATGAGAACGACCAGTCAATTTGTCTTTCATATTTTGGTAAAATCAGCATCAAGATATTTAGATATGCTGCGTAGATAGGCTCTATTTTAACTAAAATCTTGCACCATTTTCAATAATCCTTTTACGGGCGGGCAGGATGCTCATCCCACAAGAAAACTCATTCGTGGAACAGGCATCTTGCCTGTTCTTGAAAATGGTGCAAGATCTCGGGATTTTACCAATTCGGAGTCTTTCCCGCCGTCTTTTGCACGGGAATAGCAACCGCCTGCGGTTTCTTCTTCGCTGCCAACATCCCAAAGAAGTCGTGCAGCAAAATATAGAAACAGGGAATAATAAACAGCGTCAGCAAAGTTGCCAGCGACAAACCAGAAAACACCACAACCCCCAAAGGTTGCAAGAATTCCGAACCGTCTCCAATGCCCAAAGCTAGGGGAAATAAACCCAAAACTGTAGTAATAGTTGTCATCAAAATCGGACGCAAGCGCTGAGGTGCCGCCCTGAGAATTGCTGTTGTGCGATCGACCTTTTCATCTTCCTGAATTTGGTTCGCCAACTCCACCATAATAATCGCATTATTTACCACAATTCCCACCAGCAAAATCGCCCCCACAATCACCGTTGCGCCGATCGCAGTTTTAGTCGCATATAGCCCGAAAATCCCCCCAGCCAAAGCCAGCGGCACCGTTAACATAATCACCAGCGGATCGACAAGCGAATTGTACTGCACCGCCATCACCACAAATACCAAAAACGCCGCCAAAGATCCCAAAACAATCAGCGAACTTTGCAATTCCCGGTTAGTTTCCGCCGCCGAACTAGGTATCACTCGCACTCCTGGCGGCAATTTGATTTCCGACAAAACTGCATCCACTTGTTTCAAAGCATCGCCCAAACTCGATCCCTTATTAACATTCCCAGCAATCATGAAAACTTGGCGCTGGTTAAGCCTTTGAATTTCCCCAGGCGCTTTTCCCAGTTCAATATTCGCCACATCGCTCAAGCGGATAATGCTGTTATCCCTAGCAGTTAAAGGGATAAATTTTAGTGCGGAAATCGATTGAACAGCAGCGCGATCGAACTGTACCCGCACATCAACCAAACGGTTTCCCCGCTGCAATTGCGTAGGAACAGAACCTTGAATTGCTGTCTGAATCGCCTCTCCAATTTGCCTCGCATTCAACCCGTAGATTTCCGCTTGTTCCCAGTTGGGGCGAATCTGCACTTCCGTTTGCTGCGGGTCTGCATCCGGGCGAAAAGTAGCTAAATTTACCTTCTGATCCAAAGTTGCCAATATCTCGCGGCCGGCTTGCTGCAATATTTGTTCGTTTTCGCCCTGAAGCATGACATCAACTTCAGCGCCGCGCACAGGCGAATTAGTTAAAACCAAACCCCGCACATTTTCTGGATTCAGACGCAAACGAGTATTTTTGGGCAAATCAATTTTTTTATTCAATTCTTGCGTAACTCGCTGCACAAAATCCAATGTATTGGTGCCTGGTTTCAGCGTAATGTTGCAGCCGCCGCGCAGCACATTCTCAACAGTGTTGTTGCCGAACAACAGCCCGCCCACTGTCGTCAAAGTGTATTGAGTTTCTGGTTGGCTGAGGATAATTTTATCAGCTTCTGCCATGATTCTTTGGTTGGTTGCCAAATTTGTGCCTGCAGGAAACAAAGCGAACAATCTCGCTTGACCGGTATTAATTCTGGGCAATATTTCCTGAGGGATTTGACCGGCCATCAGCCAACTGCCACCGCCCAATCCAATAATCGCTACTGCAATTATAATCAACCGCCACCGCACTATGCCAGATAAAAATTTACCGTAACCGGCGGTAGCATTGGTAAAAGCTCGATCGAATGCGCGCAGCGGCCAAAAGTTGCTCAAACCGCTGGATACCCGCAGCGCTAGCAGTCGAGAAGCCATCATCGGTACAACTGTCAATCCGACAATCAGAGAGGCGGCGACGGAAAAGGTGATGGTGAGGATTAATTCGTTGAAAAGTAAGGAAACTAAGCCGCCTATTAGCAAAAATGGCAGTACGGCAACTAAGTTAGTGATAGTGGAAGCAAATAAAGCTGATTCTAATTCTTGGCTGCTTTTTTCTGCTTGCTGCATCAACTGCTTGTTACTTAAGCGCTGCTTGCCGTTTCCACTGTTTTTATTGCTGGTTCCTTCGACAATATTCTCCAGCATCACGATCGAGTTATCGACCACAATTCCCACACCCAGCGCCAAACCGCCCAAACTGAAAACGTTCAGAGATAGGCCAAAAACTCCCATCAGGATAATCGCCATTAAAGTTGCGAGGGGAATTGCCAGGACAATAATCAAAGTTTGGCGAAGGGAAGCGAGGAAAAGCAATACAGATGCCCCCGCTAAAACAGCCCCGGTTAAACCAGAAAATAGGACGTTGCTAATAGAATCGCGGATGAACTTAGACTCGTCGAAGGTATTGACGATAGTCGTACCTTCGGGAATTGCCCCGGATGCTTTTAATTCTTCTAGCCGCTTTTTTATGCCGTCTACAACTGAGATTGTATTGGCATCCGGCTGCTTTTGAATGCTAATTTTTACTGCTGCTTTCTGATTGAGAAATACTTTAACTCGCTCTTCTTCTGTACCGTCAATTACCTGAGCAAAATCGCGCAAAAAAACTCGTTTTGGCGGATTGGAACCCGATGCTTGAAAAGAAATTGCCTGAATTTCTTTCGCGTTCTGAAATCGCCCGACGGTGCGGGTTAAAGGTTCTGCTGCTTCTTGCCGCAGCCGCCCGCCAGAAGTGTCGAGGTTGCGGGCTTCGAGGGCTGATAAAACGTCGGAAATACTGACCCCTAAAGATTGCAAGCGATTTAAGTCAATATTTACTTGAATTTCTTCTTGCACGCCGCCGGCAACGTCAATTGCTGCTATTCCAGGAATTACGTTTAATTCCCTGGATAATTCTTCGTCGGCAAATACGCGCAAATCAACTCCTTGCAAGGAGTCGGAAGTGAGGGCAAATTCGTAAACCGGCTGCTGGGAAGGGTCAACTTTGAAGAGAGTGGGCGATTCAACTGTATCGGGAAGTCGGTTGCGGATGCGGTTGACAGCGGCGGTGGCGTCGTTGAGGGCCTGGTCGATGTTGCCCCCCGGTTTGAAGAATAAATCGACGCTGACTTGTCCTTCGCGAGTGCGGGAGAAAACTTGCATGACGCCTTCAGTGGCGGAAAGCCCTTGTTCGAGGGGGCGGGTCACTTCGTCTATTGCTACTTCTGGGGAGACTCCGGGGGCGTTTAAGCGCACGCCGATGCGGGGATAGGTGATGGATGGTAGCAAGTCAACGGGCAGTTGGGTGATGTAGAAAAAGCCCACGATTATAATAGCAAGTGTCAGCATGAGGGTGCCGATGTGGCGGCGAATGGCGGTCGCGCTAATGCTGAATCCGGTTTTGTCGGCGGTCATCTGTCAATTTTCCTCACTATGTGTTGGCGGTTGACTTGCGTGAATCTGACTGTTCGACCAATTCTAGTAGGGTGCGCCAGTCTTGATTTTTTGGGAGAATCAGAGAATATTTAGGGTCGGCACCTTACAATTACTATAATAAATGTTAATAAATTCTGAAAAATATTTTTTTTAATATTCCTTTAGAGGTAGTCGATCGCGCAAATGGGTTTATACTCAGCACAATCGCCAACGGTACTTTTAAAATAGCCCTAATTCCGGTAAAATATCGCCTTACGGCTTAGGCTTGTAACAGCAGCTAGAGCGCCTAAAGCTCTGTAAAGCTTACTGAGGGAGTAAGAATCATGCTAAATGGAGAATGCTATGGGCAATCGCAGGCTCAAAGAAATTTGTGATGATATTTGGATATTTTTATTAAGAATCAGATTTAAATGTTGGTATTTTTTGGTGGGAAATCAAGGTAAAATTTTACTTTTATTTATTAATCTTTTATTATACATTCTCAAATTGATTGCTTGGGCTGCCGTGGTTTTCGGTTTAATGTCAATTCTGGGTCATTTCTGCGAAGTTGACATATATAGCGATCGCAAATCATTCATAAATCGATCGAGGGTTCGATCGATCATTAGTTTCATGAGAATGTTGGCTCAAAATCACCAAACTT